>PACG01000028.1 GCA_002699335.1 Candidatus Poribacteria bacterium
CAATCAAGTTGTTGATTATGAAGCTGTTGTATCCGGTGAAATTGAAGTTTATCAAAAACCGATAAATGAAAGATGGGATCTATAATCATTACACGTTTAGTTTTACTGGAAAGTTAAGCTAATATCAGGTCATTTAAACAGCACCAATACTTTATGTGAGGAAAAACAAATGATTAAATCAGTTTTATTATGGGAAAACCAAAGACGATATGTCCGTGAGGCGATTGATGCAGGAGAATTGAAGGGCGCAATTGTACCGATAGGAAGTACTGAACAACATAATGAGCATTTAGCTATGATTCATGATACTGCTAGTGCCTTGCATGTTTCGAAACTGGTAGCAGAAAAGCTGCGGCCGCAAGTAATTGTCACTACGCCCTTAGCCATCGGCGTATCAGAACATTGGATGGATCATAAGGGAACTTTGACACTTCGGCCTGAAGTGTTTGGGGAAGTGTTATACGATGTTTGTGACAGTTTAAGGCGGCATGGGATTGAAAATGTGCTGATTATCAATGGTCATGCCGGAAACGCGGGGCCCGTTCAACAACGATTGGAAGATTTTCGTCAGCGCTTAGGTATCAATCTCGCCTTTCATTCATATTGGGAAGCCTACACGAGCGAACTGATTGCAGAACAGATGGAATCAGGCAATTGCCCTGGACATGCTTCAGAATTCGAGACCGCCTTTGCCTTAGCCGCATTTCCGAATAATGTTGACTGGGAAAACGTGGATTACGATAATGCCAAGCTAACTATCTCTAATCCAGATCGCGCCAAAAATGATCGCGCATACCACCATGAAGCTAAGCTTGCAACAGCTGAGAAGGGGCAGGTGATGATAGACGTGGCCGTCGATTGGGTGTCGGAAAGAATGCAAAATATGATTCAATAACCAGATGGATACACGCTGATCCAAATAACTAACTTTTTTCAATCGATTTCGAGAGGTTAATATGAAGATTACCGATATTGAGATCATACAGGTTAAAGCTCCATATCATCAGGGTATCAGCGAACTGATGATACGTCGTAACCTATATCAGATTAATTATGTCTACAAAGTCTATACTGACGATGGCATAATCGGTATTGGAGACGATGGCAAGCAACCGGACGAAGTGATCCAAAAGTATATTGGTCGCAACCCCTTTGAATTTATAAATGGATCTGCACCAACACCGCTTCAGCAGGCATTTTATGACATTATGGGAAAGGCGCTTGATGTTCCAATGTACCAACTTTTAGGAGAAAAAGTTCACCATAAAGTCCCAATTGCCTATTGGTCAATCGATATGACACCTGAAGAATGGGCTAATGAAGCCAAACATGCCTATGCTCTCGGATATCGCGTACATAAGATAAAAGCACGACCATGGTTTGAAATTGTCGAACAGGTTCAGGCGATTTCAGAAGCTGTACCTGCCAATTATCAGTTGCGAGTTGATGCCAACGATTCTTTCGAAACGCCTGCACAGACTCTCAAGGTGATTGATCTACTTCAAAAATACAATATTGAGTCTTTTGAAACACCAATTCCTCAGAGAGACATCGAAGGTTATGTAGAAATCAGGCAACATTGCGATGTACCGATTACGATCCATTTTGGCAACCCAAACCCAATTGAAGCCATAAAAGCCAATATGAACGATTCGTTCATTATCGCCTATCCGGATTCTCGAGCTTCGAATGCTAAATACGAGGCGGCGGTCTCGCAGGCTGCTCACTTGCCTGTTTGGCTTCAGATTGTGGGGCTTGGAGCAACCACTGCTTATGTAACCCATCTCAGTGCTACCATGTCCAATGCCACCATGCCCGCAATTACGCTCAGTTGCCTGCGAGAGAATGCTCTTGTTAAACCAGCAATCCAAATGGAAGATGGCTACGTAACGGTACCAGATAGGCCAGGGTTGGGTGTAGAACTGGATGAAGACGCACTCGATAATTGTCGAATATGATCCTCTAATAAAAATTCTGAAAAATAAGCCAATTGATCACAGTACAAGCTAATTTCCAGTGTGGTGTTTATGTGCTGAGAGACCGCAAAACCTGATCTTTGGTTGGTTCAAAAGAGGGGAAATTATCTCAGTACCTCAGGGCCTCTACACATCGGACCAGCCATGAATAACAGGGGAGCTACTTCACTAGCTTCAAGACTTGTTCGTCATGCTACCAGAACCGGAGAGGAACTTCCACACAAAATCTGTCCCGGATGATTGCATTTTTCCAGTAGATTCAACTTGGAAACAATGACCTGCTCCCCATGAGTTCCAAGAAAGCGTTCGGGAGCATTGATTATCTCCTAGACATTCTTTCCGTGGTAATCATTGGTCTCGTTGCTTTCAGAACGAATGAAAATTTAGAAGCGAAATTGGGTGAATTTTTGGGAAACGACTCGAATACTTGGATTCTTGAGAGAGGTCTGGGAGCAAGTGATATTCCAAGTAACACCCATTTTCTTAGCTAGACATCACAAAGTGACAGATGGTGGATGAATTTACCAAATCGACTTGACGCTATAATATCGTAAGATTTCTCTTTGTTTGATTTATTAGGTTGAAATCAAGTTTATTACCCAGCTTATACTTCACTTGTATCATCCGACCCAAATTGTTGCATAGCCATATCCTTAATCCCTTTCAGGTCGAGTTTCCCAGTCCCTAACAATGGTAGTTCCTCTGTTTCGTAGAAACTGTCTGCTGATGGGATGAAGATATTCGGAATTCCTTTTTCATCTGCCAATTTTTCCCGTAGTTCGTTTGGTGTTTGTTGCAGCGGTCTATGGATGACAATTAACCGCTCCCCCCTCTTCTTATCGGGTACAGCCGTCACAGCTGCCATGAGGACGTCTTCATCAGTAGACTCAATGATTTCATTGAGCATTTCTTCAATCTGGACATGAGGTACCATTTCACCCCCGATTTTAGAGAAGCGACTCACACGCCCGGTAATTCGAATGAAACCATCATCATCTATTTCGGCAACATCCCCAGTGCGATACCAACCGTCTACGATGAGCTCATCAGTTAGATCTTGACGTCCATAGTATCCTTTCATGACATTGGGACCTTTAATCCACAACATACCGGAAGCGTTGGCCCCAAGCTCCTCGTCAGTATCCAAATCGGTAATTTTGGCTGTGACTTCAGGAATCGGCAGACCAACCGTTCCTTCTTTCCTGTCAATCTGGGAATTACCTACTGAACGACTAGGTGGAACGTTAACTGATACTAATGGTGACAATTCCGTAGCTCCATATCCTTCAACTGGCCGTATATTGAATTTTCCCTCAAAAGCATCCGCCAAATCCTTCGGCAATTTTTCAGCACCAGTTATGGCTATATCGACTGATGCAAAGTCTTCCGGGCTACAGCGACGCAGGAATCCACGCAGAAATGTCGGTGTAGCTAAAAGCATCGTTCCTTTGTGTCGCTGGCAAAGCTTGCCAATTTGTTTACCTTCTAGAGGACTAAAATGATAAGCTGCCTTAATGTCCAATGCCATTGTAGCCCAGAGAGTAGCAGTAAATCCAAATGAATGAAAAAAAGGCAAAATCCCAATCATGACATCCTCATGACCCAGTTTAACAATTTGGTCAATAGCCTTGATATTTGAACCAATATTAGTGTGAGTCAGCATCACTCCTTTGGGAACACCAGTTGAACCAGAAGTAAAAATAATAGTCAATAGATCTTCTCCCGTGACTTCATGTAACCCCAGATTACGCTCAAGTATTCCTGCGGGAGTGACACAAGCTGAGAATAATGCTGACAGCTTATTAAACAGACCTGCCTTAAGAGACGGATTTTCGCGAAAATCTTCCAGATAGACAATCTCAGCCTCTAGATCTAGATCGAATTTTTCCCAAGCCTTACGACTGGTGATGACATGTTTGATATTGCACTGTTTCAAGCAAGCATTCAAAACTTCGGAGGTGACAGTATAGTTCAGGTTAATAGCAGCACGACGATCCACAGTTAATGCTAGATTAACAATAACCGCTGGTACAGTCGGAGGTAACAGGACCCCAACGTATTCTTCATCAGTATCAAGTACATGTTGGCGCAATAGTTTGCGCATGATAAGCGTACCAGCCAGCAGTTTATAACCACTCAATTCCATCCCCATAGAATCAGCAATTTTAGACTGGCGACCTCGTTGCTTGCACCGACGAATGAAAAGTCGAGTCAGATTCATTTCATCTTGAATTTGGTTTTCCATTACGTTCCTCTTCACTGTTTTACTACTTCTGAAAAACAAATTTTGTTCTATTTCAAAGTCCCAACGACCTTATNCTCCAGAAGATTTCAGCTAACTTCAATTCCTCTTTTCGTCATGCNATATGGCAATCAACAAACGGATGAATTCTACCAGAAATGGTATCAACATACAACCAATCCGACATAAAGCCTCTGGTATTTGTCCAAATTTCGAATATCTATTCAACAAAGTCAATAACAAACCGGCTGAAATCCAAGCTAATCTGACGGTCAGGCCGCCGATCTTGCGATTGGAATATTTTGGATTGGTGGATCCATGTCTTTTTAGACACGCTCCCAGCTCGATTGACAAACACCATTTAATGGTGGGATATGGCTCAGGGTGAAAACGCTTTTCTCAACTACGACCAAGTGTGCCTTGGTGTGTTGTTCCATTTGCTAACGACAGTGAATAGGATATCGGTGATTTCGCCGGTTCAGGTGAGATTTTGCTGGAGGCAAAAGCGGATTTNCCTTTCGGTAACATGATATAATGTTCACCTTGCTTCGTATCAAAACGAAGGATCTTCCCTGAGGTTTCCTTGGTTTCAGTATCAGTNCCAANAATTGTGCAGGTTATGTCCCAAGGATTACGGATTTGGCAGATCTCTCCCAACCGGGACTCAACTTTGACAAACGTCACTTCACCTTGACGAATAGCACTTGTTACCATAAATCCTCCTCGAGCTAACAAACGAAAGGATGTATCCCAAATCTTCGGCCAAGCAGGAAAAAGACTGATAACTTCTGGCTGACCGGGATACGGGGAAAGGCTTTGCAGCAATGCATCTTGCAAGGTTGTAGTAATACACCCCAGGTGCTCAATAGAGTGTGCCTGTTCTCCTTCGAAGAGACTAAATCCATTCACCAACGGTGTGAATGATGCGTAGTAGCTGGCCAGAACAGAGGGAAGTTGATCACCACGCCCNACTCTAGACCANACAATTGGTGTNCGTATAGCAGTTCCAAGCTTTNCTCCAGNAAAGATCCGTGGCATCCAGCGCGCAAGTTCTACTGTNTTTTGTACAATTCGATCTGTCCTTGGATCTTCCGTTTCCAAAGTCCAATCTTCAAAGGGAAATATCGGATTNAGCCATATATCTTCNGGGTTGTGCTGACCGTNCACATCCCCCAGATGNCCAGCAGCCCAAGCATCNTCTGCTAAGAAACCACCCGTCAATGCTTTCGATCCATGATCACTTCCCATTGGATAAGGTGCCAGATTGTCAATCAACTCCCGCCATTTGGCACGAAGGTCAGTATCAGTCTCCAATATTTCAGCCGCACGAATCGCCAACGGCACTGTACCTCGAATGGCTGCCAAATCCATAATACTATTCTTAGCACCCCAAAAATCTTCATGAACGTTTGTTCCATAAAGATAGTATTGTCCATCCTCTCCCTGCTCGACAAGATTCCGGTAGAACTCTACCGTTCCTTTTAGAAGTGGATACCCCTGGTTACAAAGCCACTCAACATCTCCAGTATAGCGGAAACGCCACCATGCTTGCATCGCCAGTTCACTGCCAGAGGAAGCAACGTGGCTGATCCAAGAGTAACGGCCAATATGCGGGTTAGTGATGACACGAAGATGGCTATCGAATTGACAAAAAGAATAAGCGCGTTCAGACAGTTCCGTATATGCCTTTTTGCCCCGCAGGACAGCTTGAACTTCCAAGGCAACATCATCAGGCAGGATAGTCGGCCCATCAAAAGGTGCTGTTTCCGGAAAGTAGGCACCAGCAATTCCCCATCGTTGCCAAGCAGCACATTCACAATCCGGAAAATGTCGATTATACATTGAAAAATAAGGATTAGTTAAATCAATAGCATCTGCGGCAAATAAAGGGAAATAGAGCATCTCGGTTGTCCAAACCCAAAATTGCGATCCCCATTGTCTTTTATCACCTTCAGTGGTGAAAAGAGAACCGTTCCATTTCGGAGGGAGGCTACCACGCGAAGTTGAGGCCATGTTGTAAAGATGCAGATTGCGAACACAGCTCATGAAATGACCGACATCCTGGTTAATTGAGTTGTCTTGAGATTCGATGTGCACAAACGTCCGTTCCCAGAAACGGTGCCACCAGTTTTGATGTTTCTTTCGAAGGACCTTGTACGGCAGATCTGAAGCTTCCTGTAACACATTGACAGCTATCATTCCCACTTCAGTTTGGGAAGACCATGAGGATGCACTTGAAACCANTATCTCTGTTTTTCCCATCGCAGCAGGAGTAACAATGGTGTGGGCATTATCATCTTTTTTGATATGCGTTTCATCTTTCACAATTTGAGCCGCTACGGCAGAGGCGCAGTAATGATCCTTCTCGGTGAACTCCTGTACAAGACAGACACTATCCACAACGTCTATAAACTGATGTTGTGCGGTATGTCCCTTTGTCTTTACTAAAGGCGGACGCCACATGGAAACTGTCAAATGTATTGGTTGGGGTTCTGGTCGTTGGTCATTAACTTCCAAGACGAGGACGTCAGATACAGCGGAGATAAAGCACCGGACACTGATTCCGACACCAGCAATCGAAACTTCTGCGTCATAAAGGGAGAGTCGCTGTGTAAAAGTCTCTTGGCAAAATGGCTCGCCACCAAGATCAAGGATCAAACTTGCACATCCTCCACAATAATCGGTTGGTCCTGCCTGACGGCCAGCATGATTCTTATTAACAGCAAATACATCGCAACGGTTGAGTTGGAAGTNNATAGCATTTTGCNTTGTCCAAACAAATGTTCCCATTTCTCCGTTGCCGATTGGTTGTCCTTCAACNGCTTTTTCCACCGGGCTATGATAGATCAAATCTGCCGACGAAATTAAGGCACGATAATCAATATTCAGCATNGTTATTGATAAATATATCCTATGGTCAGGGAAGGTGAACTTGGGGGGTTATCAAACAGACCCATTATCATCTATGACAGCTTGAATCATGGCTGTGATGTAGCCAAACTCGTAAGCAAATGCTTGGCGACCGCTCTCCGGATCCTTATGGCCAGGCGCGTGGTCGGGNACAACCATGTGTTCATATCCTACTTCCTTGAGCGCCCGCATATTCCGGTGCATGTTCATAACGCCTTCGTCAGGCCAAACTTCCTGAAATTTGTTCTTCCTACCAATAATATTTCTGAAATGNCAGAGAAATATCTTCTTTCTTGATCCAAAATATTTGATAATCTNNGGNACNTCTGCCGCAGGATCATCTGAACTCTCCGCCATNCATCCCAANCACAAGTTCACACCGTGGTATGGNCTNGGACAGATCTCTATGAATTTCTTGAATCCNTNNGCNCCTCCAAGNACCCTNTCAACATTNCGGTANCCAGCAGGCANCCATGGGTCGCAGGGATGNCANGCCATTCTGACTTTGCATTCGGTAGCTACAGGAATGACCCGTTCAAGGAAGTAGGTAATTCGTTCCCAGTTGGTTTCAGCACTGACAGGCTCCTCGTATCTCGGTTCACGATCCTTGGCTTTTTCTAAATCCCAAGTGCTATAGGTTGATCCACCCCGCCCTGGTGGGTTGCTTTCTGTTCGTTGATTTTCCATTTCACAAAGGAAGTACTTAACTGCTGGTATGCCTGCTTCGGCTGCCTGTCGGACCATGTTACAAACCAGCTCAATTTCTTGATCTCCCTCATCATAATTGCCAAGCATATAATTGGGAACGGCTCCGCCATTGATATTGAGCTGAGCAATAGGTATGGCAACCATTTCCATATCGACGCCAAATTCGGCACACTGCTTTTTCTTCTGTACTAGTTCCTCGATATCCCATCCATACTCTCGGGAAAAAGTAATAAAGTTCTCATTTTTATTGAAGACTCCGTGTCTAACTAGATACTCTAGATCGGCATTTGATGTGTTGAACTGTTGTGTTCCAACGTGCATTTGATCCTCCTAATTATTTCGCTGTCAAGAAGTCGGTGCCCATTATAAACTCAAGTTTATTAGCTCGAAAGGTCTTTTTACCAGCATTATCATCTTAATGATCTTGGAATAGCATCAGTTTTGGCAAACTATATAATTTCCTCAAAAAGCCGTCAAGCTAAAAGTCACAGCATAGAAAAACGAGCACCTTCTCTTTGATCAATTAATATTCGTTAGATGGAATCGAAGTGAAAATTTTTTGCACCAAGGGAGCATATTCGTCAAGGCCAAAACTCATAAGTTCGGATGCCGAGTGTAATTCCTACCAAACTCCACACGCTACCAATTACGAAATCTCCGAATGCTAATCCAAGAAAAAACGGCAAGGCTTTACGATAAGCACCAAGTCCGATAAATCGCAGGATAATCCATTTAGCAACAAAGGCAATAAATAAACACAACCAAAAATTGTTCATAGCCCAGCTATTAGCCATCGCATACCCAAGTGGGTGCAATGACCACCAGAGAAAACGCATTCTTAACCAATAAATCAAGCCTCCCAAAAAGAATCCTCCAACCATGTATCCCATTCCCATATAATCAGGTGGTACTGGATAAGTAAGCCAGTGTTGCAACCGTCGGTAAAGGTAAGCCACCATCCCACGTGGGAAAGGTCCAAAGTATCCAGATGACGCGCCAATGGAATAATACTGGTGCATCATCAGCCAAAATGTTGTTAACGTTGCAATGGCCGTAACCAGCAAAACCGCAGCTGGAATTCGCCTAGTGGAAATGCGAGTTCGTTCGGCAATTTTTAACCCTTCGAGGAGATGCGGCATGGGATGGCTCATGTAAGCTTGGTTGAAGAAACCGTAGATAGTGAATCCTGTTAAGTTAGCAGCTCCAAGTCGCCTGGTACCCAACACCGCTGTCAAAAAATGATCTGGATCAATTGCGGCAAAATCGTGAACGAGTGATCCCATCTCAGCCCTAAGTCGAGCGACCACCATAGCCAAAACAAGATAGATCAAAAAATAGATAACGGCAACCCAAATCGACATACCTAACTCATGAGAAAAAAACACCAATCCTACCAAGCTAGCGACTATTCCCCAAAAGGCAAATCGGTACCCCATCATTTCGTTTGATTCTTTCAGATAACCTTTGTCGTTACCAAATCCATGCCGGAATATCAATAGAAATTGATGTCGGCCTAGCCAGATAGTGAATAAGGCAATGGCGAAATATGCGCCAAAGGACTGCTGATCATAGTAGGGAAAGTGGTGCCAACCTGCTAACGCCTTGACGATAAGCTGTACCTTGTACCCCAAATAAAATACCCATCCAGATAATAAGACGTCCAATGGTACCAAGAATGTCAATCCAACCAAAAATGGATAAAAAGATAAGCGGACATCTCCCATCGCATTCCATGGACGACTAGTAAAAAGATAGCCGAAACTGCGACGTTTAACGGGGATGAAAGGGAACTGAGGGTATAGAGAATGCAAGCCATTGACAAGGCTAATGAAAGCAGCTATTCCAAATCCTATCCACATAAATCTGTTTCGGAAAAACATCATTCTTGGAGTTGTCATCTGCAATGGCAATTGAATCACAGGATAGGCCAGTTTTCCCTTCTCTGTCCACTGTTGCTGCAAAAGAGTATTCAAACATAAAAGCGCAAACATGGCGACAACAAGGAACCCGGTCCAAAGTAGCGTTGGCACAATCCAAGCACGAAGGATATCCACCTGATAAACTGTTACCCCGCCTTCGTAATAAAATCGAATTGCCTTTTGATCGTTGACCAAAGCCCAGTGCGGCAGGTAATTCCCAAACAACTGCATCCATTCATTTTCTTGGTCGGCAAACCATTGGGCATGTACCATGAATTCGACCAGATGGTGACCAACCTTGTCGGAACAAATACAGGAGCCAATGGAAAGAAGAAAATAGATAATTAGGAGTTCCGTCTGATCTAAGAATATACGCCCAGACAGTTCCACCCAAATTTTGTTGATCAGTATCAATCCCAAAACAATAAAAATAACGTTTGAGATTGGTGCCAGCCACGTTGGGAAAGTATAATGCACTGTCTCCTGTTGGAGGAGCCAAAAACTGTTGAGCGGAATCAACAACAGAGTAAGAAGAAGCGATCGCAGTGTCAGTCCACGGAGAACAATCGTGTTTGATGAAGGTGGGGTGCTCAATGCCATCTCCCGGCATCATAATGCCGTTGAGTTAATAACACTTAACTCGATTCAAAAATGATAGGCTCAAAATAAAAAGCCAAAAGTAGCATACTTCTGGTAAAAAATGTTATTTTTCTGACAAGATAAGGCAGATGTGCTATGAATTGGCTTCCTGGCACGTTGTCGTACAGACTCTCTGAAGCCATGATCTGCAACTTCCTGTCCTCCAAAGGCAGGTTGACTTTGACCCCACCGCGACGGTGTGATTCTCGCAACGCAATCGCGATTTCTAACGCTTGCCGTCCATCTTCCCCCGTACACTTTGGCAGTCGACCAGTTTCAATGGCATTAACAATATCATCAACAATTGTTAACCCCATGCCCTGTATTCTTACTGGCCATGGGAATGGGCATTTGGCTGGAATACCGCCTCCCCGACGACCACCAGGTATGGTACGGATCAGTTCGAACTCTTCAGCATTGTTAAGGGATCGAATTCGTCCCGTTGTTCAATTACATCCACCTCCCATGACGAGGCACCACAGGACGTGCTACGAAGATACCCACGAACACCGTTATTAAACGCCAAATACCCATTTCCCATTAAATCCTCCCCACTGGCGGCGGCTTCGTCCGATGCCATTTCTCCGACAACCCATTCAACATCTCATCTTGTACAATATTTGCCCGAATTTTAGCTGTCGTACAGTACACACACTAACAATATCCAAAAACTCTTTTTCCAGCATTTCTCGGTGATCGTTGTAGATGTGGCTGTGATCAATTCCCCAGCGCTCAGCAAAAAGATCGGCTTGTTCCTGATATGGATCTGATCCAGCGACTAGCTCAATATTTTGAGCAACATGGTAAGTTGGTCCGTGGCAATTAAGGTAGGAAGAGCGAACCGCCTTGGGTGATTTCATCATCAAATGTGCTACCCATTCGACCAAGACCAATAACTCCAGCACGATAGGTTGGCATAGGTTTTACCGTTCGGCTTTGATTATCCCCCAACTAACTGCTAATTTATCACTCGGATTAACTGGAAGCACCTGGTCGATGAGTTTGTCTTGAATCTCTTCTTGGCTCAGTCCCACATTAGCGTATATCATCACTTCATCAATCATACCATGAAAAAGTCGGCTCTTTTTTCGTTCCACACCGATACCAACAAATGCTTCGTTGTTTCGTGTTTTAATGGCTTCTTTTGCTGAGGTGCTGAAATCCACTTTACCATCTAGATAGAGAAAGATTTTCTTCTGATCATAGGTAAGAGCCACATGCATCCACTTATTCAGCGGCAATTTCGTTTTTCCAGTCTTGTATCCAAGTCCACCATCGTCTGAAGGACCGTAAAGGTACATACCAAGTTTTCCTTCTCGATAGACAAGATAGTAAGAACCAGGTTTGGCAACGATGTTTCCCTGATCCTCAGTAGGTGGTCCCAAAATTTTGATCCAGGCAGAGAGTGTAATTCCTGCTGTAACCTGTTCCAGACTGTCTACCCCCTGTGCAGGTATGTTTAATCCGGATGGAGGTTTGAACGCCAAGCCCTTACCCGTAAAGTTTCCACCTTTATCGACACCTTCTTTGACCCATTTGGCACCTTCCCAAAGTTCACCATCATTTTTCTCAGTGGACGAATCCTTAGCGATTTTTCCTGTGCCTTCATCGAGATGCCAATGGCCGACGAGTCCTTTCGGTGCAGCTGCTAAAGCAATAGTTGTCGGCATTAGAGCAATAAAAAAAAGAAGAACAACAAAATTCAGCTTTGTTCCAACAGACATTTTTACCACCTTTTTTTAGTTCCCCAAGTTGGAAAACTAATCGAACCCAGTTAATTGTATACAGATATTACAGTATAAAGGATCAAAATTGTATAAAAACTGTAATCGGCTTTTTAGAACTGGGTATGCTGATACCGGTTGAATGGCACATCAACTGCCAATTCAGTGGCAACGGTTTCCAAAATCTCCTGATGTTCAGAGCTAAGAGGAATACCCGACTGTCTGTTCTCTAAAGCCCACTGCCATTCCAAGCCACCAGCAAGTTCCGCCTGATCTATATTCGGCAGAGGTTTCATACTACGTGCTTCATTGATGTAACGGTCCATTTCCGTTTTGAGTTCGGATACTGGCATAAAGTGATTGACATCAAAGATGGCAATGAACGCGCCTTGGTTCGATTCCCAAAGAGACTTGGGTTTCTGAAACTCCGGCTTGTAGATACCTGCCAAGATCCCCCCTAGTGATTGCATAACTGCTCCTAATCCCATACTCTTAAAGATAGCAGAAGGGTACTGTTCAAAAAGTGTAAGGTTATACGACAGAACGCCTCCCATGTCTAGTACTAGTGGCGGTTGACCACCTGAGGGGATGGCGATACTAATTGGGGATCCTGGTGTAGACCCAGACACGAGATCTTCACGACCAAATGAAATACGATGGGAAGAGATGGCGATACTAATGCAATCATGTGCTAAAGCTATCCGGGTGTACTTGCCAGCTGCACCAAAATGATAATGGTTGTGGGTTGTCAATGTTGCACAACCGTTATCTTTGGCCTTAGAAATTACTTGGTGGGTTCCAAAATAACAAGGTAAATGTCCCATACCACCGTCACCATCAATCACCAAGGCCGATTTGGACTCAGACACCACCTCAATCTTGGGTTGAGGATTTACCCTTCCGTCGCGGATCATACCGATGTAATCGGCTATTTGCTTAGTCCCATGGCTGAAGACACAATGTAAGTCCGTTTGAACTAATAAATCCGCCATCACCCTAGCATTTTCGGCCGACATACTTACCTTTGTAAAAAGATTAACTACCAACTGCTTCATTTCTTCAGCAGGAACTCGGATTCCATGAGTTGGCGGATAGTTTCTTCTGTTGAAATTCATTTTTTCACGCCTAAACTATGAGAAAAATACTTCTATGATTTATTAATCTACATATGGTTATTAAAACCCAAAACTCGAACTTAAGAACACAGTATCATCTTCAGTATTAGATTTCAATTTCATATCTAACAGTTCCACAAATCATGCTACAATGGCTCTGAGATACTTGATTATTACTAGTTTTTTAATATGCACCTCATTCGAAAAAAATAGGTATAATTCTGCTGCTATACTTAGTTCAATGAGCCTTGGCGAATTTCAGTTCGCTTATGAAGAGAACTCTGAATGCCGCTATTTCGATTAGTGTCCTGCAACATCGATTAAGCCGATTCTCACGACTGTCATTGGCTGATTTTCAACCTCACTGCTTAATTGACCTGGTTACTGGTGGCACACTTGTCTTGTTTGCCTATGAGAACGAGATTTTAATGGACGTGCGGGAAACGGTATTAATCCGTGAACTTATAGCTATCTGATGGAGAATAAAATGCCGATTATTTCTATGGAAGAGTTAACGCGTATTGGTCAAGAATTATATCAACAATTGGGCGCAAGTCCTGAGGAGGCGACGACAGTAGTAGATTTATTGATTGAATCCAGCTTGGATGGGCATGACTCTCATGGAGTACGTCGATTGTTGCAGTATGTTGCTGGTATCCGCACAGGTAAAATCATACCGAAGGCAAAGATAGAGATCGAAATGGAGACTCCTGCTACAGCGGTATTGAATGGTAATTGGGGGTTTGGACACGTTACCGCAATGGAAGCTATGAAAATCGCCATCCAAAAAGCTCAAGAGGCCTCTGTAGGGATAGTAACCGTTTATCAATGCAACCACGTTGGTCGGTTAGGAGGGTACCTTCCCATGGCAACCAGCCAAGGTATGGTAGGCATTGTGAGTAATAACGGCCACGGAGGGGATTTGTCCATGTCTCCATGGGGTGGAATTGGGCGTATTCTACCACCTAACTGTTTGGCAGTGGCTTTTCCTTCTGACCACGAATTTCCTGTTGTGTTGGATTTAACGACAGCTGTTGCAGCTGGTGGCAAGGTTCGATTGGCATTGGAACGAGGAGAGCAAATTCCCAAAGAATGGCTATCAGATGCAGAGGGTAGACCAACAACAGATCCAACTGTATATGTAACTGATCCAAGAGGTTCTCTACAACCTTTTGGTGGAACGGTTGGACACAAGGGGTTTGGACTAGCAATTGTGCTGGATATTCTATCCGGTGCGTTGTCACCTGCCGGTTGTTCTCGGATGAACGCTGACGTATCAGGTAACGCACTATTTGTGCAGGCGATCCGGATTGAAGCGTTCAAACCACTTGAAGAATTCAAAGCTGAAGTAGGACAATTTATCAATTACGTAAAATCAGCCACACCAGCCCCCGGATTTGATGAAGTAATGGTTCCTGGAGAACGATCCTATAAGACACGGACACATCGATTAAAGAAGGGCATTCCGGTAGAAGATGAAACTTGGGGAGAAATTTGCACAGTGGCTAAAGATTTAGGCATAAAATTATAATCTTGGGTTGATCTGTTTCCAGTTCTCAAGAACCAATCCTAACGAAATACCCCGAGGAAAAGATTTTAAACTGTTTTGATACCAATATGAAAAACCAAATATGTAATGGGAAGTGAAATCAGATGCTCGGAAATCAGGATGGGATATCATAGTTTGTCTATCATGAGTCCTAGCAGATGGCTTAAGAAAAACAAACTCCAACTGAAAACCCGAGCTACTTTGAGAACAATTAGACAAATTCCCAAAAACNACCAAAAGAATGATAGTAAGTCCAAGGTTTTATTCGATAGGATGTTGGGAAATAATTTTTGCTTCCTCTATTCTGAACTGCTCCAAGTAACCGCTAGGNTTATGATATGCTGCNACTTCCGCAGGNTTAGGTGCAATTGANTTCCCNCTTNTCAGAACTTTCTGACTAAACTGTTCTACATCGAATGACAAGTTCTCAGATTNACATGCCGCATAGGCTCCTGCCACAGCAGCGCCCAAAGCTGGCCCACCCTTTTCGATCGGTACAACTTTCCGATTCCATATGGCCGCTGTACGACCCATAATTTCAGGACTATCAGTTGCCCCTCCGGTAACATATAATAATTCTTGACTGGTTGTGGTGAAAGCTTCCGAGTGGATATACACAGCCGCCAAGCTACTATCAATAATACCACTGTAATCGGATTCGAGTGTCGGTTCTGNGTGGGTAATNCGAATCAGATCAAAACTGCCTGAGGATGGGAAGGACTCGTTTTTCGGTTGCCAGAACAAAACAGACGATCCGGGGGCAATTCGTTGTAATGCTTTTTCTGCCGGATCATAATCTTCTTTACTCAAATTATGAAGTGCTCTAACCTCATCCCAGACCATTGCACCGTTAGTTCTACATCCGAACATAAAAGGTCTGTCAACCCCATCATACATACCGTTAGCTAATCCTTCCATGTCGAATGTTTCTCCGTCAGTGGATACCATGTTGACGAAACTAGTACCCAAACTCAGCAAATCTCCAGCTACCAAAACCTTAGCCTGCGGATTATCTCCAGAACCAGCAACAACCTTGCAATTAGACGATAATCCATACTTTTCTACAAAATAGAGAGCGATGTTTCCAACGATAGTATTCGGAGAAACCAAATCGGGCAGTTTCTTACTAAAGGTAGTGTAACCTCCTGGCAACCCTTGAGCAGTAGCGTCAATCAGTTCAACAGACCACGTCCTATTGCAGTAATCCATCAGCGACATTCCACATGCGTTGCCATAATCAATAGGAACTTTTGAATTTCCCGTAAGTATAGCTGGAATCAAACTGCTGATTAATTGGATGTTTTCTGTTACCATATATGTGGCAGGGAACTGCTCAGCAACTCTTCTGATAACTGTGCCGGTAAACCTTAGAGGTGCATCCGAACCAGAGAGTCGAATCATATTTTCTTTTCCACCTACTGCTGTCCTAACATACTCCGTTTGACCCACCGTGTTCGAGGTCATCCAGATAGGTGACGACAGATACGAAAGGCTTCCTTCCAGAAGACTTAGAAGATCTTTTTCTCCGCTTCCCTGTTGCCTTAGTTGAAGGAAAAGGTTTTCTGCTGACCTATTTAAGTAAACATGTCCATGTTGCTGTCCAGAATTATTAATAACTACAATATCTGCCAATGAGACTCCAGCCGTACGTATATCATTAAATATGGCATCAAGAGCTGCCCAAAATATTTCTGGAGGTTGATCGGCTTCGCCTTCCACTCGAGGTGGAATAATATAATCCGAACGAATCCCAAAATTGTTTAATCTGCTATCTCTTCTATAGTCCAGAGAATGCTCAAAAGATTTATCACCATTTTCAATATCCACTATTACAGCAGATAAGCTCTGTGTGCTGGCATCTAGTCCTAAAGAGAGTTTCGCCATTATCTCATTTCCTAAATGTGTATTTTAGTCTTTAATATCAAATTTTTATTATATTTGTCAACATAATCACTAAACTAATTATAAAATCCATAGTGATAAATTCTATAATTTCAGATTTAAATAAATCAAATCCTAATAGACGCTGAAACCTCATATTTATCTATTTTTTCTGGTTAAAGAATTCGAGGTGACACCAGCAATGTCCAAAGGTTTATGCTAACAGTTTGGAGCTAGCTTCTTTGATAACATGCACAAATATTTAAAAATGAGTGTTCACAATTATCTAATTCATTCAAGATAAATTACCTAACCGCAATCGATCCTTTTTCCCGTTTATTATATGTATACAAGTCCTGTTTGAAAGAAGAACTCTTCCAAATAGGATACAAGAATTGTAAACAGTTAACAGCGTTATCTGTGGTTTTATAGCTTTCTCTTTTGGATTTTGTATATGGCTCGTATTTCAGTTGCTATAGAGCTAAGGATAGGCGTAGCCCTGCTAATCATTCCCAAAACTAATTAAATTGGAAAAAAGTCGATAGGCTCCACTAACCCCTGCAGGCAATTGACGGTAAAAAGCATAAGCCGTATAGGTATAGACGCCTGCCCCATAGTCAGCTACTAGCAGTCCCCCATTTTGTGGCTCTTGGTCTTTATCATGACAAAATAATAAAGGTTTGTAGCCAGAATCCCATTCCGTCATAAACTTGGAACCGCGTTCCTCAACCCATCCATTAAAATCACTGGACGTAATCTGATTTGGACTTTTTAACATTGGGTGATCAGGTTCTAGAATCGTAACCTCAGCATCTTCTTCCGACACTTCCTCTGGTCTCCGACCCATTTTGTATGGATAAGGTCCATATGGTGCCGCGTCAAACTCCGGTGTCTGATACTGCACCACAAGATTCCCACCATGGCGAACATAATCAAGCAATCGACGGTTATAGGCTTTCAGATCTGTCCGGACTGCGTAAGCACGGATGCCAATGACAATTGTATTGAACGAACTCAAATCACCAGATGCCAGATCTTCACTGCCAAGCATCTGGACTTTGATACCTATTTGTTCTAATGCTTGCGGCACTTTGTCACCGACGCCCATAATATAACCGACCTTCAAACCTGGCTCGACTTTGACATCAACTGTGTGTAACTCCATGGATGCAGGTCGATAAAGGTAACGTGGTTCCAGATCTTGATGATCAATCACTTGATACCCTTCAGTGTACTGTTTTCCGTTGTATTCAGCCACGGCTCGCACAGTGTAATTCACATCGGCCCCAAGGTTTTGAGGAACCGAAATCTGAAAGGGGAAAGTCTGAATTTCGCCTTCATGTGTGAAANGAAGGTGATGTTCGTTGGGTGTTACCGTCCAGTTTTCTGGGATCTGAAGATGAACTTTTCCTTCGGTAATCCCTTTGACATTGTTTAAAACTTCAGCCCGTGCCGTAAATGTCTGTTGCCCTGTTTCAACCAAAATCACTCCGATAGAGGGAGAAACTGTTAGACTGAGAGCAGGGGCTACCATTAATAACCGGCGGCGTTCACCCAAAGGCTGAATCATTTGCACAGTTTGAGCAGGTTGGCTTATTTTGAATTCAACCCCTTCAATCCGGTAGGTTAACATGCCAACGACTTCTGGAGGTTGAAAAGGTAGATGAGTAAACTCAGGTCGATCGACCGTGTAAACGTCGTCATGGTATTCCGATTGGCGGGACCAATAAGGTCGAGAATAATTAGCTTCCTCAGGCACACGTACCTCAAAACGTGCTTGGACTTCATCATTATGACTCAGCGCAGACAGATCCTGCTGAAGGACGCGAACTACCCAGTGCTTCGGTACATGAAGTGTTGCTTGGATTGGTTCAATCCTTAACGGGCTTGGGTTAACCACCTTAGTGGTCAGTGTAAACACCTGACCTGGAATCGCGACATTGAACGTTTCTGACGAACGAGAAAAGCTGGGAACACCGTCTTCGACTGGCGGCGGATCAACCAGCACTTCTATCGAAAGGCCCAATGCTTTGTTAGCAGCATCCATAAACTCTTGTCCTTTGTTTTTCAACAGAAAGTACAAGTGGTTTTTATTAAATTCCTGAAGTTCTGTAACGTTAACGGTTTCAACCAATTCCCGTGTCTGCCGCAACCCCTCCGCCAAATAAGGCAAAACAACCCACGGTTGCCGATGCGAACAGGCAGTTAAAGCATCTTCGATAGACCTCTGAAGTTTTATCAACATTGCATTCAGATCAGCGTTCTGTTCGGTAAAGCGGCTCATTCCCATGATGGTTGTGTCAATACCATCGAAAGGGTTCTTTTCTAATTTATCTTCGGGCAAAACAGTATCGACCAGTTGNAGTGAAGAAAACCAACTGCCTCTGGAAGCCTGCCNTTGTCCGGCTCCTTGTGANCGCTGGTAACTCAGCCCCTTACGCGCAATTTCATGGTAAGANTGTCCGAGTAACGGATTATATGCTCCCGTATCGATCCGTAGCAGGTTGGNTGGTTCGGTATCGCTGTTCCTCCATCGAGATCGTGNAGTGTACAATTTCTNTGCTTGCCAAGGTTGCAACCCAGNACGAATNTGTTCAGGAAATTGAGTNGGATCAGCAGCCATACCAAACGCCTCNCGGGTAATCACTCCAGAGGTTTGATGNTGACCATGACCATCTCCTGANTTACCTGCGTACTTCGCAATAANCACTTCAGGNCGATAAGTTCGGATCAATCGCACTGTATCTTCAAGTAAAAGACGATGATCCCATTTTTCTATCGATTCATCNAGTCGCTTGGAGTAACCAAAGTCGACTGTCTTACCGAAGAAGAGATCAACATCATAATACCGAGCAGCTACCAATAACTCTTCTGTTCGCAGNATNCCNAGTGCATCGAACAANTCNGGCCCGATNAGATTNGCNCCACCTTCGCCTCTGGTNAGCGAAAATAANCCGGTGCGAATNCCCTGACCTCGGCTTAGCCATGTTAACAAGGCTCCATCTTCATCATCCGGATGCGCGGTGGTATGAAGTACTGTTGCCGTGGTGTTTAGACGTCTGAGTGATTGCCAAACTCCTGCCGCACTCTGACCTCGAACAGGATTAATTGCAACAGTTAAAAATATGCTGATCAAAGCTAACACAAGAACTAAACCTCCGTTAAGATATGGTGTTGGTCAAGCTAAATATTGGTAACCCACAAGATGAGTTTCTGCTACGTCTGAAATTGCTTTAGCCCACTTAAAGATTCATGACCATAGTATATCATTGGTGTTAATTTAACTGAATGGAAATGTGAAATTGGCTCTCAAAAACAGACAAGCCGAAGTCAAGCAAACGTTAATCAGAAAAAATATCAGATTTATACTTCGATGTTGACTGGTGATAACCAAACTGAGAATGCCCAAATCGTTAGCACAAAAACCCATACTAATGCTAAAGTCTTGCTTAAAATTAGGACCTGTGCTAGAATGATCCTTCTTATTTCATATCGAGCGATAACATCTCACTCTAGAATTCACGTTCCGGGTTTAGGCAACACTTTAGAAAGGAATTACTGTGAACAAACAGAAAGAACTTGCCTCGCAGGACTATAGGAAAATTGACCGAGATCATGTTTGGCACCCAATTTTCCAACATCAAAATCTGGAACAGGTCAACCTCACTGTATTTGAAGAAGCACAAGGCACAACAATTATTGATACAGACGGGCGTCAGTATTTAGATGCCTACTCAGGACTTTGGAACGTTAATATAGGCTATGGTCGACAGGAGATTGCGGATGCTGTTTATCAACAGATGCAAAAATTATCCTATTACCCACATTCACAAATCAATATACCGGCAACACTATTGGCAAAACAACTAGCAGACTTGTTGCCGGGAGACCTAAATCACGTTTATTTTAGTAATAGTGGGTCGGAAGCTAACGAAACAGCTATTAAGATTGCGCGTCAATATGGGCGTCAAATGTATCCGGAACAAAACCGTTATAAGATTATTAGTCGTTATCGCGGATATCACGGATTTACTTACGGGGCCATGTCAGCTACGGGCCAGTCTCCACGCAGGGCGGCGTTTGAGCCGCTTGTCCCAGGTTTCAATCATGTTCATCCAACCTGTGTCGATGAAATTATTCGTACTATTCGTTGGGAGGGTGCAGAAACAGTCGTAGCTATTATAGCGGAACCAATTATCGGAGGAGGTGGCGTCATATTGCCTCCCGATGATTATTTTGCAAAGCTGCGTGAAATTTGTGATCAACACGACCTATTATTAATAATAGATGAAGTAATA
>PACG01000029.1 GCA_002699335.1 Candidatus Poribacteria bacterium
CAGTCCCAATCAGTCGAACATGTCCGTTGATGAAGCAATCGCACTTTGGCCGAAATTGGAGGCCATTGGTTTGCCTTTGGGGTCGCCAGCTACTGTTAATCCGGAAAATAAATGGATGATAAACTTCATGCAAAAGGCCGATGATCTTGGGCTCCGAGTCGATTTTATTTGTGTCCATCATTACGGCGGGAAAAATGTTCAAGGACTACTCCACAAATTGCATCAGGTACATCAAAGATACAATCGTCCAATTTGGATCACCGAATTTGCCGTTGCCGATTGGAATGCCAAATCGACTGGCCAGAACCGACATTCAGCGGAAGACGTATTAAAATTTATGGAAGGTATTTTGCCGGCTCTGGAGAGTTTAGAGTATGTCTCCAGATATGCTTGGTTTTCTGCCAGTTCCACAAGCAAACCGCTCGGCAGAGCGACATTGTTTGACGAGAATAATCACTTAACGGCTTTGGGACGTTACTACGCCTCTTTTCAGCCGACAAAAAAATAATTTGGCGGGTGATTCTAAAAACTTGAGGCCCAGATTCGCGAAATATACAGTTTTCTTAATTACCTATAGGCACATTAAATCAAGGTGAAATAAGGATAGTGCTATTTTCCAGAAGCCATCCGTTTTATGTTTTTTTACTTTGCTGCGATTTTTATGTTTTTGTCTCTAATCAGTCTCTAAAAAAGCCGAAAAACACACCAAGGAGGAAACGATGAGTCAACGCCTCACATCTACCATGGAGGTTGCAGGACTTACAAATGCACAGATGCAGTCTTTCTGGGAAGACGCATACCTTGTTATTGATAATATCTTCCCACCGACTGACGTGGCGTTGCTTCGTGAAGCGTGTGATTCTCCTGCAGTAACAACTGAATGGAAGAAACGGGATCATGAGAACAAAACAGTGCATCTGTTAGAAATCACGGTCAAGCATCCAATTTTTATGGAATTGGCCAAAAGTCCGCGCATTCTAGATCGAATCACTCCGTTGATCGGTCCTAACATCCAGCTTCAGCACTCTAAATTGGCAACGAAGCCACCTGTCAAAGGGAAAGGTCCATTTGCTTGGCATCAGGACTTCGCTTACTTCCCCCATACTAATACAGATTTGGTAGCTGTGATGGTACTTCTAGATGACGCGACACCCGAAAATGGCTGTATGCAGGTCGTTCGAGGGAGTCATAAACTAGGGTTGTTGAATCATATGCAGGGAGGCCTTTTCACCGGCATGTGCCAGGAGTCACAGTACTGGGAAAACGAACTTCGGCTGGCACAGGTAACACCGAAAGTGGGAGGAATTAGTATCCACCACTGTTTGGCACTTCACAGTTCGCCCGCTAATCTCTCTGGGCGACCACGTCGCGGCGTTGTTTTCCAGTATCGCGCTGATGATGCGTACCAACTGGCGGATGGAGTCTGGGCAGACACGGGCTTACTAATATGCGGAGAGAAACGGGAACAAGTACGGTGTGATGTAGGCTTAATTTGTCTGCCGAAATCCAGTCGTTACCAAGGCCACCCTTTTGGACATGCTTGGAATCAGGAAGGAGAATTAGCACAACAGGTTGATTCTTCAGCTTAATGGAGAATACTTCAAATCATGCTGTTATGTGATAGGCTGAACAAGTAACATATACTAAGGCAAATGAGATGACAATACTTTCTAACGAAGATTGGAAATTCTTTAAAAAAAATGGCTACGTCATTGTGCCCGGGGCTTTACCTCAGAAGAATCTAAATGCTGTGATAGATGCGATGTACGACTTTCTTGGTATGACACATGACAACCCTGAGGATTGGTACCGTGTACCACTTCGCACTAATGGAATGGTCGAGATGTATCACCATCAGGCAATGTGGGACAACCGCCAGCATTCACGAATACATCAGATTTTCACCGAGATTTGGGGGACAGAAAAGCTGTGGGTGTCGATTGACCGTATCAGTTTCAAACCACCACCCCACCCAAGCTACCCTGATTATGCGAACGAGGGTTTCATTCACTGGGATGCAGATACATCTAAGTTACCTTTGAGTTTTGGTGTACAAGGTGTACTATACTTGACTGACACAGAGGAAAATCAGGGAGGGTTTCAATGTATTCCCGGTATTCACCACCAACTAACAGATTTTGGTACAAATCATCCCCTAGATCACAAGTACAAAATTCCCGACCTCAAAAAGTTCATCCCACAGGCGGTTCCAGGTAAAGCCGGAGATTTGCTCATCTGGCATCGGGCATTAGCACATGGTAGCGGTTACAACGCATCGAACAATCCACGGTTGGCACAATATATCAGCATGAGACCTACTAGAATGGGCGACGAAGATTACCGTCAACAACGAATTAACCTCTGGAAAAATCGGGAAGAACCACCATCCAACGCTTTCCCTGGTGATCCACGGGGATGGGAAAAAGAACGTCCTGTGGCACAACTGACATCCTTAGGTAAGAAATTACTTGGCTTGGACATGTGGGGATAATGGAGAATATCCAAGCTAAGTAATCTAATTATGGCAACAGAAAACAAATATCTGGAGCAATTCCAACAAACTGGGTACACCATACTGAAGGGGCTAGTTGATTTCCAAACAATTGATATCTGGAAAAAGTCTTTTCACCAACTAATTCAGGAATTTGAGCCAATTCAGCGATCATCAAAATATGGTCTAGGTAAGCAAATTGTAATGGATAATTTGGTGGAACATGACCCCGAGAGAATGTTGACTGCTGTTACCAACCCAGTAATTCTGGATTTTCTGGAATTATTGATGGGCCCCTTTATACAACTTGAAAGTTTGCGTATTAACCTAACCGAGCCAGTAGCTGTAGAACAGATCGAGGTCGAAACGAGAAATTGGCATCGCGACATGTGGGCAATTTCTGTTGGTTGGACTAGCGATTATCTCCCGCCAAATGCTTGTAATGTCTTAACTTATTTCCAAGATATGGACAAGGAAATTGGCCCACTGCGGGTATTACCTGGTTCACATCGTGCCGAAAATCTAGTCCCAAATCAATTTCAAGCACAACCCAACGAACACTTCATTTACGCTCGAGCAGGTGATGTTGTGGTCATTCACTCAGCTTTGGTTCACGCGGCCTCACCAAATATAAGTGACCATCCACGGTATTTTATGAGTCGTTTTTACAATAAAAGTTATCTGCCACATCGAGATCACCACACTGGCCCTAATGTTCAGCACATTATCGAAGTAGCTCAGCAACAAAAAGATCGACGCCTCATGCGACTGTTTGGAATTGATGATCTCGTTTTTTCCCGTCAGATGGATGTTACTATTCCCGAGACTAAACTTTGGCAAATATGGGTTCAGGAAGATGCAGATGCTAAGCAAGATTCGGCCACAGACCTAGTCAACTAATCAAAAACTGACCAGTCCAATCGGAAAAGTTTCAGACTGATATGCATCAATTGATAACCTTTCCACTAGTAATCGTAAAGAAAGTTTTTCTCACAACAGTGCCCTATCAACACGCACATTGCTAAGCTTCAGAACAAACCTCAAAAATAAAGGAAATTGTATCCTTTTCCTGAAAACAAGCCAACTATTGCCCACACCCCTGCGATGAAAGCTTCACCTAAAACTACACCTAGAAAGATGGGTTTTGCACGCCGATACCCTTTCAACCCGCTGTACCGAACTACTAGAGATTTAAACAACCAACCCAAAAAAATAGAAAACCAGATATTATTCATCGGAAATTGACCAGGCGTTATAAATCCAATTGGATGCAACGGCCACCACATAAATCGGTACTGCATGCTCAGAAGGCCAAACATAGCTAGAGCTCCACTTCCTACAAAAGCCATTTGTTGCCAATTAGTACCTTGTGGATTAACNAAAAACCGTTCTAGCTCCCGAAATGGTTCTTGAGGNGAAATGGTATGGATCCATGACCGGCCTAGCGTAATTGCTCCTTTGGTATATGCTAGTTTTAAATAGCTGTAGAAAGAGATTATAGATCCCATTATTAGTGCNAAACAAATTGCAATAAGTAGATGGCGGCGGTTAACTTGTGCCTCATCAGAAATTTTGAAACTGTTGACCAAATGTGGCATGAGGATTTCGCGTCGATCTCGGAAAAAAATTCGTTTCGGAAAGGCTATTAAGGTCAAATTGGCAGCTCCAAAACGAGTAGTCCCAATTGCTGATACAAATAAATCTGGTGCTTTGAAAGAGCCATGAATAAAAAATAGNCCGCGTGTCACCAACCAAGCATCTATCACACAGACAACACCAAAAAAAGTGAGGATCGACAACATTAACCAAAATGAGTGAGCACCAGCCAAAATTAACAAAGCAGAAAGTCCTACCAATGTAATCACCAGCCCAACTAGTGCCCAGCGGTAAGGCAATGGCTCGTCTACATCTAAGATTTTAGTTTTATTGGAAAGCGTTTTTGCCCATATATTTTGCAGATGACTTCTCGACAAAAAACAAAAAAACAAAATCAAAATCAGATAAGCTCCCATTTCTCGGTACGGCACAAACCCTTTATGATACAGAATGGTGGAAATTCCAGTTGTGCTTCCTACTAACCGTTCAAACTTGTAAATCAGATAAAAAGCCCATAGACTAAAGGAAACATCTAGCGACATTAAGTAGGACAAACCAATGGTCGAAGGTTGAATGTTTAAATTGAAGGGACGAATGGCATTCCAAGGTTTTTCAGCAAATAGATGCCAAGTGCTATATCGAAGTGGAATCTCAGGAAAAATAGGATAGTAAAAATGTAGAGTACTAACAGAATGGATAATAACTGGGAACAAAAAGGCCAACCACATCGACTTACATCGAAAAAAAGGATTTAACAGGCCATCGGTTGGTATGGCTTNCGACATTTCAGCTGGCAATTGGACTAAAGGGAATGCAAACTTTTCTTGTACCACCCATTGTCGTCTTAAAATGGCAGACAAACAAACCATTGTTCCCCACAAAACAAAAGTGAAACAAGTCCAGAATATCAGCGNTGGCATCCAAGCTAACCATGGNACACCAATACTACGAGCTGCTGGCTCAAAAAANTTTTGTACAACTCCGGTCCCTCTCGGAATTAACCACTCCGGCAAATGGTGGTGAAACAATTCGATCCATTCGTTCTCGGGAGTAGCATAGTAGGTTAGACCCACTAGTGTCGGAAGCATATACGCTGCTAACCCCAATGTTGGCAAACTCGCAACTACAATCATCATACACCATATAGTTATTAGTTCACTAGCTTTCAATGGAGAGAAAAAACGGGTCAGCTTGGCAAAAATATTAACCCCTAACACTAGAATCATCAATAAAAAAGCAGCTACAATAGGGAAATGATGCGCAGCTAACCAAGTGTTGTTAATATAATAATCGTTGTAAGCTTCCGTAAAGCAAATCAGTGAAACACATATTAAACCAATGACAATGCTTCGACCATTGATGGCCGTTTTTTTAAACTGGGCAGGATATCTCATTTGAATTTCAAATGTTAAGTAAAATTTTAAATTTGATGGTTGCAACAGGTTTTGGTTACGCGTTAGCAGAAGANTTAATGGATAATACCACCGCTCTTAAAATAATATTGTCAACCAAAAACATATACAACAAGAAACTAAGAGACAATTGAGAAAACTAGAAAGTTGCTAAATACAGAAATAGAACCTTAATAGCATTTAATCCAGAGATTATAACAGATCCAAGGGAGATGATTCCTAATGATCACCCTCTTTAATGAACATTGTTTTGCTAACTAAAATCTCTAACCCTATGATGTACTAACGTAGTCCAATACCATTCAACCATGTAATCAGTTATCAGGAGAACACTAGCTTTCTCGAATCCAGACACACTCACTACGAAATGCCAGAATTTACATTTAGTTCTCAATTGACTATAATGAAAATAAAAACCACAGATGAATACAAACCATTTGGAACAAAAATGAACATTCTCCTACTTATGGCAGACCAATTTCGCTTTGATGCAATGCGGTGTGCTGGCAACACAAGCATCCACACACCCAACTTGGATGAATTGGCCGCATCAGGTCAACGCTTTACTCATGCTTTTACCCCTTCACCTGTTTGCGTCGCAGCACGTATGTCGCTGATCACTGGACAACGTATAAAGCAGACACATTTTGCAGGAAATGGGTGTTTATCAACAGCTGAGCCAGTTCTACCTACATTAATGAATTCTCTACACGACGCAGGTTACCGAACCCAAGCAGTGGGGAAAATGCACTTTCGTGGAAAACACTATGGATTTCATGACATCAAAAGTCAAGAAGAGTGTCCAGATACCCTGATAGACGATGACTATCTATTATTTCTCCAGAAGCATGNTATCCGAACACGGTTCCCACATGGTTACCGGAACTTACTCTATTTTCAGCCGCAGACAACAGCCTTACCNGAACCTTTCACACCAGAANCTTGGGTAGCTAATCAGTCGATGAAGTTCCTAACAGATCATCTTCGCAATAGAGGATCAAAGCCGTTTTTTCTTTGGTCTTCCTGGATTGCCCCTCATCCTCCCTTTGCAGCTTGCGAACCTTACGATACAATGTACTCGCCAGATGAAGTAGATTGGCCTGATTACACAAATCGGCCTTTATCTGATTTGCCAGAAACTGTTTGGTCAAACCGAGCTAGACTAGATGGTGCCCTCCTCGATCCGGAACGGATGCGGAGAATCAAGGCCCTGTATTATGGGAAAGTCAGCCATGTTGATGACTGTGTTGGTCGGTTGCTACGACATTTGGAGGAATTGGGATTGGCCGACGATACCATCGTCATTTTCACTAGTGATCATGGCGAGATGCTAGGTGACCATGGCTTAGCCCAGAAGCAGGTACCATATGAAGCTTCGATTCGGATTCCGTTCATCGTCCGCTGGCCCAAAGTAACCCAATCAGGTCAAACTAGTGCTGATTTGGTTACTTTGCTTGATCTCTTTCCGACACTGATTGATGCTCTCGATTTGCCTTATGCTGGCAATATAGCTAGCTTAGCCGGTAAAAGCCTATATCATTCTGTGAAAAACTCGGATACTTCAATTACGGCTCGTTGTCTCAGTACGAACCGGAACCGGATTTTTATCGATCTCTATAGTGGTAAGAATCGATGGATTGCGGTGAGAACCCATGATAAAAAATATGTAGCTTGGGCCTCTGGTGGACGTGAAGAATTTTACGATTTAGTCTCTGATCCAAACGAACACCATAATTTGGCTGACCTACAACCAGAACAGGCTGCGCAGTTCAGGGCTGAAGTCATTAACTGGGAGAGAGCAAACGGATTATCCGATACCTTAGATGAGGATAAACTGAAAACATATCCCGAATCAGCTCCGCCAACAGAACAAGCCTGTCGAGGGGTTGTTATCAATCAAGGGCAATGGACGGAAAATTGGTTTATCGATGAACAAGCTGATTCTTGTCAACAAAAGTCTGTAGAAACCTATGCTGAGGCAATTCGAAGTGCCTTGTCCAAAGAAACTTTCGATTTGAATAGTCTAAGTGTGGAAACCTACATGCAAAAAACTGGACACCCAATTACTGATATTGTTCAAGAAAAGAAATAAGTAGTTACTGTAGTTCTATCAGCGTGTCATCAGAAACTGTCGACACCAGCGGTCACAATACAAACGAGGCCAACCAAGAACGGACTATATAGGATTGGAAGAAAACAAGCTGCCGTTTGTCGTGAACAATCTAATCTACCAAAAGCATTGAAGCAGTATGATCCTGCGTTCAAGGCACACTATACACTGACGCAAGTCAGTGCCTGACCACAGAATATCCTGTAGCTTTCACCAAGTGTCTGATCAGATAGTCTAACGTGCTATTTTTCTCGACGTTCTCCTCCCTATAGGGGTATCATAGAATTCTA
Organism: Candidatus Poribacteria bacterium; assembly: GCA_002699335.1. The sequence continues at coordinate 7,900 of PACG01000029.1, forward strand.
GTTCGGCATGGAAGTACATTCCGTCATTACTCAAGGTTTAGTAGTTTGACCCTGCCAAAAATCCTTAATGTTCTTGTCATGCTCGGTGAGGTTCTTTTTCTGTTATTCTCGCCAGATATATAATCATTGATTTATGAATAATAAACAAAAACTTCCTATTAACGACCATCTCCAACCTAAACTTGGTTATGTTTTCAAAATAGCCTTTCCGATCATTATCTCTAACGCATCTCACACGGTTATGCTGTTTGTTGACCGTTTGTTCCTCTCAAGACTTGGGAAACAAGAGCTTGCAGCTGCTATGAGTGGAGGGCTCTCGAGTCATGTTCTCTGTTCCTTTTTTGTTGGTTTAATTGGTTATGTGTCCGCACTGGTTGCCCAATATTATGGGGCTAAAAAACCTAGGATGTGTGGGATTGCTATTATACAGGCATTTTACCTTGGTATAATTAGTTACCCAATTTTAATTTGTTTTATACCCATTATCAAATATGTCTTCATTTTTGCCAAACAAGAACCGCTTCTTACAGACCTCGCCTCGACATATGCAAGGACTCTCCTTGCAGGATCCATCTTTTTAATCATCCGCACTGCAGCAGGTAGTTTCTTTGTTGGAATTGGCAAAACTAAAATTGTAATGATTGCCAATTTAACAGCGGCCCTCGTTAATATACCTCTCAACTACGTTCTCATTTTTGGGAAATTTGGTTTTCCCGCAATGGCAATCCAAGGAGCTGCCCTCGGAACAGTTTTTGCCAGTGGCATTAGTTGTATTATTCTACTAGGCTCCTACTTAAAGGAAATATCACAGTTCCCCTACCGAACCAAAAATCTACTTAAAATCAGGGTTCCAATTATTAAGCGGCTCCTATTATTCGGATTGCCTGCGGGCATTAGCCCATTCCTTAATTGGTTTGCATTTAATGTTTTTGTGCAACTTATGCATTCTTATGGACCTAATACCGCAGCAGCTGCAACAATTGCATTTAATTGGGATACCGTCGTATTTCTGCCAATGCTTGGGCTGGGTATTACAGCAAGAACCGTTGTTGGCCAAAGTATTGGAGCAAAAGACCTTGATGGAGCCCAGCGTTTGACATACTTGATTATGCGTATTAGTATCATATACGCAATTGCTATGATGACACTATTTATAGGGCTTACCAATCCCCTGACATCAGTTTTTGTATCAGGCCTCCAAGATACCGGAGGGGAAATCCAAAATATGGCAAATATTATGCTTCGTCTACTGGCGCTTTATACACTAGCTAATTCTTGCAAACTTGTACTTGGAGGTGCTCTAAGAGCAGCAGGTGATACCACATGGACAATGTGGGTTTCCATCACCATTCACTGGGCTATGGCAATATCAGTTGTTATATTAGTCCATTTTCTTGAAGTGAACCAATATATAGCTTGGTCAACTTTAATCATNATGAATAANATAGACTTTATAAGCTTAATATACCGTTTCCGTACNAACAANTGGAGGGAAATAAAGTTGATCAGTTAAAAAATTAAGTCGGGAAAACANACTACTATCNAATCTTNCATAAAACCTGTTTGACATAATAAATACCCGTTTATTATAAATTAGTACTAAGAANACCATTTGTACNATNTTTGTTAACTAGTTGCTCAAATNAAAACNATATTNAAAAAGAAATAGGATAATTNCAATGGNAACCCCTCAAAATAATNTTGTNATCGCCGGTGTAGGCCCTGGGNTGGGAGCGGCTCTAGCTCGNAAGTTNGCTAGCCATGGTTANAATATCGGCTTGTTAGCTCGCAACCANGAATATCTGAATCAACTAGTAGATGAAATGAATNAGGACAAGCAGATAGCTTTGGCACTGCCAACAGATTTAATGGATCCAATTCAAATCGAATCGNCTTTCCAACANTTTACCAACNCCTTCGGTACCGTTGATATTTTAATCAANCATGCCANTGGATCTTTCTGGAAAAGTGTGGAGGAAATNTCACCCNAAGAATTTGAAATCTCNTGGAGAATCGGAACCTTNAGTGCTCTGCTGTGCAGCCAGAAAGTAATACCTGATATGCTNAAGAAAGNATCAGGNAACATTATTTTTACGGGTGCNACCTCTGCTATTAGAGGCAGAAAAGGAGCTGTGGATTTTAGTAGTNCTCAATTCGGTCGACGAGGGCTNGCGGATGCTATGGCNAGAGAACTATGGCCACAGGGTATCCATGTCTCACATGTTATTATCGANGGCNTAATAGATACCNATCGNGTGCGNAAAATGCATGCCCTCGAACCAGAAGANCCATTAATGTCAGCTGAAGATATNGCCCAGAACTACTGGAATTTGGTGCACCAACCAAGAAGTAGTTGGGCTTTTGAAATTGCAATTCGGCCATACAATGAAGCTTTCTTTGAATAAATTAGAAACGCATTAATTTCAGAATTTCAAATACCAGATGGGACAATCTAGGCCTGATTACGAAATTACTTGATCTGAACCATACGACGTACAGAGTAGCGCGTGCGTACCAACTTCTTTCTAATAGTTGGCACCCTTTTTCTAAATTCCCGTCTTTTTCTCTTCCAATAGAGGAAGTTGAACAGATTTCCAGTNAGACTAAGGCAGAAATTTTCTGCGATTTCCACGATGTTACCCATCANGAAATGTCCTATCGCTTTGTACCACAAATAGTAGACTGGCACCAATTGTCCGAGGTCANTAAAAAAAGGGACGATTCGTTGTTTCAATCTGATGTATTTTCTAAAGTAGACTATCTCTTACTACAAATCACATCACTAGCGATTATGGACCGAATTATATTCCGATTTCCCACAGGAGTTCCGATATGCTTACTTTTTCCCATTACAAAAACTTAATACCATGTTTCAAACCAATAGACTTAACCTGTAAACTGATATTAGCTTTGATGGCAGTTGCAGTTGCAGTTGCAGTTGCAGTTGCAGCAAAAACTGACTCTGTGCTGGAAGTCATTCCAGAAGATACAATCGCTGTAGTTCAAGTTGGAAACTTGAAGAAATTCAACCAAGAAGTTAACGATTTAGTAGCAGAACTCGATCCCAGCATCGAACCAAATCGCGATATCTTACTTGACACCTTGATTGCACTATTCTCCAAAGATGACGACGAGATAGATTTCGACCAAGATACAAACAAAGAAGCAAGGGCGTGGTTAAACTGGGCAAAAGAAGCATCACCTGAAGAACGTGAGGGGATGACCAAAAGCGAAAAGTTCCAACAGTTGTCACCAGAAATACAGGAAGATATTAAAAAAGGCTTGGAAAAGCTAAAATCAAAAAACGATAAGTGGCTTAATAAAGATGTAACAGAGAATTTTGAAAGTCTAGAGGCGTTAGAAACTGAGGTCGGTCTTGATTTTTCGCGTGATGCAGCCATCTTCTTCTGCCAGAACCCAAATGGGACAAAAGACAAACCATGGTTTTCTTCAGTGGCCTTCCACATAGCCGAACAACAAACCCTCCAACAAGTATTGGAAAGAGAATCGACTAGCATTCTCGAAAGTACCTACAATGGCTTAACTTACCAAATTTTGATAGACAAAGAGGAAAACATTTTACAACCGATAGGATTCCTTGTTATTTTGGATGATGTGATGGTTTTTTCAGATAGCCAGCAAATTTGTCAGAAAGCCATCGATACCCACCAGCGAAAAATCCAACCTATGTCGGAAGAAACCGGTTTCCTCAGCCTTGATCTTGATACTGACTTGAATGATGTAATTTTTCATGTTGCTGTTCAGCGGTTAATGCAAGAAAACCAACAAATGTTGTTCAATACATTTGCAATGTGGGAAAACGAGGTGGTTCAAGAATCCAAGATAGAGATCGGAAACCTGTTACAGCAAATTCTATCTTGGATGCAACAAATTCAATCCATAAGCCTAACCGTTCAACATGAGGATGGCGAGATTTTGCTTAAGCCAACACTTCAAGTAGTATCAGGAAGTGAAATGGACAACATTCTTCAGCCAANAGCTGAATCAAGCNAAAACTTCCCTTTATTGAAATACTTGCCATCAAACAATTGTATGGCCATGGGCATCTATCTCGATTCTCAGAAAATGGTCGAGATGGCAACATGGGGCATCGACTTTGGTTTCAAGATATTGGAACAGTCCATGGTAATGACATTACCCAAAGACGCTGAAACTATTAGTCAAGAGTTTGTAAAAGCTATGGCTGATTTCTATTCAAGTGTCAATCCCCATATTGCTTATAGTATGAACATCTCGAGCTCAATTTATCCAGACAACAACCAAATCTTTCAAATCAAAGACAAAGAAAAATTGACCAAACTANTGAATGATGGTTCTATTAAAGCTCTGTTTCAACTGCCTTTTAAGATTAATCAAATGGTAGGGGTGGTAGACACAGAAAAGGACATGGAAGAGGAACTAACAGAAACGTACCAAAGTATAGAAATCAAGAGCCTAATCATACAAGACATGAAAAATTTTATCCCGCTTATACCAGATTTACCACAACTAAGGTCGCTACGTGTACTGCGTACGTTGCCTAACGAAATTCGCATCTATTATACTNTAATAAATGATTTGTTTATCATGTCAACATCTGGATCATCACAAGCTATTAAAGAAACTATTGATACTGTACTCGGACANAAACCCGGTTTTGATCAAAGTACTGGCTACGATCGCATAGTAGATGTACTTGATGCGAGTGGCTATATGGCGATGGTCATATCCCCAATGACCTTAGTCAATCAAATATTAGGATTGCTATCTCAGAGGGATCCCAACTTTAGTATGATCGCAGCTATGTTTTCTAACATTCCGCAAACTTACAGTCTATGTATTGGTGCCGCCCCCCTAAATCAGGTGCTGGAAATGAGGTTTTTCGCTTCCATGAAGGAGTTGNAAGAACTTTACAAAATAGNAGCTGGGTTGGGGGAAATGTTTAACAGGAAGTAGGAAAATGCAAGATCCAATAGAATCCTAATCGAAGGTATTTAACCTAGCATTATCACTATAATTTCCTCAAAAGTAGAACTGAGTAGGCATGAAAGTACACCGAAGAGCAACTCCTTTTTTCACTTCGACATAATGAAAACACATAATACAGTCAATCATCTCCAATTCAACCGACCAAAATGTATTGGCTTATCGACGATGTTTGGTTGGGAAACTATGCTCAACAACCAGCATTAACTACTGAAAAAACTCTAAATTTCTTTCTCATTCCTAGTTTTTTCTCTTCCACTCAGTTCCTTATTTAGCATAATGGCTTCTGTCCTAATGGTGTGAATAATTCTATCTTTTTTTGCTTGATATAGCTAAATCATTATAAAACGACATATTGTGAATGTCCGGAAAAGAGTTCATCAATACCACACCGGTATCGCCTTCTGACGGCTTTGGCTTGAGCCCATTTGGCTCAATAGGGTAAACCGGTACCACTTTGGATCAGCGAGATGGGTGCAGGACCAAACGATCAACCCAAATTTCTGACAAGCATGTGCCGTTACATTCAAGAGAGAGAACTAAATTGGGCATGGTGGCCATTAAATGTAGGAAAAAAACCCAATAGCGAAGAAATAGAGACTTGGGGTTTAGTCAATTCAGACTGGAACAAATCCCTAGATGATTGGCGGTTAAAACTTATCCAGCAATTAATGAACACCCAAAATGACCAATTTAAAGAAGTCAATCACTAATTGTATCTAAGCAAAAAGGGGCACGTACCAATTTCTATCCATCTTCTTATAGCTTGGTATAAGTACATTTCCCTCAAGGAATTTAGCGGCTTACTTATTTAAACTAGGGAATGGTCTCAGTTTGAATCGCACATTACACCGTAAGTTAGGACCATCGTATACCAAAGGGGAAATATTGATTGCTATAGAAAGAAATCAGTACTGATCTGAACCTTTCAAAGCTAAAGGTGAAACCCAGATATTTCGATACTTAACATCGTTTCCGTGATCCTGAAGAAGGATCGGTCCGGGATTCTCAACCTGCTCATCAATTGCCAATACAGTTACACCGGGTAACTCAACATTATTGTGAATGACAATACCATTCTGGAAAACTGTTAGTCGAGTCTTTTCTAAAACTTTGCCATTTTCACCGACTCGTGCTGAGCGAAAACATACATCGTATGTTTGCCATTCTAATGGTGGTTTACAAACGTTTATCAAAGGGGCATATTGGTCGTAGATCGCTCCACAATCACCTTTCCCTGGCATTTCGATCCCATAGGAATCTAAGACCTGAATCTCATATCGTCCCTGTAAAAACACACCACTGTTTCCCTTTGCTTGGCCAGTAGCATCTGGCATATCAGGTGTCATAAACTCCAAATGCANGAAAAAATCGGTGAATCGCTCTTGGGTCATAATATCGCCTTTGTTGACTGACATTACACCGTCNTNAACTGCCCAATTAGCAACGTCGCCGTTCCGNTGCGTCCAGTTACTTACGTCCTGATTGTTGAAAATTCGAACTGCATTTTCTGGCAAGTTATTACTCATTTTTCCATCCTTCTTCAGCTTATCTGGTTGTAATTTGCGCTCTCNTCACTATAGTGACATCATTCCNTAACCATTAAATTATATCAATTTTTTTACTTATGACCTAAGTAAAAACAGCGGTATATTAGGTTTCGACACTTTTTNACTTAAAGCTAGAAATAGGNGAAGTTTAAAGTTNGTTAAGGTTAAGAGGNTTATTACTCAAACAGGTCTCTTATTTGATTCCAGCTGAAAGTAGATCAGATGCAGTTGCCCATCAAGTTTCATTATCATTTCCCCTCTCAACGTTACCAGTTCCAATCACAAAGTTATTGATCAAGAAGCAATTGAGCCATCTGCAGTACTTGCTGATTACTNACCTGNTGAACCAGCTNAGGTTTTAGTTCGCCAAACCCGGTGGAACCAAAATAGAATTGTTAGTGAAATGNCTATACAGATTATTTGGATGGACTNCCGTTGTGCTAAACGTCTCGGCTCCGCTAAAGTCAGTAGCATGCATGATTTACGGTCTTCTCACAGTTGTGTTGCAATCGAGATAAAAGCCCGNGCCGAACCACTGCTACCAAACCATCAAACTTGCTTTGGAATTTTATCACAATTTTAGGATGTGGAGCAAAAACAGAAAAATTCAGTTTCTGAACATGGCTGAATAGAATCTGAAAATCTAATCTACCATACGGACACGCATCGCTATGTAGGGTCGACCAGGCAATTCAATCTCTACNTGACCTTCAAATATACCATCCAATGTTTTTACCGTCATTGCCCACGTGTCGATGACATCTACCTCATAGCGCCCTTGTTTNGGTAACCCATCTGCAAAATGTTTTGGTTGATGTTCTCCAAAATAGATCAGGCGATCTTTGCCGCAGTATCCCGCCGCTGTGCGGTCCCAAGGATATCCGCCCTCAAATGGTTCAATGCCCTCTGTTGTGCTCTCTTCTACAATATGGCGAAGAAAAGCCAAACGTGGTGCACTATTGCTGTGTAATACNCCCCCCTTAGACCACCATAGAATATCNTCNGGNTGTTCATAAGTTTCGCCATGACCAGCATAACCACCATAACANACNCTNATCCAAAANCGNTGGACTAATTCACGCGCAGTAATGTTACCCCAATTGCACTTTATNTTGCCTTCGTATTCACACTCGTCGTCGATTACNGGNTTACCGTACATCGANCGCCACTNNCGCATGCGCTTGACATNCCAGTGTTGTACACAGGCGTGAGTNACATCNTCTTTTGTNTGNTCGTAACTGTTTTCAAAATCGCCATTGTGGATCGANCGCAAATGGCCGTANGGNTCGTTTTTACGTACNATTTCGAAGAAGCGATCCCAGATNTGCATAGGTTTGTCNCGNANCATNAAATCGTANTCATTGGCCATGGACCACCANACATGACGNTAAGCNGCTAAGCGNGCNACNACATAACGCAGGTAAGCNAAATCCTGATCGGGATNCATTTTGGNATANCCCCANCGATCATAGGGNTGAAAGAGNATGANATCNGCTTCTANACCNAGTTNGCCCAGNTGGNCNACACGTTTTTCGAAGTGGCGAAAAAAANCNGTGTCATANCNTGTGAANTCCCAGTTACCATCAGANCCTTTNTCAAATGGGTAATGTNTCGGTTCATTTTTGTTAAAAATATANGCTTTTGGAAAAACACACATGCGTATTTTATTAAAACCTGCTNTTTTTAAAGTTTCNAGTGTTTGTTCTTCTAGTACNTCACCTTGATGAACCCAAGCGTAACAGGTCGTACCAAAGGGNAANTATGGTGTTCCATCGGCATAAGCAAAGTGAAAGGTATTGCGCACGTACACTGGACCGTGGTTGCTGGTAGTCGGAGCTATACATTTAAATGNGCCGATTTGAGCATCAAGTTCTGCAGTATTGCTTTTTGTAGAAAAGGTCCATTCACCCTGTATATCGGGCATAAAGCGTACTTTGTACAAACCATCACCATCATAGAAACCCGGCACTGTCACCCGTTTTTCNCCGCATTGAAATTCGGAATGCAATTCTACTTCGGTAAAAGGGTTACCCGTACGGGGACCAGTGAAAACTGACTCAAAGACACCCCATTGTTCCACACACTCACTCATATACATCAACCTTTCTTATCATTATGAATACAATATCCAATTTATGATGCCGTTATTTCCGGNAGATTTTCTATGACCCGTTGCCACGACTCAATAATTCGATCGTAGATCGGAAAGTCCTCACTTTTTTCGAGCCGGTCGTTTTCTTCTAACCATGCTATAGTTCTGCGTACACCTTCAANCCAAGGAATTGTTACACGAAAACCTAAGTCCTTCCGAGCAGCTGTATTATCAAAGAGATTNTTGTAGCTGAAGTTCATTTCGCACCACGCAGCAGCCTGTGGCNCCATACGAACCAAAACATCCGTNGGAATGTAGACGAATTGTGGAGCTGGAGCNCCAATNGCNTCAGCCANCCTCTGGTGATACTGTTTCCAAGTCATCCATTCCTCNCCAGCTNCATGGTAACTACGNCCTTTGGCTTTCTCGTTTCCTAAGGCCNCNACAAAAGNCACGGCTACATCNTCNCGNTGNCAAGTAGGCCAGAAGGATGTNCCGTTGCCATGAAGNATAATNGGCAATGCTTTCTTTATNCGATCTAGGTAAGANTTCCCAAAGCCGAAGGGATGAATGAGGTTGTTTCCACCTTCACCGTAAGTATGCCCAGGACGAATGCTGGTCACGGCAAGATCACCGCACTCATGAGCGGCAAAAAGTAATTCCTCGCAACGCGCTTTGTTGTAAGCATAGGAAAATTTCTTCGAAGGCTTCCGTTCCGCTGTTTCCACAATAGGATAAGTGATAGCGGGTTTGGTGTAGACGTCCACCGTACTGCAAAAGATGTATTGTCCCGTACGACCTTTAAAGGCTCGTACAGCACTTTCTGCTTCCTCAGGAAGAAAACAGAACATGTCGATTACACAATCGAAGGCCCCTGCTTCCTGCATCTGTTTTTCAAAAACCGGAAAATTCTTTCGGTTGCCAGTGATAGTCGTATAATCACCTTCTACCAGTGAAGACGTATGGCCTCGATTGTAGAGCACAACATCGTCGTTACGCTCAACAAGCTGGCGTGTAATCCCTGTGCTAATAATCCCTGTACCACCAATAATAAGTACGCGCATCGTTTTCCCTTCTCTAATTCATATTAAATCCTAACAACCCATAAGCAGAAGTTTGGAAATGAATCCTTTATGCTTGAGAATTATTCGACAATGAAAGTCTTAGTGGATATGCGACTCATTATTGGGTGACAATATCAGTAGCTAAGTCACTGGAAACCTGACCATAGATTTCCATCGGTTGATGAAGGTGAACCATTCGATTCTTATCGGCTGTTTCTATTATAGTTGAATAAAACACGCTTGGCTCTGTGCTAAAATCGAAACCAATTGTTGAATGCTCATTATACCAATTCATTAGTCCTTTCATATGCTGATACGCCATTTCTAAATCTTCTGGTGTCTTGGCCTGACGTGTGCAGTTTATAGTGAACATGCGTCTACGATTCCCCCCACCAAATGAGGCATGGTACAAATCATGATTAAAAATAACGATATCACCAGGATCTGTCTCAACGGCTATGTTACCCGGAAACTCCGTGGGTGGTATACCAAAAAGCTCAAGCGA
>PACG01000030.1 GCA_002699335.1 Candidatus Poribacteria bacterium
ATGCCACCGCAACCAATAATTGCGATTCGAATAGCCATACGTTAATTCCTTTCGTTATTTATATGATTTTTACTTGTTGATATCATTTCAAAACACTGGCATGTTGTGCAAGTTTCCTTTTATGTGATTACATGACGATGTATGATATATTATTATGTTATTCTACACAAATGTAATTTTTGGAACGCTTACGTTAAAGGTTACACAGTGTCCAATTTATCGCAAGCACATTTTGTGAGTTTCAGTTAAAAATACCTTATGGCAACCGCGATCATCATGCCCAAATTGGGCCAGTCGGTAGAAAGTTGTATTATCGTTGACTGGAAAAAGGAGGCAGGAGATGAAATTGCTCAAGGGGAGACAATCTGCGAAGTAGAAACTGACAAAGCGTTGTTGGAAATAGATAGTTCGGTATCAGGTACTGTTCTGGAAATATTCTTCCAGACAGGAGATGAGGTCCATGTCCAAACTAACATTGCAGCCGTCGGCGAACTGGGCGAAAACGTGAGTAATCTTCGACCTGATAATATGAGGCCAGAAAATTCTGGTCTGTCAGTAGAGAGGATTACTGCTACTGATAATGAGATTGAGGCTCCTGTGGAATCTTGTACAGTCAATCCTCGGTCGATGGTAGAAGGTGTTCCGAGACAATCGGATTTGAATTTCAGTATATCTCCGCGTGCTGAAGCTTTGGCAACAAAGTTAGGAATAGATACTTCGGGTATTCAAGGAACGGGTCCTAATGGTCGGGTTATAGAGAAAGACGTAGAATTTGCCTCCTTAACCCGTCAACCAGTGACTCCATTAGCCAGAGCAGTAGCCACCGAACAGAATTTGATTGTACCTGCATCTGGGTCGGGTATTGGTAGCCGGGTTATACTGGACGATCTGAAGTCTGGAATTACGCTACCTGAAACCATGGTTCTTGTTGATGTCCGTAAACAAGAAATTCTCGCCCAAAGGATGCGCAGGGTCATCGCTGAACGTATGTTAAATTCTGTCCAGTCAACAACTCGATTTACCTTGAATGCTTCGGCAGACGCACGCAACTTATTATCTCTTCGTCAACGATTAAAGAAACATGCCGAATTACAGCAAGTTACAATTAATGATCTGATTCTTTTTCTGGTATCCAGAGCACTGATTGATTATCCTCAGCTCAACGCGCTTTTTGCCAATAATTCCATTTCTCGATCCAAACAGGTAAATTTAGGGTTTACGGTAGATACTGAACGCGGCTTGTTGGTACCAATTATTAAGAACGCTGATGACTTGAGCTTGAAGGAGATGTCTCAAGAAGCCAAACGTTTGTCTTCTGTCTGTTTGGAAGGTAAAGTGTCTCCGGATGACTTGATAGGTGGTACGTTTACAGTCATCAATCTGGGAATTCTGGGAATCGAGAGTTTTACTCCCATATTGAATGTCCCACAAGTCGGAATTTTGGGTGTAGGTGACGTTAATTTAAAACCTGTAGAAGTTAATGGTAAGATAGAATTCATTTCTCACATCAGATTATCTTTCACTGTAAATCGCCAGACGGTTGAAGATTTTCCTGCTGCTCGTTTTCTATGTGCGTTTTCGCAGCAGATATCAAAAATTGATTCGGTTGTTGATATAACTGAAAAAACTTTCAATGAATAATAAGAAATTCAAAACATCGTAATGTAAGGAATAGATGACTTCAATGGAAAAAGACAGATTATATGATTTAATTATTATCGGTGCTGGCCCAGGAGGATATATCGCAGCCGAAAGAGCCGGATCAAAGGGTAAAAAGGTGTTATTGGTTGAAAAGGCAGATCTGGGAGGAGTTTGCTTGAATGCAGGATGTATTCCTAGCAAAACATTGATCAATTCGGGCAAGTTGTTTGCTCAAGCTTGCAATTTAGACGTTTATGGAGTAACTGTCGAGAATCCGCGTTTTGACCTGGCAAAAGCTATGGCCTATAAACAGAGGGTAATAAAAACTCTACGTAACGGTGTTGGCTTCCAAATGAAACAACGCCAAGTCGATATTCTAACAGGAGATGCCTCTTTTATCGACCAGCGTACGGTCCAAGTTAACGGGGATAAATATCAAGCAGAAAACGTAATTGTCGCAACTGGCGCATCTCCTGTGTTACCACCAATTTCTGGTTTGGACGAAGCACATGTGGTAACCAGCAAGGAGATTCTTGAAGTTGATAAGTTACCGGACCATTTAGTTGTCATTGGTGGTGGTGCAATTGGATGCGAATTTGCTTCCTTTTTTTCAAATGTGGGCGTTCAGGTGTCACTGATTGAAGTCTTGCCAGAAATTATCTTCCCTTTGGACAATGAGTTAGCTGGCATGTTGCGAAAATCAATCAAAGGAGTAAATTTTCATCTCGAATCTAAAGTTGAGCGTATTACTGCCAACAGTGTTGTTTATAGTCAAAACGGAGAATCTAAGAATATATCCTGCGATATGGTTCTAGTATCGGTGGGAAGGAAACCTAACGTTGAAGGGCTAGGATTAGAAAATATCGATATTGACTTCGACCAACACGGCATTAAGGTCAATCAGGCTATGCAAACCAATGTCCCTCATATTTATGCTGTTGGCGATGTTACAGGTACATCGATGTTAGCCCATTCCGCTTCCCGCATGGGAGAAGTAGCCGTCAGGAATATGTCTGGTGAACAGGATACCATGCGTTATCACGCAATACCTTGGGTGGTCTACACCAACCCCGAAGCTGCTTGGGTAGGTATGACCGAAGCAGAAGCGAAGGATAAGGGGATTCCAGTTAAAACAGCTAAACTGCCAATGAATGCTAATGGACGGTTCCTAGTGGAAAATTCCGGAAAAAGAGGGATTTGCAAAGTCGTGGTAGATGCACAGACAGACTTGTTGTTGGGTGTCCAGATGGTTGGTGCAACTTGTTCCGAAATAATTTACGGTGCGGCTGCCATGATTGAAGACGAATTCAGAGTTCAGGACATCAAAGATGTTATTTTCCCTCATCCGACAGTATCAGAAATTTTAAAAGATACACTGTATTACCTACCAGCATAAATTAAAATGATAGAGTTCTACAGTTGAGGAGAATTAGGATTGCCTAAGTCAATTACCATTCATCCTGCTGATATTCGCCAAAAATCGGTTATAAAAAGCCAGGAAATACCTGTAAACGCTTATACTGCGGATCCTGCACAGGAAACCCGAAGATACGGCACAGAAAACTTGGTGCGCATGTACCGGGATATGGTCTACATTCGTGAATTTGAAACCATGTTGGACCAAATCAAAAAAGAAGGTGCCTATGCAGGAATCGAGTACGATCACCGTGGTCCAGCACATCTTTCCATCGGACAGGAAGCCGCTGTTGTCGGACAGTGCTATCATCTCTTACCAGAAGATTTTATTTTTGGATCTCATCGCAGCCATGGAGAAATTTTGGCCAAAAGTTTTTCTGCCATTGAAGTATTAGACCAAAATGAATTGATGGACGTTATGGAATCTTATCTGGATGGAATGCTCCTTAGAACGGTAGAGACCTTTACTCAAGGTAATATTAAGGATCTTGCCATCAATTATGTCCTCTATGGCACATTGGCCGAGATCTTTGGCAGGGAAAATGGTTTCAATAAAGGTATGGGGGGATCGATGCATGCGTTTTTTCCTCCCTTTGGTGTTATGCCTAATAATGCCATCGTTGGTGGTTCTGCTGACATTGCCACAGGAGCAGCCCTCTTTAAAAGGGTTAATCGCAAACCCGGGATTGTCATCGCTAATATCGGTGACGCTTCCATGGGATGCGGCCCGGTTTGGGAAGCTATGACATTTGCTGCTATGGATCAGTATCGTGCTTTATGGGATTCGGATTTGGGTGGAAACCCACCAATCATTTTCAATTTTATGAATAATTTTTATGGAATGGGAGGGCAAACCAAAGGGGAGACAATGGGATTTGACACCCTGGCTCGAGTTGGGTTAGGCGTCAACCCTGAGGCAATGCATTCGGAATCTATAGACGGCTATAATCCTCTAGCTGTAGCAGATGCAATAGGGCGTAAACGCGAAATCTTGGAAAAAGGATGGGGTCCTGTTTTATTAGATACTATAACCTATCGTATCTCTGGACATTCTCCTTCTGATGCTTCTTCCTACCGCGATAAATTGGAAATAGATCTCTGGCAACAGCAGGATGCGCTGATAAGTTACGGGACATACTTGAAAAACAATGATCACGCAGATGAAGATTGTTTTCAAAGTTTTGAGTTGGATATTAAAGATCGTTTGAAAGAGGTGTTGAAGGCTTCAAGTTGTTTAGAAACTTCTCCCCGCATAAACATCCAAGTTGATACTATTGGAAAGATGATGTTTTCCGACCAATATAAGGAACGTATGTTGGATGATGAACCAGAAGTACTTATTCCTAAAGAAGAGAGTCGTCTAAAATCAACTCTGAAAAAACATCGTTTTGGGTTACAAGATGGAAAACCATTACCCAAACTTCAGTGCCTAACATATGCTGAAGCGCTCTTTGAAGCCATGGTTTACCGTTTTTATGAAGATCCGACCATGATTGCGTATGGTGAAGAAAACCGTGATTGGGGTGGAGCGTTCAGTGTGTACCGTGGTTTGACAGAGTGTTTACCCTATCATCGATTGTTCAACTCACCTATTTCCGAAGCTGCCATTGTGGGAACAGCAGTTGGTTATGCCCTTTCTGGAGGTCGCGTGGTGGCAGAATTAATGTATTGCGACTTTATGGGACGAGCTGGGGATGAGATTTTCAACCAGATGGCAAAGTGGCAGTCAATGTCTGCTAATTCGCTGCAGATGCCGCTGGTCCTGCGTGTCTCGGTGGGATCCAAGTATGGTGCGCAACATTCTCAGGACTGGAGCTCGATCGTGGCACATATCCCGGGGCTGAAAGTTATGTTTCCCGCCACTCCTTATGATGCGAAAGGAATGCTGAATCTTGCTCTCTGCGGAACAGATCCCGTCGTCTTCTTTGAGAGTCAACGTCTGTATTCTGAACCGGAAGTTCTTGTTGAAGGTGGGGTGCCGATTGATTATTACCAGATAGAGATGGGCGAACCTATGATCCATAGAAGCGGCAAAGATATAACCATCCTCACTATTGGCGCAACCTTATATCGGGCGCTGGATGCGGCTGAAGAACTGGGAAAAAAGTACGGCATTTCTGCAGAAGTTATTGATGCCCGTTTCGTTAATCCGCTAAATTATGCCAAAATTGTTGAGTCAGTAAAAAAAACTGGGAAGATTTTGCTGGCATCAGATGCTTGTGAACGGGGATCTTTTCTTCATACGCTCGCTTCCAATATCAGTCAGCTGGTTTTTGATTATTTGGATGGTCCTGTTAGCGTGGTTGGTTCCCGCAATTGGATTACACCGGCTGCTGAGTTAGAAGAATCATTTTTTCCACAGAAAGATTGGATTATCGACACTATTCATGAGCGAATTCTGCCAATTCCCGGTCATAAGGTAACGACTCTACAAACCACGGAAGAGATTCTGAGACGTAATCGCCTGGGTATCTGAGTCATCTCACTGCGGCAGTAAAATATCCGGCAGTTGGAAACTGTCACCGGTCTCCTCAACCCAGCTAGCCAGCAGATTGTGACAATATTCTTTTGGTTCTTGGTAAGACCTATCGTAGACATAGTTGGCTTGCTCGTAGTGGTCTTCAGCAGTATTGAATAGCAACCAGTCGTTACCAGAAGTGCAAACGTATTTCCATCCGTCTCTGGTAATCACACCGCGCCAAGCCTTGTTGACTGAATGCCGGTGGAACTTACGTGGGATTTGTTGCAGGTAAGCGGATTCTGGCTCTTTATTGGTCTTTGGTGGCCCTTTGTACTCCGGTGCATCAGGACGGATACAATGTGCCGAGTAATCGTATCCCACCATGCCTGTTGGGACGGGAATACCACAAAGACCCAGTGTTGTCGGGGCAATATCAACGTGGTTGATAACTGCTTCAGTGCATCCAACCTTCATCCCATATCTACCGCCCACCTTGGCAATAATAAACGGTATNCGGATAGCCTCCTCCCACGGACTGGATTTACCCCACTGGGCATGGCTGCCAAGCATATCNCCNTGNTCAGAAAAAAAGACCAAGTAGGTTTCTCGGTCAANCCCCATNTTCTTCAACGCTNGACTGATACGGCCTACATTNTANTCTAGNTTTTCAATCATCCTGTAATAACCAGCCAAATCAAGTTCAGCTTTTTCTCGAATCCAAGGCACATTGGGAACGTTCCTTCGGAACTTGATGTCTTTGGGATGAATGCNTGTCTGATTNTATNCTGGATTGATTGGTGATGTATAGGGATCATGNGGNGGTTGCACCGATAGNACAGCTAGGAANGGTTGATANTCCNCATCNGTTCCAACATGATCTCCCAAATGNTGGATCAGCATNTCNGTCAATGAATCTGTNTCATATCCTGGTAAACGAATCGGTTCTTCACTTTCATGGCCATAGACGTAACATTCGTTCTGATTGTTGTTATTCTCATAACCCATCCAATATTGGAACCCACCTCTGCGCTGGGGTGGGACATAGTGTTCCCGGTTGTTAGAACCATCCAGGTGCCATTTGCCGATATAAGCGGTATGGTAACCAGCCCGGTTGAACGGTTCAGCTATGGTAGGAAGGGAAGGAGATAGTTGAGACGGTGTTCGATCCGCCCCATTTTGATGCGGGTACATACCAGTCAGCAACGCACCACGAAAAGGGGTACACCAAGGTGCTCCGGCTACAGCGTTGTCAAACCGCATGCCGCTGCGAGCCAGGTTATCAATGTTAGGTGTATATACGTTGGGATCCCCGCGATAGCTTAGCGCCTGTGCTCTATGCTGGTCACCAAAAATCCAGATTATGTTGGGATTCCGCTGGGGCTGCAATTCCAGATCATGATTCATCACTATTCCTTGCTACCAGATTCACTCGATATATAACACTTAAATCCTTGGAAAGATTAGGTGAAAATGCTTGGCACAATTCATCATCTTACCTTTTAAGGAGGAATATGGCAAGTATCGTAACCTGCATATAAAGAAACAAAAAAAGAGACCTGTTTGGGTAACAGGTCTCTTTTATACACAACAACATATTAGGAGAAAACACCGTCTCGTCTAGTAGGAGTTGACAAAACAGCTGATACAACAAATGATACTAAAGTCTAGTTACTCAGCAGTTGCAGGATGTTCTGCGATACCATGTTGGCTTGGGCTAACATGGCTGTACCTGATTGCACCAATATCTGGTTCTTGGCCAATTCCGACATTTCTAAGGCATAGTCCACGTCTTCTATATTGGAACGGGCTGTTTCTATGCTATTGATGGTGTTGCTCAAATTGGACATGGTAAACTGCAGTTTGTTCTGTTCCGAACCGATATAACTGCGTTCCCGGTTAACTTCATCTATGGCACCATCCAAGGCGGTGACTGTTGTTCTGGCCTTATCCACCGTCAGCACGTCGTTATCCTTGATGTCCAATCCCACATCCGTAGCGTTCATAATGCTGAATTCGTGCTGGCTATCGACATCGTTATCGGCACCAATCTGGATCCGCCAGTGACCTCTCTGATCGTCGGCTGGAGTGGCATTTCCAGGAACTATACCAGGCTGATCTTGGTTATAGGCCTCGGCAGCCAAACTGTTCTGACTGTTAGCTAGGGACACCGGTGCGGCTTCGCCAGTGCCCGTCTGATATGTACCGTTAAGAAGATTCATGCCGTTATGTTCCGTCACGCTGGCAATTCGCGTCAGTTCATTTTTCAGGGACTGGAATTCCAAGTCGATGCTGGCTCGGTCGGTATCATTGAGCGTATCGGTAGCGGCTTGAACCGACAGTTCCCTCATCTGTGCCAGCAAATCACTGATGTTGTTCAATCCGGATTCTGCCGTGGCTAAGAGGTTATTGGCGTCGCGAGAGTTTCTATTGGCTTGATGCATACCGCGAATCTGGTTGGTCATGCGGGTAGCCATGGCTGACCCGGCGGTATCGTCGGCAGCGCTGTTGATGCGTAGGCCGGAAGAGAGTCGTTGAATATTTTTATTGAGTAGAGCTTGAGTTTTGTTGAGTTGACTGTAAGCGAAAGTCGAGGTCGGGTTACTTTGAAGTCTGAAAGAGTTCA
Source organism: Candidatus Poribacteria bacterium (assembly GCA_002699335.1). The sequence goes on from PACG01000030.1 coordinate 8,142, forward strand.
TTTTAATTTCTCCCAATGTTTTTTAAATCGTTGTTGTTTGTGTGTTGTAACTGTCTTAATTGAGTTCCTACGCTCAATCAAACTGTTTATATATCGGCAGGACAGAAAAAAACATTAGGCTTTTTTGAAAAAAAATAAAAAATAAAAAAAGAGACCTGCTCGCCCAAACAGGTCTCTTAATCTTAATTAATTTTAAAATTCCCCTTTTAGGGAAACTGTAAATCTCAGCCTATGCCAGAAGTCCCAGGATGTTTTGGGAGATGGCTGAGGCTTGGGCCAGCATGGCTGTGCCAGATTGTGCCAAGATCTGGTTCTGGGCCAGATTGGCCGCTTCAGCAGCAAAATCTACATCTTCGATGCTGGAACGTGCCGCTTCGATGCTCTGAACGTTGCTGGTCAGATTGGACATGGTGAACTGCAGCTTGTTCTGTTCCGAACCAATATAGCTACGTTCTCGGTTGATCTCGTCAATGGCATGATCAATTGCGGTGATAGCATCCCGTGCACTGTCAACAGTGGTAACGTTATCAGTGTCCAAATCCAGCCCGTTAGCCGTGGCATTAGTAATGCTGAACTCGTGCTGATTGTTGACGTCGTTGTCAGCCCCGATCTGCACCCGCCAATGGCCCCGGATGTTATCAGCCGGACCGTCTATGTTGAAACTGTCCGGTCCGGCAGTGCCGTGCGGATCGCTGGACCCGCTGGTACCCGGTTGAGCCTGGTCATAAACGTTAGGAG
>PACG01000031.1 GCA_002699335.1 Candidatus Poribacteria bacterium
GATCTTCAAAATAAGGCCAAACCGATCCAGTTGAATGATCCAGCCCGATGGGTAGATTGAGCCACTTTTTGGGCTTTTCCAACTGGCTGTTTCTTTAATATTGAAATCGGCACGTTGAATTTTAACTGGTGTTTGTCCGATTTCTGCTAAGGTACCTTCAAACGAAGGCCAATCGGAGCCGTCTTGATAGCGAAGCCGGGCTAACATCAGGATTGTACCATTTTCCAGTTGGATAGAAAACCAATCCCAACCGACGATGCCGTCGCTGAGTGCGCTAGTACCAAACTCATGGTCCATCCAGCTAACTCCCTTCACTTCTATACTCTGCTGGCTTATTTGCACCGTACCGGCAGACTGAAGCCCAACAAGGCTATAGTAATAGTTAGCGTTCCCCAATTCCGGCCCTTTTTGGCTTAATCCCCGGTTCCCGTGTAAAATCGGTGGAACGGTTTGGCGTAGCGTAAGATCCATGGATAAGGTCGGATTCAATTGATTATCTGTTGCTTTGAGGCGAATAGTGCCGTCGGATTGCTCAGTTGCCGACCAATCTTCCAGCCAGACCTGGTATTGTGGCTCGCCCATAGCTCCAGCTAGACCTGCGGTTCCACGGCTGTATCTCTCGAAACTTCGGAACTTTTTCCGCTCTATGTCGCTAACAGCAAAGTGTGCCATATACATTTGGTTAGCAGCCAAAGTCGATCGCTCCAGCAGTGGCCCTGTTGAAACTGTATCGGGCGCCAAAGCACTGCGAAAGAAGGTTAATTGATACCCATACTGCTTCCCATCATCAGTCGATAGGTTTCCGGTGTAGTACCACCACTCGGTCTTGTACTCCGGGTGAGCACCATGGTCTTTGGGAAACTGAAACATGATGGGTTCGATCGCTCGCTTAAATTTCGGGTCTGCTGTCCCTCTCAACATTTCAACGGCACTGCTGGGTGCAGTATATTCAGTAGCAAAAATGAGAAAAGGCAAAGAGAAGGTTAGCAGAAGCAGACTTAAAGCGAATAGGTTAGCCATAGACATTCAGGTTTTTATTCGTTCCGCAATGCATCAACAGCAGGAATTCTACCTAGTTGCCAGGCCGGATAGATACCCGCCATCAGAGCTGAACTGATAGAGATAACGAAAGCTTTTAAGAATTCTGTACTTTGGATATGCATTTGCAGTGTCCAGCCAAAGGACCTTAAATTGATGATATAGATCAAAATAGTGGCTAAAACAATACCAACCGGCACGGCAATCATTCCCGCTGTGGTTCCCATTAAGCTGGTCTCCAGCAGGATTAACTGCCACAACTGCTTACTGTCGATGCCGACGGCACGCAATAGCCCAATTTCTCTTCGGCGTTCCAGTTGCAAGCTCATCAGTGTACTCAGAACCCCAATAAAGGCAACTGCCATGGTGATGACCTGCAGTGCTCGGGTTACGGCAAAGGTTTTGTCGAAGATCTCCATCGCATTTTGCCGAAGTTCTCGATTGGACTGAATAATTACCTGGATCTTACCGGATAATCGCTGACGTAGTTGTTGAATTACTTCATCGATTTGTTCACCTGGTTTTAGAGTTAAGGCCGCAGAACTCAGCACCCGATCGTGCCAAAATTTTTGATAGGTGGTCTGGTGCATGGTGACCACAGGCCGGACGTCAAAATTGTAAGCTACAGCAGCAATTTCAAAAGTCTCAAGCCCTTTATCGGTAAATATTTTAACACGGTCTCCTACCTCTAGCTTAAATCGGACTGCCATTGGTTCGTTGATAACAATCCCTCCTGATTCAACCGCTTGCCAGGTTTGACGGATACTGCCTTTGGCAGATTTGTATTGACGCCTCTCTCCGGCAATATCTTCACTAACTGCAACTAATTGGAGCGAACCGACTTCCACAGATGTTACCTGTACTTCCCGGTTGGTTAGAATCCGTTCGATGGATGGTATCTCAGAGATGACTTCCACTACTCTCGGGGCGAGAGAAGTAGTTGCACTACCGGCCACTCTTGGACCGGAAATAAAGATATCAGCTTGCAATAGGTCGAAAAGCCACCCTTGTACAGTTCGTCGAAAACTGCTGGTCATCAACCCAACACCGATAATGACACTGACCGCTACCATCAGGGCCGTAATCGCAACCGAGGTTCGACTAAGCGAGCGCATGATGTCACGTGCAGCCATGCTACCGATTAATCCTAAACTGCCCTTCAAAATGGGTCTGATAATTTTCATAAAGATCAGTGTCATTAGTGGTGATAAGAGGGCAAAACCGATCAAGACTGCAAATACACCGCCAAAGGCAACAACTAAATGCCAGTTGGGAATCAGAAGGAGAAAACCGAAGACAAGTGTTGACAAACCAATCAGACTCACCCACGGTAGGATTCGATTGATCTTTTCTTCCGTGTCGCTACGCCGTAAGGCTGTTAGCGGAGGAACATTGGTGGCCTCATACGCCGGAGCAATGGCCGAGATGATCGAAGCCGATAGACCGATTAGGATACTTTTGAGATAAACAACGGGGGAGGTGGAAACCTGGCGAACGCTGGTTACAAAGAAGATATCGTTGATCGTACTGACCACTGCCTCAACTGTCGCCTGGCCAAGAAGGGTCCCAGCTAGCAGACCAACACCGGTACCGATAATACCTAGAATAATACCCTCTGCCAAAACGAGGGTAAAAATCTCCCGACGGGTCATCCCGATGGCACGCAGGATAGCGATCGTCGGACGCCGCTGAACCACACTGAAAGTTACGGTGTTGTAGATCAGGAAAACACCAACTACCAGTGCTAGTAGGCTTAGAGCGGTCAGATTGAGTTGGAAAGCCGACAACATCTGTCGGGTGGCTCCCGATTTTTCCCGGTTGGCTTCCAATCGAACGCCCATAGGTAGCATCGACTCAATAGCCGACTGAATTTTTTGCCGTCCACTATTTTCTGGGATAATCAGATCTATACGATCCAGCCGGCTGATTTTACCTAAAATTTCTTGGGCGGTAGAGATATCGACCAGTAGAATATTATCGCCGGAAGAGTTCCCATCGCCAACATCGATGATTTGGCAAATCGTCACTCGTCGAGAACGACCATGAAAATTAACATCGATGGTATCGTTAATCTGCAACTGGTGCCGACTGGCGAATTGAATGCTAATTATCGCTGAATTAGGTTGCACCATAAATCGGCTAAGTTGAACCTGACCAACCGAATTCAGCCCGTTGGAAGAATCTGTATCGAAGGCTAAACTGGAAAATATGTCGAGCCCTAACAGCTGTATCGGTTGCTGATCGAGCTGTTTTGAAGTCACGTATGCGCTGATGATTGGTGTGCAGAGTTGGTAACCGAGTTTTCGTCGCAGATTGACATAGATTTTCTGATCAATACCGGTCGATCCACCAACGATACGGTGGGTCGTTTTACCAACGATAGACTCAGTACTGTAGCTAAAAGCACGGGATACGGAACTATTGGCAAGGTCGATAGCGACTACTGCCGCAACACCGATGGCAATCCCAACAATGAAAAATAGGCTTTGTAACGATCGTCGCCAAGCATGCCGCCAGGCAAGTTGGAGAATATTGGTTCTCATCTTGGAGAATCTATCTGGCTAAGTTGGCCACTACCGGCGAAGAAGATGCGGTCTGCACTTTTTGCGATCTCCTGGTCGTGAGTAACCAGAATCAGTGTGTGCCCCGCTTCACGAACAGACTCTAAGAGAAGTGAGAGAACTAGCTTACCCGCTTCCCCGTCGAGGTTGCCAGTTGGCTCATCAGCCAAGACGATGGAAGGATCGTGTGCCAGGGCACGAGCAACAGCAACCCGTTGTTGCTCACCACCACTGAGTTTATCAGGTGAAGTCTGCAGCCGGTCTCCAAGTCCCATCCGGTCGAGTAGCGTCAACGCGGCTTCTGGCGAAACGATGTTATTAAGCTCGAGTGGGAGGGTTACGTTTTCGAGTACGTTTAAGGTTGGAATCAGATTAAAGAACTGGAAGACGATCCCAATGTGCTGGCGACGAAAGAGTGTTCGGTCGTTTTCGGATAATTGAGAAATGGAGATAACACGATTTCCTTCGTGGAACAACACTTCGCCACCGGATGGTATATCAATACCGGAAATCAAGTTGAGGAGGGTGCTCTTTCCGCTACCTGACTTACCGAGGACACAAATGAATTCGCCCCGGAAAAAACTCTGGCTAACCCGGTCGAGAACCAGAAGCTCTTTCTTTCCCCTTTTATCAGTTGAGGCTTCTGTGTATTTCTTAGTGATTTTCTGTAGCTGGATATGAACGGAAGGCCCTTGTGGAATGTTATCGGGAGAGGTTGGCATTAAAGTGTAAGTTGAAAATCTAGATATAAAGGCATCAGCACTATGGATGATAGCACCTGTGTTGATGTGGGTCTGATTTGATTTCGAATTAATCCACTCAACCTAACAATAGTATCCTTTATCCTTTTTCAATATTCCATAGATCACAAAATCGTGCCATTGGTTACCAATCAGAAAGCCCTGACGGCGGCATCCCTCCAACTGAAAACCCGACTTTTCTAGAACTCTGCTGGAAGCCCGGTTCTCTTTTACACACCCGGACTCTATTTTGTGTAGACCCAAGTAGGAAAAGGCAAACTCAACAACCCCGCATAGTGCCTCAGTAGCATAACCTTTGTTCCACTCATCGGGAAAGTAGCGGTAGCCAACATTACCGATCTTACCTGCTTCATCTGGGTTAAACCCAATTTCCAATCCGCAAATCCCGACCATGGATTTCGTTTCCTTCAATAACACCATAATGTGGAAAGCCGGTCGGGGTTTTTGATACTGCTCCCGTATCCACTTGCTGACTATCCGCTTGGTCTTGGCCGCATCGACCGGACTCCAATACTCATAGCGAGAAGATTCAGGCAAGCTATAGAGTTGATATACTAGTTGGGTATCCTGTTCGGTGACATCGCGCAGTAAAAGTCGATCGGTTTCGATAAGTACATCAGGTCCCTCAAACATGATGGGAGTTCGCCTTTTGACAGTCTTATTTGATTTTAACAGAGACGGTTATACATTAGTAGATCGATTCAAGAGAGGACAAATCCAATTAGATAAAACATCGTCAGGTTCGGACATACTCAGTGCTATTTCCTAATTATAACCTAAACAGTGATCAACTGATACTGAAGAATTTCAACCGACTAACTGATGTCCACATACATACCAGTTTTGGTAACTCAGGAGACTCAGATACTAAATATCGAAGTCAGCTATGGACGAATTATCGAGGCCGATACAGAGTGGGCTATGCAGATCTTTAAGAACCAGTCCGTCTATGTGTCTGGTAAGCATGGAATGGATAAGGTCCTGCGTATTTTTTGACCAAGGGGTTGGCGTGCTGCATCAGATTACCGTTAATCAAGTTGCCTAGGCTGGCCCTCAACGACAGAAAACCTACGAATCACGAGTGCCGATCAATCGACGTGGAACCGACCAGAAAATTGCCAATGTAGGTGCCTTTTGACTCTAACTTGGCCAACTCTATATTACCGGAGTCTATGTACCGGTTTACGATGGTAATGTGAGGATTAGGTTTAATCCAATAACTGATCTAATTAGCCGTAAGCCCCATGATCTAAAAATCCAAGTAGCCGTTTGAGACGCGGGGTGGTATTTTGGTAAACGTGCTCGGGCATGATGTAATTCATAAAAGGATAATACTTGTGACCAATCAAGCGACGAGCATAAGAAATCTGAGTAATATAACGCGTGCGATCGCTCCGATTAGGACCACCACGGTGCCAAACCTGATTGTTGAACATGATAATGCTACCTGCTTTACCTAAATTGTAGTGAACCTGTTTAGCCCATTGGCTCTCTTCCATTGGTTCACTGGGGAGGCTAGTACCAAACAGGTGCGAACCGGGGATCACCTCAGTGCCACCGTGTTCAACTTCAGTCACATCGGTCAGGTAATAGTTGGCCGTGAACAACAATACGGGTAGTCGTACATTGGTTGGAGGCTTTCCATCCAAAACCAGATAATGGGGCGCATCATCTTGATGCCAGGAGGTAATACCGCCTCCTGGTGGTGTGATAAAAGAGTTATTGTGGATCACATGGCAGTTGGGCGCAATAAGGGCTTCAGCAAAACTGGCGATCGGTTCCAGGTCGAATAGGTTGAGATTAGCCAGGCTATGCTCGAACATCCGATGACTAAGACTCATCTTTGAGGAGCCGCCTCCACTATTTAATCCATCCGAATTCGCTTTCAACGCCCATTCCAGATCGGCCCGCAACTGCTCACAATGTGCCGGTTGCAGAACCTCTTCTAGGAACAAGAACCCTTGTTGGTGGAACTGTTCAACCCATGCCTCAATCTGAGAGGCATCGAGATCGTAATTTGATTCAAATCGTTGGGCTTCCACTATTTGCCTCTATGATACTGAGAAACAGTTTACATCATATGTCGATCGATGGCAAGGAGTTGATTTTGTTATTCACTGTTTGGTGATACCGCTTCGACAGGATTGTAACCACACGGCGCATAACATCCACTTCGCCGCTCTCAATCGAGATCTTGATTCTGCATTTGTGGCACAGGTAGTTCATCGAAAGCACGCCTGGATTTTCTCTAACGGAAAAGCCGATTCCAGCACAACGACAAAGCCCACCGGTAGCAATAGAGCGCAACAGGATTGGCGGTCAGGTGGAGCGCCTTGTTAGGGCGCTTTATTATGAGTTACATACGCGCACGGTTTCTTGAATCTTAATAGCAGAGTTGAGTAATGAGTATCACAGAAACTCAATCTTCGGCAACTTGTTATAAGCTCCTTAATCTCTCTTCACTTTTGTCTTTCTTGGTGATTTATATATAAACCAATCTTCTTTGGTTATTTCATGAAAATAATCTGCTTCATCGATTAATATTTTGGCCGCTGTTTTTCTTACTGCCGCGATTTCTACTCTGACACCTTCTCCTTTCAGGTGTGAAACCAAATCCACAAAATCCGAATCCCCTGACATGATAATAATGGTGTCGACCTTTGATGCGAGTTGTGTGGCTTTGATAGAAAGTGGAATATCGGCGGATTTATGGCACGGAATAACAGAACCATAATAGTTTTCATGTAACCTATCAGCGAATTTCGAAGATATGGACTTACCCTCCCTAAAATAAAGCAGTCTGTTTAATCCTCTATCATTTAGTAATTTCGGGATTAACCTGTCAAAATTGACCATTGAGCTTTTTGTTTTAGAAAGTTCATGAATACTTCGTTCAATATTGTTCCCATCGCACAGTATCGCTACCGATTGATTAATTAAAATATTTTCCATTATTGTTTTAACCACCAAGCGCACCTACTGCTATAGAGCGTAGCGGAATAGCGAGTAGGTGCAGCAGTTTGTTAGCTGGTATCCTTATTTGTGATTAGCGTTTGTATTCTGATGCCCATTTTTCCCATAGCATCAAACAATCTGTCGGAATCCATGATATGTTCCATCATCCAAAGTCCGGGCTTGCGAGTTGCACCGTCTAAATACTAATTAAGACACAAGAGCATCGAAATCACAGTCGGAGAAAACCGGTTAATTTCCAAACCATTTTACCTGCCCAGAAAGCCCGCAGGCGACCTTTTTAGTGACTTCAGGTGGGCTGTTACTGACTCGGGCCATAGCTGCCAACCCTATCACATAAAAGTAAGGATAAATATGCTATTTTTCTCATTTTGATCTCCGGTTGATATAGCTGAATCATTACAATGTCAAATCTGTGTCATAATTGTGGTGAAAGTTATACGCTGCCTTTAGGGCATTGAACGAATGTCTCAGACGCTGAATCAAGTTGTTCACGTATTTCATCGTCGAGTACCCAGCCCACCGCTCCAACATTGTCGTTAAGATGTTCAATGGTATCACTACCGGTAATAGCTACCGTTATTTCCGCATGAGAGAGCACCCAGGCCAAAGCTAACTGTGCCGGAGTCTTATCCAGTTCACTGGCCAGTCGACAGACGGTGGAGATCACCTGTGCAACTCTCTCTTCCATCATCCGTGGAAAGTCTTGGCGGTTACGGGTGGCAAAAAGGGAACCAGCCGGCGGTGGGCCATCTGGGGTGTAGATTCCACTTAACAGGCCAACCGCCAATGGACTGAAGGCCATTGCTCCCAATCCCATATCTCGAATCAGGCCAAACATCTCTCCCTCCATTTGTCGATTCAGAAGGTTATACAGGTTTTGGACACACATGTACGGTACGGCATTGATCCGATCCGCGATCCACAGCGATTTGCAAACCTGCCAGGCGGCATAGTTACAACACCCTACGTAACGCACTTTCCCTATGCGCACCAGGTCGTCCAGTGTACGTATTGTTTCTTCCAATGGTGTTAACTGATCGAAACAATGCACCAGATAGATGTCGATATAATCCGTGTCTAACCGTTTAAGCGACCGTTCCACTTCACGCATCACATGATAGCGGGATAACCCTTCATCGTTTGGTCCAGAACCAATGGCAGCAGCAGCTTTGGTGGTGATGACAACATCATTGCGTCTTCCTTTCAATGCTTTGCCTAGAACAACTTCTGAGCGTCCAGTCCTGGCCCGATCGTCGTTCGGCCCGTAGAGGTTAGCGCAGTCAATGAAGTTGATTCCAAGATCAAAGGCGTGTTCAATTACCCGTTGAGCTTCTGCTTCATCAGGTTGGCCTCTGAGTCCCAAACCAAAAGCCAGCCGGCTGATTTTGACACCAGCATTACCGAAATTCACATATTCCATAGTTCACCTATATTTTTATCAATCTCATTTGTCTTGGTCAATGCAACCAAATACTTTATTCTACAACCCGGATGAATCTCAAGGGTAGCTACTTACCCACGCGGTAATTGAGATCGCATTTATAGTGGCAAGCCAGCAATTCAGGTTCACTATTCATGTCTGACGTCTCCATCTCTTACTCCTGCCGTGTCATTGACTGGCCAAGAATGATGACTCTCACAGGCGTAATGATAAGGTTAATTTGCCAGCTTCGATTCATAATGGTGGAGTGGCCGACATCAGTGTTCTGGATACCTAATCGCAGGTTAGAAGCGGTTACCTCGAAGCGGTTCTGCAACGAACCCATGTTACTCCGTTCACCAAAAGAGTATACATTATGAAGCACATCCATTAAACCGCCTCTAACCCATCCACCGCTTGTTGCCATGCCTCTGTGACCCGGTCATAAAAAGGATGGTCTTCACTTTTTTCGAGCTGGTCATTTTTCTCCAGCCAGTCGACGGTGCGTCGCGCACCTTCCACCCAGGGAACTGTTACCCGAAAACCTAGATCCTGGCGAGCCGCTGAATTATCAAAAAGATTATTATAGCTGAAATTCATCTCGCACCAAGCCGCCGCTTTCGGAGCCAAACGTACCAGCACATCGGTAGGAATATACACAAACTGCGGCGCCGGTGCTCCAATGGCCAGGGCTAGCCTCTGATGATACTGTTCCCAAGTCATCCACTCTTCACCCGCTACATGATAACTGCGCCCCTTGGCCTTTTGGTTCCCTAGAGCACCGACAAAGGCTACGGCCACATCGTCACGGTGACACGTCGGCCAGAAGGACGTGCCATTACCGTGCACAACAATGGGTTTTTCCTTTTTCATACGATCCAGGTGATAGTTGCCAAAACCGAGGGCGTGTAAAAGGTTATTACCGCCCTCGCCGTAGGTGTGGCCAGGACGAATACTGGTTACGGCCAGTTTGCCGTTTTCATGAGCTTTGAACAGCAGTTCCTCACAACGGGCTTTGTTATAAGCGTAGGAGAATTTTTCCGATGGTAGACGTTCGGCTTCCTCCGTTATGGGATAAGCCATAGCCGGCTTGCTGTATACATCGACCGTGCTGCAAAAGACGTAGTGGTCAGTGCGGCCGGTGAAGGCACGAACGGCACTCTCGGCTTCTGCAGGTATGAAACAGAACATGTCGATTACACAGTCGAAATGACCGGCTTCTTCTATCTGCTTTTCAAATGCCGTAAAATCTTTTCGATCCCCAATAATTGTCTCGTACGCGCCCTCTATCTGCGAAGTGCGCCTGCCTCGATTATAGAGCACAACTTCGTCGCCGCGTTCAACGAGCAGACGCGTGACACCTGTGCTGATGAGACCGGTGCCTCCAATAATAAGCAACCGCATACTACTTTCCCTCCAATTAAACCCTTGCCTCAACTACGGACTTGGGCGTTTTTCACCAAAACTAAGGATAATACCCTATAAAACAGTAATCCCACCCAAAAAGCCACCCGCAATAGGCTCAACTATTTGCTCGTTTACCTCTCTGAGTAAGGCGATGTACATTTCAGCCAGGTATCGCTAAGCCTAGTTTGACTGTCGTCGTAGACGACAGGTTTTTGGTACTGTTGGCGATACCGAATACCACCGGCCATGTCAGAGGTCTGCAAGCTGGCATCTGTCACCCAAGACTTGTTGTGATTATACCATCGGCGTCCGTTGTGAATACCCCGCAAACGGTCATATGGGTCGTTCCTTTGGATGATCTGGAAGAATCGGTCCCAATCCGACTCCTGTTTGGCAGGCATAAAATCATATTCGTTGGCCAGTGACCACCAGACATTACGGTACGCGGCCAGACGGGCTACTGCATAACAGATATAGTGATCGTCGCTCTCTACATCCATATACTCAAATCCCCAACGGTTGTAAGTATGGAACAGAATGATATCGGCTTCAACACCCAATTTTTGTAAGTCGAGGACGCGTTGCTCAAAATGTTGCCAGAATGCTGGATTGAAGCGGGAAAAATCCCAATTGTCTAGTGGCGTACCCTCGTACGGAAGTAGACTAGTCCATTCTTGTTGTAGACGTAATCTTTGGGGAAAATACAGAGGCGAATTTTATTGAACGGACTGCTAGACAGCGTGTTAAGGGTTTGTTCTTTTGTCTCCTCGCCTTGGTGCGCCCAAGCGTAGCAGGTGGTACCAAACTGACGATACGGTATTCTGTCGGCATAGCGAAAATAGAAAGTATCATCGATTTTCACCGGCCCGTGGTTGTCTGCCCACGGTCCAACACACTCAAATTGACCCGTTTTACCGTCTAGATCGGGTATGTTACTTTGGGTAATATATTGCCATTGTCCAATTTCATCTGGCATGAAACGGATACGGTAAACGCCTTCACCGTCATAGAATCCTTGTGGTTCAAAGACGTGGTCGTCCAGTTGAAAGCGAGCGCTCAGTTACACTTCTAGAAACGGATTTCCATCTGTGGTCCCGTTTAATTCAATTTCGTAAATGTTCCATCTTTCGGTCATTTTGTCTTTTCCTCTTTTTGTCTACTATGTCAGATGGTTATGAGTTCGCCGAATTACCTGTGATTCACCTCGATTCATTAAGCAATATTGATCACAATTTGGTCACAGATTTGTGCCCTTCTGTTTTCTGATTTGGGCTTACATCGTAGAAGAACGGCAGGTCGAACTCTTGGCAATCGTTGAATTGCATCTCCGACTCCAATTGTGGATTGTCATCGAATCGCTCAAGCTCAAGCCGATAAAGGTGGCCGACCTTCTTTTCGCCAATTGATAGTACTGGTTGACGGTCTAAAAATGCCCAATGTGCAACCAGAATGCGCTCAGAATCCGGATCACCTTTCAGCGCATTTTGCAAGTCATAGGTGTGAACAACTAATGCGCGCGTATATTCTTGCAGCTTGGCAATCGTTGGCATCTGCGTTTTTTCTCGGAGCCTGGCCCTGACGACGAATCGCGCCACGGGTTGACGTGCTTTCAACCGCTTGGCATAATGGATATAATTATGCTTGGCCTCCTCTGGGGTGAGAAAGCGGTTGTAAATGGCAATTCCTTCGAGCCGGCCCGACCAATCTCGTTCACCTCCCCATTCGCCGCCAAACAACAACCGCTGAGCCGACCAGTTGGAGAAATTCCCAACTACATCGATGGTCGAAAACACTCGCTTACCATTTACATAACAGACAAGTCTACCCGGACGATAGGCCACGACAATGTGATTAGGTTGGCCTGCATCGATCCTGTAAAGGGTTATCTCAGGCTTCGTTCCGTCGCCATCAGTTTCTGCCGTTCGCAAGTGGAAAACCAGATTATCACCCTTCTGAGCCAACTCAAAATTACCTGAACCTTGCTCGGAGGAAAAGGTGATAATGGGGCAGGTAAGCTTAGGTGAAATCGTCTCTGTGGTAACGATTGCCTCTAGGACCAGTTGATTTGTATTTAGACAGGCCTCCAACAGAATCTGATCAATATCTTGAACCTCGAATGTTCCTCCCGCTAGATCCATTGCATGGTAGCGGTCAAATTTAGCCCAGCCTCGAAGACGACCGTTGCAATATCGCGGTGTTTGTGCTTTGTTATCGAAAATTTCGTTCGGCTTTCGGCGGTTTTCCCACAGGAATATGAGTCCGTCTGCACTGCCGGGCCAAGTATTCGCCAGTACAGCCGTTTTCGATAGCCAGGCAGACTCTGTCGGTGCTTTGGAAGTTGGAGATTCCTCTTGCTTTGGCCAGGGCTTACCTTTTCCATTGCCCACCGTAAAATCACCATACATGTTCTCCTCTGGGTTACCTTCTCCTTTCTTCCCTATGTGTGTAGCTTTGCCCGTGCCGAACTCCATCACCACCATCCGCTTGTATTTCTCGTCCTCGCAGACGATAAACCGTGGGTCGTTAGAAGACCAGCGATGATTATCAAAGGTGCCGTCGTACTTCCACTGAAGCCAACCATCGACACCGCCTGGGCGAATAGCTGTCAATCGGCAACGCCGGTGGTCACCTTGCAAACCGGTGACCGATCGACCATCGGGAGAGAGGCTGGTCGAGCAGTTGCCGCCGATATGACCGCTAGTACCATCAGACGTTTTCCAGGTTTCAGCTGACACATATGACCATACCCCGTCTTTACCCAACTTAACATCGGTTTCACGTTGAGCGGTTCCCAAACGCTTGAGTTGTGGCAGTTCCGTTCTTACCCCAGAAAGAGAAACACGATACCAGACTTTCCGTTGATCCTTTTTCATTAGGACGACCACCTCCGTGTTGCTGACCCAGTGGATACCTCCTCGTCGATCGACATTGGTAGCAATGGAGTGGATGGTAGGATCGCCCTGGCGCAGACGTCCCTTGGCTTCTGAACCGTGAAGCCAGGCGAGTTTAGAGCTATCCGGCGAAAATTCCGGCTGGTCACCTTTGCCCACGCCTTCTGTCCGGCCAGTAGACAACTCGGTGAGGTAGATCTGACCATTATATTCATGTGCCAAAGCGCCGTCCCCACATAATCCCTTGAGCCAATCGAGGTCTGTTGGACACCGGGGTTTAGCAAAAACCGTTGAAATCATGACTAGCGCGCAAATTCCGATGGTTGCAACTTGCGTGAAATGACACTTCTTGCAAATTTTCATGATACACCTCCGAAGTTATGCGAATGATAATATGTAACCACCAATCAATCTGATTGATTGGCAACCTCGCCCCAATAAACATCCAGCAACCATGCCTCTTCGTTTTCCAACTCCCGGCGATTGTAACTGCCGTATTCGGCTTCGACTTCTGTCCACGGGCGAAGACGCAATTTGATTTCTTGACCCACTTTGAAAGTTGCTGCTACTGTCCATCGATTTTTACGCATCCCCCATACGAACACGACTACTTCCTCTGGAAGACTGACTCCGTTGTGTGTTTGGATGTTCTGGAGATGGAGTGCAATCAAGCACTCTGGATATGGAACACTACCTGGAGCAGGCGGCTCCGTTTTGTTCCTGATGATCGCAGTGATTGTTACATGCTGATCTTGAACGCGTTGCCCTACCAGTTTGGGAAACGACGGAATCNGCAAATCGAGCAGTTNCCAGTCACCCGAGAAGAGTTCTCTNGCTGCAAACTGATAGACAACCACGCGTTTTCCCGCTAGTCGATTGTCGCCACGTTTTAATTCCTGTGCGAGTGCTTGACGAGTTGCGTAAGCCCCGCCAGCGTTGATCACAATCTTGTCAATTGGTTGTTCCAATNCGAAGCTGAGTTGTTCAACGAAGCCACCTGATTCCCCCCAACCCATACCCTCAAGCGAGTAGATATTGCTGAAACTATCCCCCAAAAACAGNATCTCTGCATCCCGTTTGGGTTTCCAAGGTTCGCCCGAAGNAGTNTGAACAACATGGGTTGTAACACGCTCGGGTGGAAACATTGTTTGGTCTCCTGGCAATTTAAGCATTTCGGCAATATCACCGAGGTTCGTTATCGCGACTGCCGTTTGAGTGTATGAACGCGATGTTGATGTGGACAATTCGATCCGTTCCAAAATCAATTTTGCCAAGTGTGTTGCAACGTATTCCATCGCTTTTGGCGTCCAATGCGTGTCGGTCTTTAGATATTGGTCACTTTTTCGAGCAGCATTGAACAGAATTTTCGACGGATCAAAGACCGGGATTCCTTCCGACACTAATGCCCCGATGAATGCCAAATCGGATGGATTGCGTATAGGTGCGTTTGGATTGACATATCGATTGGAGAATTTTTCGGGATGAATTGTTGGTTTAAGTGGTGTTGGCATGACGATAAGCTTGATGTTATGGGTTTTCAACTGNCGATCGAAATCAACAATTGCTTTNATTGGNTCGNGTTGNAGTGNCGANTCCCAGGNTTTTCCATTCAATTTTTTTGCTTGCTGATGACTTTTGTCAAGGAACCCATACCCGATTAATGAATCCAGATCGGATCGGTAGAACAACCAGCCATCTCGTCCCACATATGCTTGCTCGTTGCCAAGATGGAAATAGCGGGTCAAGATCGACTGTNCCCGTGGCAGAAGCCAGTTGCAAACGACCGATTCCTCTTCAAGCTCGTCCTCGTACTTTTCGATCTCTTCTTCACTTGGCAACGGCAGCAGGCNAAAGANATCGTACACTTGCGGCAGTTTGCGTTCCCGAATCTCAGAGATATGTTGGATAACCGGCACGAAAAGAATAGTCACACAGAAAAGGATAGTGCTGATCACACTTATACTATATTTAATAAAGGTAAATCCGATTTCTTTATCTGCTGTTTGCCGTCGGCTTTCTGCTAAGTTNTGCATGGCTGACCTAGAAAATAAAGTAGATGAATGGATTATAGGCCTGCGTCGCCAAAATGGCGAGTGATAACCAGAGAAGTAGCAAACATGCCCCCGCCTTGATGGGGGTCAAGTGCTTGGTCCAATTCCACGTTTGTGGACAACTCCAGATAACAACAACAGCGATTCCCATTATCAACAAATGGTACGGTTGATAAATGAGTCCAGCGATCAGATCGGCGCCNGCTTGAGATTGTGTTAAGCCAAACATACTTTGCANGTGAGTAATTGCACANGNCAGGTCACTGGTACGGAAGAAGACCCACGCTACCAACACAAGCAGGAACGTTGCACTGACTCGAAACGGTTTGGGAAATAATTCATAGAAACTCGCTTTGCCACGCGTACGTTCGAGCGCTAACATGCCACCATGAATCCCGCCCCAGATGACGAAGTTCCACGAGGCTCCATGCCATAATCCGCCAAGCAACATTACAATGCCAAGNTTAATATATGTGCGTCTTTGTCCACTACGATTGCCGCCAAGAGGAACGTAGAGGTAATCACGTAACCAGCTGGACAGCGAGATGTGCCACCGTTGCCAAAATTCCG
Organism: Candidatus Poribacteria bacterium; assembly: GCA_002699335.1. The sequence goes on from PACG01000031.1 coordinate 15,676, forward strand.
TGATTGATGCCGAGCAATANGGGGAATCAAAGTTTTTGGGAAAAGTAAATCCAAGCATTAATCCCAAGCCGATTGCCATATCGGAATAGCCGCTGAAATCGAAGTAGATCTGAAAAGCATAAGCCAACGTGCCATACCAAGCATCAAGCGGGGAAACCAAACCAGCCTCAAACACCGTATCGGCGATCTTGCCACACGGATTGGCCAGCAGCACTTTCTTTGCCATACCGAGGGCGAAAAACGCAAACCCACGGGCGAANTTCTGAAACGTGTGCGTTCGATTCNGCAGTTGATCGGAGATCTCCGANAACCGAACGATAGGCCCCGCAACGAGTTGCGGAAACATCGACACATAGCAGGNAAAATCTATGAAATTTCGAATAGCTGCACCATCGCCACGATAGACGTCAATGGTGTAGCTCATTGACTGGAATGTGTAGAAGCTGATTCCGAGCGGAAGCGTTACTCGAAGGACGTTCTCCCACAACGGCAAACCGAGCCAGTCCGTAACAAGATTATAGTTNTCAATAGTNAAGTTGAAATATTTGAAGAACCCAAGCAGAGAAAGATTGGTNANGATAGAAACAATCAATGCGGTTTTGCGAGCTTGCGTNTTTTGTTTGTGTTCGGCGATAATTCGACCGCAAGTGTAGTCAACCAGTGTTGAGGCGAACATTGGAAAAACAAACAGAGGGTTTGCCCATCCGTAAAAGANGTAGCTGAAAACCGTCAANCCNAAATGNTTTGNTCGANGNGGNAGTAAATAGTAGGTTGCNAGNNCAATCGGNAGAAAATAGTAAACAAAAACATGTGAACTGAAAATCATAGATACAAAACGTCAGACTTTGCCTCAGACGACCTCTTAATCACTCCNGCTCACCCACCTCTACGAGACAGACATCGTCTATCTGTNCAGGCATAGTAGCTCCTCTGCCAAGAGCGATAACACATTCGAATGAGTTCACACCGGATCGATTTGCTTGAGCAGGAATCACGAAATCAGTTCGCAAGGTGTGCCAGGTTCCATCACCCGGATGGTCAACCATGGCTACTATTTCTCTCCCGGCATCGTAGGAAATATTACAGCTCAGCATATTTACCTCGTCCGACCGTCCCTTAAGGGTCAATCGAAATTGCGCTCCAAGCGCCGAATCAGGAAGCTCGAACGTTTGCACGAGCACTGCGTGCTTATTACCATTCGGTGGGATCAACTCGACGCCGATTGCCCCACCCAACAGTTCAACCTTCCGGACATTGGCGTTCTCTCTGCGCCACCTCACTGGCCTATCGCCACTCCATAGTTCAAACATGGAGTTTGCCAATCCGCCCTGCTCCCCAAATCGCGTCCACCGTGTAGATGGTTTAAACATATAACTCTCGAGAAATGCAAGTATCACTACACGCTTTCCGCGGATATAATTTTCCCCCTTCATAGATAGCATACGCGGCACACGCGGTCCGGCGGCATCGCCATCAATGCGTGCGATCGACATTCCGATTTCTGCCGCGATGTACGAAGCCAGATCCGCACTCTCGCCAGAGAAGAATTCCACAAAGCTATCCCCCATCAACAGTACCGGTGAACCCATATCCGGCTCAACATGTGAACCGTCGATATGACGTACACAAATCACATCGAGCGACTCAGCCAAGTACAGCTGTCCATCGGCATCCAGCTCATCACGGAAATCTGTTCCTGGGCCAAAGTTGATACTTAACGACTCTTCCACGAAGCGTCTTCCCAATCCTTCCGGGTCGCGAATAAAGTCGTAGCGGGAGAGTCGCTTCCCGATCTTTTTAGCTGCAACTTGTATGCCGCTGGGTGCCCAATGCATGTCGGAACGCAGGTAGACGGGCCCATCCCCTGTCCGATAGGCATCCACCATTGCCTCATGTATGTTTAGTGCCTCGACATCAGCACGGAGCAGACGCTCGTTCAGCAGATCATAAAACGGGAAGAGCAGCGTGGCCACACCACTTCCGAACTCAGCTGACTCATCCGTCATCACATGAGCACGACCCGGGATGAGAACCACCAGCAGATCAATATTACGACTCTTTAGCGCNGCATTAAACTCAATGATGCTCTCCACGGCGCGCAACGCGGCATTGAACTCGGGGAAGTCGTCGCGCTCNGCCTTTAACAGCGCCTCTTCTCCCAACTTCAGGGCCGGGTACGCAGTAACNAGATACCTCACATTTCCTGGATGGAAGCCGAAACCGTCCCGCCCAATATAATAGCTGGGGCCAACACCTTCCATGACTTCCAATTTCTCGGATAGCGTTTCGTAAAAGGGATCGACCGCCCGGAGCCACCGTGCATGCTCACTGCGATAGGGTTGTAGACGCTTGCGCGCGAATGCCAACTCATCGCGAATGGCGGCCGCACGAACAGCACGTTCACGTCCCGTAAATGGTGGAGGCAGATCTCTTAGGACGTCAGCGTGTTCGACGCTTTCCTTCGTAATGAAAGCTGCCACATTGAACTCAGAGATGCGGGCGACTTCGAAGTCCAGCGACCGTCCCCCAGCGTCATAAAACCAGAGAAGAGAAAAGTCTTCTACGACATCAGTAGAGATAGGCTCAGACTCCAGATAAGGGTGGACTTCAAACGGCTCCAATAACAGGACATGCTCACTACCAATCTTCGTATCCTTATAGGGTAGAGCATCTCGATCCAATACACACCAGTGAGCCACGTGAAGTTGCTCTTCTTCATACTGGCCGGACAACACCTCCCTTACTTCATAGAGAAATACAGCCAAGGACTGCGTATAGGGACTTAACTCCTGCGGTGTAGGAACATGTGACTTGTCCCGCAGAACCGCTCGCACTCTCAACTGTGGGATTGGCTCACGCTCGGTAATTCGCGTTTTCTCGGTCTTATCGAGCGCAGCAATCTCTTCCAGTGTCAACGCCCGGTCATATACAGCCACACCTTCAATGATCCCATTCCACCGGCTGGACATCGACTGCGCGACTTCACCGAAACTCAATGTCGCCGCATTTGGAATCGACATCTTTTCGTCTAGAGTCTCTGCGGCAATCAACAATCCATTCACCACATAATGGAGAGTTCGATCAGCATACGTAATACCGATATGCCTTCTTTCACCGGGAAGTGCCTCGCAGACTCGATTTCCGTCCATACCCTCCGTGCGAAACATGATCTGAGCACCCCTCTGCACCAGCTTCATCCCTCTTTCGCCCACCGACAACGAAATGATCCGCGCCTCATCTGCGATATCCCCATCGAAACAAGTAACCGACGCCATCAGTGTAAACGCCTGAGTCCTCTCTAGGTAGTCGGCAAGAAGAGAACCCACCTGCTCAATCATATACCCGCCTGCACTCACGTCTAACGCACCAAATGCATTCCGCCGGGCGAACCCACGAGGCGTAGCCTCAAGCCAGTTAATTTGTTGTCCTTCCACATCCCGAGCAAAAATCTCATCATTGAGCGTTGACAATTGAAAAATCAGCCCTGCGTCCAACGCGTGTTCTTTCGGCGCACCGCTTTCTTCAGTCGTGTCGCCGTCAGGATTGGGCGAATTTTCGAGGATTTCTTGGGAAACGGCAGCAGGAACCGGTAACAAGTAGATGAAGAGAAGATAGAGAGCAGCGTTAGTACCTTTGAGAAGTTGCAAAAGTTTTTCTTTCGGGTTTCGAAAACAGCCAGTGAACTTTGAGAATGGCACTTTTCGGGATCTGGATTTGTTCATTGGTACCATTGCCGAATTTCCTCCAACGCCCGCGTCAACTTCGTTGCCCCGGCTTCATTAAGGTGGTCTAAGTCACGGAACATCTCCCTTCCAAAGCCGTGATTGCCTCCCTGCAACAAATCGATGAAGACAAGATTGGAATATTGTCCTTCAAGCTCCTTCAATCGACCAACCAACTCCTGATACCCTTTTTTGGTCGTTCCATCGTCGTCCACCACAGGCAAATCACGGATAATCGGGTGGATTGGTGACAGGTACAACAAAACCCGAATTCCTTTTTCGTTCAATGCGGTAATCATCGACTCAAGACGATTCCATCGCTTTTCTGAAATCTTCCACCTTTGCTTCCATTTCTTCTTTGTTTTTGGATTATCCCAAACATCATCATCCGATTCCGATCCCCACGGATTCTTCTGCCAATAATCGGCGACATAAGGAATCGAGGTGAGTTCCAAAACAGTCACATTTTGTCTTTTTGATGGTTGCCAGAGTGTATCTGAATTAGCTCGGTCGAAAGCGAATCCACGGCTTCTCAAAAGCCTCTTATTCGTAGAATTCTCATGATGTATATTGACCACTCGTGGAGACGCCTGATACACCACCCACTCCAGTTTAGGCAGTTTCAAAAGGTACTTATTAACCACTGTTTCCTGTAACTCCAATGGCGCTCCAGAAACCGATAGGTTATATGCCATTGGCGTGGTGTGATTTTTTTGACCGAAAAAGAGCTTTGCCAGTACGCCTTTTTCTCCTCTGGAGTCACCTAAAACAACCAATTTCAACTGGTCTTTCAGTAACCAAAAGGCTGGCATGATGTCAGATAAAGTGCAATTGTAGTCATAACGTTCTGCCACAGACTGATTTTCGAGGATTTTCTGCCCGATATCATGATAAAGTCGGATATCGGGGTCTAAATCCAACGTATCGCTGGTGTAGATGCCATCAAGTTCGTGGAATTGACGTAATGGGCGAAGTGCCAACGCCTACCTTTCTCCGATTTCTGCCTCTCGGATTGCCTGCAATTGGTTGTCGTAAATCGCCCAATGGGTGACACGGATTCTGTCCCCTTTGAATTTGCCTTTGATGCGCCTTTGAACATGATACTCATAAAACACCAGTGCATCACGATAAGGCGCAACATCAGAAAGCGTGGGGGAAATGGATTTGGCTAGGAGTTCGGCCTCAATCCGGATAGTGTCATCGTTATCGTCGTCGTCACTATCATCAATTTTTTTATACAACAACCATCCATCGGCGGCGACTTCCAGATCAATTTCCTTCCCCTCCCCGCTGGCTTCTATTTCATAAGAAACGCGTCCACCAAGCCGGGTTTTGCACCTTACTTCCTCGATCCAAAGATTTCTGATCTCTCTAGTGATCGTGTTACGCACAACTGGCGGAAGTTCAGAAAGAGTAATTTCCTCCTCAACCTTTTTTTTCTGCAGGGTACCATCGCCGGAAATTTTCAGTTCAATATCAATTCCATCACCTTCAGCATCCACTTCATACACAATTTCATCGTCATCCTTGTCCCGGTCGATTTTATCTATCAGTGCCTGACCGATTTCACGGACAATCGTATCTTGGACCACAGCAGGAATTTCGGTCAGAGAAACCTTCTTCCCAAACCCGATGGTAACCCCAAAGCCAGTTGCCAATAAAATCACGAGCATCCAGCGAAAAATCTTGTGTCGTCGAATTTGGTGGTTGTCACCGGTCATTTTCAGCTTCCCTTTCAAAACTTCATATGTTCTCTTTTAACGGGTTTTGAATTTGACAATCTCCCCGTCTTCTTGTGCGATATAAATATATCCCATAGTGTCCAGCGCAACACCTTCCTGATCTTTTCCCGGCAACTGGTATTGATGGAGAACTTGACCATCAATACCCACTTCCTGTAACAAATTGGGCTTATCGTTAATGACAACTAGTTGATTGCGTCTTGTGTCATAGGCGAGTCCAGAAATGTCAATCGTATCCATAGAAAAAAAACCGATAATCTTCCCTTTAGCCTTCTTTTTACTAGACGAGAGGATCGGAATATTGATTTGACATATTACTGAAGGTTCCTTACCCGGCCGAAGATCAAAAGATTGGTTCCCAACCCAAAATGTACCTCCTTCCGGATGTGATGGATCAGGAACAAAGACTATTGCTTCCAACCCGTGTCCCTTTTTCTTCAGTAATTCCCGACCATTGAATTTCCGGCTTATTTCAAACTTTCGGATAATTCGCAGAGTTTTTTGGTCTATTTCAAGAATAGCATCGTTACCTTCAACAACAACATAAAGGTGGCCATTAAATGGATTGACAGTGATTCCTTCAAGATCTTTCCCTTTCAAACGTTTAGAGCGAATAACCTTACCAACCGTTGTCATTTCATAGATATACCCCTCATCACCAATGACAAATAGATTTCTCCGTTTGGGGTGATAAGTAATTCCAGAAGGCTCCCTAATTCGATTTTGGCAAATATTTCCAATCCGTCTATAGGGAAGTTTGGAGGGATATGGTAAGGGGTGCCGATTATCTTTGCTACCTGCCGGTTTTGTTGACAAAATAAAGTATGCGCACAACAAACTCGCAAATGCGACTAGCGCCAGCAACGCAATCCTTGATCCTACTAATTTCAACTTATTGTGCTCATGACGTCACATTCCTGGTAATCAGTCTGCTTTCAAGTCGTTTGGATACCTGTTCGAGTTTGTATTCCTACTTACTGAGCTGCCTGAGGGCTTCTATCGCTCTATTACGAATTTCATCAGATGAGTCTCCAAGCATCCTAATCAGTGCCGGCATAACAATC
>PACG01000032.1 GCA_002699335.1 Candidatus Poribacteria bacterium
GACCAACTGACAATATTTGAACCATTGGTAATATGGATCTGTTGTTGAAATGTTTGCGTTTCGTAGATTTCGCCAATGCTATTCAGCGACAATTGGTTGGTCTTATTAGCAAAAAATGGGTTTGAAGAGGGATCGTTAATACCTTCAGTTATCCGAACTTGGTTATCGGATAACTGATTCAACTTTACGACAGCGGAAGCAGACTTTTGGTTACTAGTCATCGCAGAGATACGAACGCTTGCGGGTAGGGTCCCCGCCGTATAGGTGACATGGTAAGAACCATCAAAATTATTTCGCACCTGGCTTAACATTCCGTCTTGGGCCTGTTCCTCAACTTTACCCGGGACGCCCGTACATGCAAGTGCAGTCAGTGATGTAAAGACAGGTGATGATATAAGTTGTTCACTACGACAACTTTCTAAGGTAAGTTGAAGTTCTTGATCAGGTAAGCCTTCGCCGCCTGCATTCAGGACCGTAATCGTCATGCCCAAAGTTGAGGTGCCATCAGCGAATAACTCCGATCGGGTAAGGCTAACTTCGACAGTTTCCGCTTCCTCTTTGGGCAGATCTATCGTTTCACCCGTGAATTCTATGCTGATTTCAGACTGTAGTTGGAGGTCGTTGCTGAAGGCGTTGACCACTTTAGTGCCGGGCATTGCTGAAGTTACAGAAACCGTCGTTTGACCATACTGATTCGTTCGGCGATATGAGTCAACCGATACCCCCTTTGCTGGCGTGACACCGATGCGCACGGGACGGTTTTGTAAGGAAAACCCATCATTGCTCAACAACTTGATAAAGAGGCGAACTGACTCTCCTGTTTGGACTTGTTTAGGTCCACTGACAGCCAGAATCGATTTTTCAGCTGAAACAGGCATCTCGGTTAAAAGAAGTTTAATGACTCCGTCTACCGGACCGTCAGCATTTACTAGCGGATAACGAGAGACCTGTGCTGTCACCATCGCTTCGCCAGGTGAATTAACGCTTTTGTAAGTAGCTGTGTAGATTCCTTTGCTGTTGTTCGTCGCGTATGGATCGACACTTCCTAGATCTGCTTCTAGTGTAACTAAGGCGGATTCAACTGGTGCTCCATCTATATCGGTTACAGTAATGGTTAAAAGGGTTTTGGCTTTTGGGCTGGCTAGAATTTCGGTTTCACTGGCCTGAATCGATACCTGACCGATTTGGACAGTTCCGAGATCGACTTCGATGCCGGCCTCCTCTAATTCGGGTATTTGAACCAGAATTGTGTTTGCTCTAAGCGGATTATCGCCCAGAAGCAGGAATTTGAGGTTAGGGAATCCTTTTAAAAAGGCTAAGTCTATCTCGACCAGTCCTGCATTGGATAAATCCAGGGTCGTTAAGAAGACGGTATTGGATCGGGTTAAAGGGTCGAGTCGGAAAGATACGGCCCTTCCCCGATCGGAGCCGAGGGAAAGTTTTAACGCTGCCCGCAAGCGAGTTTCGATCATGGGATTCGAAATTGGAATAATATCGAATGGAACTAAGGCGTCGTAGAAAACCTCAATTCTAGAGGTCTTCAGTTGGCTTAGAAGGTAAGTGACTGAGACATTATCGAGTGGATTTTGGTTCAACCAGACTCTTCCTAAAGCGTGGACTCCGTAGGTCGGAATCAGTTGGCCTTCAACACGCTCCAGACTGTCCAGAAGCGGTTTAATGTTCCGGATCTGGTTACCTGTTAAGTCTAACCACTCCGTTACGCCGGGGATATTGGCCAAAACGGCGATCTCTGACACACGATTATGCGATAGGTCTAATCGACGGAGTTGATTCAATGTCGATAAAGCCGTAATATCTGTTATCTGGTTGTAAGGTAAACGCAAATTGGCCAAATCAGTCATTCTATCTAGGGCTGAGATATCTGAAATTTGGTTACTACCTAGCTTTAGTGTCCTCATTTGCTTCAGTTTGGTCATTGGACGAATATTAGATAGGCGTCGCCCGGTTTGCGGGTTACGATTTGCCGTCAGTGCCAACGTCTGTAATTGGATGAGATTCGCTAAAGCTGAGATATCAGTCACCTGATTGTTACTACAATAGAGGTTTGTCAACCGAGATAACTTAGATAGTGGTGATAAGTCTTCAATCCGATTCCCATTGATCGATAAGAAGGTTAGACTCCCTAAATCTGCTAACGGGGAAATATCTGAGACCAGATTCCCTGCAATTGACAGATGTACCAGTGCTGTCATTTGACCTATAATTGAAATATCGGTGATTTGATTGAGGGATAAATTCAATTCGTACAAGCCGGTACAGTACTCCAAACCAGCAAGATCGACAATGCCTAGATCGACAGCATTCAGCCTGGTCAATTGTGACAGATGATACTTGGTTAGTTTTGCTCCGGGGATGGGGGCGCCCAGGGTCAGGGCATTACCTGTTATCTGATCTCTTAACGCTTGTTCCAGGTTTGGATCTGTAAACTGAACCGTTTCAGAGAAAATCGGTGGTGCGTCGGTTTCACCTGTATTGACCATTTCGACTGGCTGCTGTAGTTCAGAGATTAAGTTTAGCTCTGTCAACTCACCCGCGAGTACTTCTTCTATCAATAACGTTTGCCCTACTGATCCGTATGTTTGGTCGTTTAAGCTGATAGTTACCATAACAGTATCATTTGTGGCCACGACAGCAGCCGTCCCGTTGCCTACCCCTACGGTGTAGTAACCATCGCTGGTGGTTAGCGTATGTTCGACCAGGCTGTTAACTACGACGGAAACTGTTACGCCCTCTCCTACACTGGAGGTGCCATCCTGTAAGTAGACCTGACCGCTTACCTCTAACGTTCCCGTTTTAACTGGTAGATCTGTTTCCAGGTCCAGTGAGACCTTGCCCAACTCAATTTCCAAGTTGGTCAAGTCGTGTGTCTTCTGATAAGTCTCACCTGCAGAATCAGTGACCGTAATCTCTAGCTGATCCCCCGATTGCGCTACAGGTTGAAGCGAATCAGAGAGCATCACGTTGTACTGGCTCTTAGTGTCCACCTTCCCTTCTTGACTGGTGCTGGAACCGATGTTGACCACCTTAACTATCTGACCTGGAGGGGCTTCCATACCCCCTTTTTCTAAATAGACCTTTCCTTCGATAACTAACGCGGATGTTGTTAAAATAATAGCAGGAGCATCTACTGGAGGTACGTTGGCAGAGCCTCCTTCTACTGATGGTTCGGATTCCTCAGCCGTGGAGTTGTCCTCTGATGTTTCGGCTGGATTGGTAACGACATTTGTATCTCCAGCCGGAGGAGCTTCGGCTTCAACTCCGCCTACCTCTGGCGGTATCTCGGGCTCAGCGGAAGTGGCGGGGGTTTCGGGTGATTCTACCCCCGTCTCACTTTCAGTCTCCAATTTCTCTGTCGTGGAGTCGTCGTTTGACGTTTCGGCTGGATCGGTAACGACATTTGTATCTCCGGCCGGGGGGACCTCGGCTTCAACTTCACCTACCTCTGCTGATGGGTCAGGAACAGTAACTTCTGTCACTGCAATTTCTGTGTCGATGATTGATACCGGTATCGGTTTAGCCTCCGCATCTCCTAGATTGGTGCTCTCCAAGCGAACGAAACTTTTGCCTTCTTGGTGGGCTTTGAAGTTAAGAACGACCAGTTTCCCGGGCGTACTAACTTCACCCTTATCGAGCAAAGCTGAGCTTAGACCAGTGATACTGCCAGCCTCATTGTCAATCGCACCCGGCTGAAAAAAGGCGTTCTTCAGTAAATCGCCTTCTTCCACCGATACGAGTTCCAAGATGCCGGGGTTGAAAAGAATGCCAGTCTCCCACCCAGCCAGATTAAATTTGCCTTCAATCATTAGGTCTAAGTTAAAGGTTTGCCCCGGAGTGATGGTGCCAACGTCAGAAAACACCAGCTTTGTTTCCACATCATCTTGGGCTTCTAACGGCCCTGTCCCTAGGCTGATCAAACAACCCAGCAGGCAGATTAGCAGAAGCAAAAAGGGAAAAGAAGACAATGATTCAAAAACCACAAATGTCGGTTTCATATCGAGAGAAGTTACAGACACTACTTCAAGATCACCATTTGGCGTGTTTGATAGTAGTCGCCGACTTGCAGGGAATAGAAGTATAAACCACTGGAGACCAATTCTCCACTATCGGCGCTTCCGTCCCAATAGGCAGATCGGCCAGGATGGAGATATCGACCCGCCTTTAATCGCCCCATCTCAATGGTTCGGATGAGATTTCCAACTACATCGTAAATGATAATGGCCACCGGTTTGTCTTGGTCTGTATCGGCCAGTTGAAATGGGATCCAGGTTTCGGGGTTGAAGGGATTGGGATAGTTGGGTAGTAGTTGTGTCTTCTTGGATTGGCTTTCCGGTACCAGCGCCTTCAGTAAGTTGAGTGTGGTTACCGTGACTGAATCCAGATTTGGTTGGCCTTCTAATTTAGAAATTAGTCTGCTGACCTGCTGTTTCTGTGGGCCACTGAGTGTCACCATGATGGCGGATGGAGCAGTATTAAGCGTCTGCTGTTGACCGAAATACTTGGCTACCTTGACCAAATCCAGAATATCGATCTTGCCATCGGCGTTGACATCACCTTCCAAATCTGTACCAGTTTGACCAAAACCGTTCGCCACTTTAACCAAATCTAAAATATTGACGATACCATCCACATTGGCGTCGCCAGGGAGAGCACTGGTGACCTCAACTGTGGTATCTTCCACCTTTACAGGTATTACCTTACCGGTTGCGTCGCCTAACTCGACATTTTTCAATTGCAGTTGGCTCTGACCAATCGCAATGGGTTTGAAGATCAATGTTAGCAATCGACCGGTGCCTTTAGCACCGCCCGCTCCCAAGAAAACGGACAATAGATCTGTCACGCTTCCTGTTTCGGGATCAATTGTTCCCGGTTGAAAATAGGCCTCTTGTCCATCCGGTTTCAGGAAATCGCCTTCCTGAACGGTTTGTAGAGATAACAGTTTAGGATCGTAAGAGAGATCGAACGTCCAACCGGCCAGATTGATTGCCTCTTGCACTTGAACCGTGATTGACATCTCCTGGCCTAGATTCGGTGTCTGGGGTACGACGAAACCGATCTTGGCCTTAGCTTCAACTGACTCAGTCAGTTCTGGTGCAGTTGGTTTCTCAACGACCGTAATTGTTGTACTAACGGGTTGAGCGCTGCCATCCGCATTTTGGGCATGGAAGACAATGGTATAGGTGCCTAGTTGGCTGAAGCCATCGTAGATCAATTGGTAGGTCGATGGATCGGTTTCGCTGGGAACCAGGTCTTGGCCGATGATCAAGGAGTCAAGGCTTTGCCAATCTTCCACTTTCTGCAAAGGATCGTAATCAGGTGGGATAATAGCGGCAAAGACACGCTCTATCTCGGCACCAGTAGCCTCAATCGACAGGGTTATACCTTCTGTTGCCTGCCGAACTTCGATCGGCTCTGGTGCTTGCCCCAAGGTAGGTGGTATAGCCAAGGCGGTGATATCGCCCGGAATCCAGCGCTGACCGACTGCGCTGAAGTCGAGCCATTCATTGGCTTTGGCATTCCCGTTGGCCTCTAACTGTGGGAATTGGCCCAGATGGAGAGAGTTGGCCCCGTTCATCATTTCAGCTGTTTGTTCAAAAGCATCTCGGATGGTCTGGTTGGCAGCTATTTGCTGAAAGAACTGAGTTGAGAAGGATGACGAACGCAGGATTCTGGCTTGTTTATCCGACCTGGTACTGGTAATGATGATCCGATTCGGTCTTGACAATTCGGGGGTGATGAAACGACCACTATAGCAGGCCTCAACTACAATAGTGGTTGCCGTTTCTGCTGGCAGTTGGTCGAGCCAGTCCGCCAGTTGCTGAGGACTAAGGTAAGCCCGGCTCTCACTTCGACTCTCCAGTAAAAATCGATCTTCTAGGTTATGCGACAACAGGTAGAGGTAGAGGGGAACATTCTGGTTGACCGACTCGCCTGCCCATTTTACAATCGACGATTCTAGCGTCTCGATCGTGGTTTCAGCATCGGCCCCCTGGGTCAAGGTCGGTTCCGGCGACAAGAAGTAGATGTCCTGGTCTGGGTCAAAACCACGATCAACCAGCGTCTGATAGACGGTCTTCGCCAAACCGTTGAAATTCTTCCATTCCCGCTCTTTCTCGGCGTTCACGCCGCCCAGCACCACGATAGCCTTGCCAAACTGTTTAACTACCTGGAAAGTGAAGGTCTCCTCCAACCGCTGGTAGTTGGCATTGCCGAGCCAGGTCAAAGTCACATTCCACTGCCCCTCCTGGTCAGCGATTAGATCGTATTTGTATTCCCCATTCTCTTTACTCTGCAACGTTTGTTCAACCCATTCGGCATCCGGTTTTACCACTTTCAGACCGATTTTTTTAACTGTGTTAGGGTTGGTCAGCAGTCGTCCCTGGATAGGATAAGTTTTCCCTAATTCGGTGCTGGTTTGGCTCAGCAAAAGGAATTTGGCCTGTCCTTTGCCGACGAGCACTTGTTTTTCACGTTGAACCGACGCAATTTCGTCATCTCCTGCCACCTCTACACCGATCGACCAAACGCCGACGGCGTCCATTTGGTAAGGCATGACCAAACCGAATCGGCCTTCAGTCGTTGTTTTGATCTCTAATTTTTTCAGTTGGCCGCCCGGGCTGGTGAAAGTGATGACAACCGGTAAACCTTGTAGTTTCTTAGCCTCTACCGTGCTATTGATTAGTTCACCCGTTAGATCCAGTAACTGACCGAAGGCAACCTCTGAAGAGGATAGGGTGATAGATAAATTAGACTCTATCGGTCCAAAAACAGTCTTGTCGGTGTTGGCAACGTCACCCTCAGGTTTTTCAGGAATAGTGACCTTAGTCTGGCTCTGCCCATCAGCTAACACAGATGTATTCTCTGGCTGTTGGTTTAATTTGACCGGGGTTTTTGGCGGCGTTACACTGGTTTGGTCAGTAGTCACAGTTCCATCATCAGTGGTGACCGTAATAGTATCTTTCCGCGGTAATAGGACTTCAATGGAAGCCTCGAGTGCCTCTATATCAGCCGTAGTTACCGTGTAGGTCTTTTGGCCTTTAATCTTGTTGGTTGCATTCTCTGTTACCGTGATAACAATTTGGTCTCCTACCTTAGTTCGATTGGAACCAAAGATATCGAAAAAGCTAGTGGTAAAGCTACCGTCTGACCGTGTTTCGGCTTTAGGATCTGTTAACCAGCCAGAAGTAACTCTCTTATTCTCTGTTACCACTGAATATCCGCCACCAACTGTAACCCTGTCTCCATATTTGACCACTCCCTTAATTGTGAAAACATCGGTCTCTTGCCCTATTGATATGGATGAAAAGAGAGTAAAAGCCAAAGTTATTATCAAATGAGAGATGGAGATGAAGTTACTGTTTATGCCCATTTGCTAAAAATATTAGGCCTAGAATATATTGCCTCGGCCCGGAACCAATACGACGGCTGTTGATCGCAGTATGAATTGTGTCTCTATTTTATCAAATAGGAGCAGAAAAGGTAACCCGGGTTATGGGTTAGGCTGAATGAATTGGTGAAAAGGGCCCCAGTTGCAGGCCATGCACGTCAACAATCCCATTACGGGTATAGGCAAACCAGATGTCAGCCTGTTCTGAATTCATGGCTGAGTGCTGATAATCTTGGGCCAGTAGGTCGAGGTCATAATCGACCCGATGGTACTGGATTTGCCCGTCCTCGATCACTATGCATTGGGCACGGTAGTCGCCGTCACGAGTTTGACCAATAGTGCCTGGGTTAGCCACCAACTTGCCGTCAATTTCCAATCGCATGGCCATGTGGGTGTGCCCGGCCAGAATCCGGTCTTGGTCTAAACCCTGTAGATTTTGCCTGTTTTTGGCTTCCTCGGCGTAGGGGTGCAATCGACCTGTCAGGTGATTACTAGGCGAGCCGTGAACCAAGCAGTAGGAGATATCATCTCTTTCCAGAGTCAACAGGGTGGGCAGATTGTTGAGATAATCTAAATCGTTTATCGACGTATTGTGCGGAAACCAGCCTGTCCAGCCATCATCAGCCTGAGGTTGACATTTAGCAAAGCTGAGATCGTGGTTTCCAACTACCACTTGATCACAGTGTTGGCGAACTAGGTCGATGCAAGCGGATGGCATGGGCCCGTATTCGACGATGTCGCCCAAACACCAAACTTCGTCTGCATTGTCGAAAGCGTCAAGGGTGGCTTTCAAAGCACGATAGTTGGCGTGGATATCAGCAACGACTAAAATCTTCATTTAATGAAAAATCCTATTCTGCTGATTCCTAATTCGCTGATATGGTGACAGCCTGACCAGATTTGACCGATTTGAATAAAGTGGCATCTCCGGTTACCTGACCCAGGATATTGACTGGACTATAGGCTTTTGGTTTGTCCGAAGTGCTGACAGGCGTAGGCCCAAAAAAGATACAAAAGGCTGAGCCGGGCGGCCAATAGCCCAATGTGCCCACCTCTACTTCAGCTACCGCATCAGCGGCTTCACTACGCTTGACCGGAAGGTCAAAGTAGATCTCGTCGCCCCAAACGCTAGCTGAACCGGTGACCGGCAGAGAATCCCATACGGCTTGAGCCGTTTCGGAGTCGTTAAGTTGGGCTGACATCTTCAGATCGCCGGCTTGAATCGTAATCTGTTTCATAATATTAGATTTCGCTCGCTATCAAACAGTGGTCGAAATTGCAAGTGCAGATTGTTTGGAACATTGTTTAGAAAAGGGTATGGAGATACATACTGTGTGGGAAAACAAAAATATGGACCACCAGCCAAACCAAGGACAACCCCCGGGCAACATTAACCAACGGCGGAAATCGTTGAGCAGTATAGTATCCCAGCACTGA
The DNA here is from genome assembly GCA_002699335.1 of Candidatus Poribacteria bacterium. Next base: position 8,843 of record PACG01000032.1, read on the forward strand.
AGCCAACGGGTCCGCAATCATGCGGTTGGCCCAAAACTCAACTCCTTGAAACCAGTCGGCCACAACCGTTCCGACCAGTCCGGTCTCCATGTAGTGCTCCGCAGTTTCCCAGAGATAGGCCAGGAACAAAACGCTGATTACATCAAAGTAGCTGGTTCGAATCTTCGACCTCTCCAGGCCAAAATACCTGGTGTCGAGGTGACGATGGAAACTCATGACAATATTGCCAACTGACAGACCGCTGAGAAGATGCTCAATCGACCAGACGTCGAAAAGGGCTTCGGTCTTTAGCCCCCATAGATAACCAATCATATGATCATCGTTTTTTGAGTAAGGCAAAGAGCTCTTTGCCTGCACGCCGTTCAATCGAGTGCGGTGATCCCCCCATCTCAACCACCTCAAAACGCCCCGTAAATAGCGACCGAATCTCATCCTCAGTCGTCCCAAACGGCGGTCCCTGATCAGGAGGAATCAGGTAAAAAATAGCGATCAGCATCCCGTTCGGTTTCAGGATCTGATGAACCAGATCGACATATTCCGGTCGCCGGTCAGGATCGATAGCACAAAAGCAGGTATATTCAACTACATAATCGAAGGTATTGGGATGTGATTCGATTAAAGTGAAAATATCTTGCTGAGACAACGAAACCTGAAGTTGCGCTGCTTCGATCTGCTGACGGGTGGCTTGTATGGCGGAGGAAGAGAAGTCGACCGCCGTCACCTCAAAACCTCGTTGGGCAAATAGCAGAACATCGTTACCTCGCCCACACCCAATAACTGCCACTTTACCGCTCGAAGAGGCCTTCTCTCGATCTAAGTAGGCAACGAAAGGCGGTGCTGCTTGACCGATGTCCCAGCCGGGGGACTCCTCCCGGTGGTAGATCCCTTCCCAAAACTCAACTTGATTGACGGTGTAGTTAGGAACTTCCTGAGTTGATGGAGTCTGTGTCATCAGTCAGTTACCAATCGAGTCGATAAAAGTTGGCGGCGTTTTGCTGATATATTTGTTGTTTCTGTGCTTCAGTAGCAGAATCGATGATCTGGTCCAAGGCTTCGACCCACTGCGGATACTCAGCTGCTAAGGTTGAAACCGGCCAGTCTCCGCCGTACGCCACACGATGCCAACCGAAGGCGTCGATAATGTCATTAACGTAGGGGGTTAGATCTGAAACGGTCCAGTTGTCAGGATCGGCCATCGTAACCATCCCCGAAACTTTGCAATAGACGTTCTCAAAGTCGGCCAGCCGCTGTATCTGACCTCGCCACGATTCTCGATGGTCATTTACGATCAGATCCGGCGAACCACCGATATGGTCCAGCATAAAATTGACCTGTGGACACTGCTCGACCATCTGAATGACACTATCGAGCTGATCGTGGCGGGCACAAATATCAAAACTCAAGCTGAAGTCAGCCAACAGTTGTACTCCACTGATGAAGCTAAGTTGCAGACAAAAGTCTCTGTTCTCAACGACGTGGAGTAAGCGACGGATCCCTTTGACTAAAGGGATCTGTGTCAATTGTTCCAGGTATGGTTTTAACTCTGCCTCTTTCTCGATGGGGGCAAAGGCGACGATCCCTTTGATCCGAGGATCCTCTTCTGCTAACTCTGCGATCCAGCGAGCTTCGTTCACCCCTTGATCGTCGCCACAGTCGCACTGGACAAAGACCATGGCTCCAACGTCAATAGGTTGGCAGTGCTGATTGTAGTCGCTAAGATGAAAAGCACGGTTGAGTGGTTCAATATCTTTGATCCAGTCGTAATTGAATTTTTGCGGATCCCACAGATGAAGATGGGTGTCGGTTATCGGAAAATTAGGCACAGGCGAACTCCTTTAAGTGTTCGTCGTTTTCTGTTAATTGGTTTAAGTATCTAAAGCGTGCCACCAACTTGGCAGCTCTGCCCTCGACTTGGCTTGTCCTCAAAACCTGGTGGCGAAGCGGCCTTAACTTGGGAAGATTAGAAACTGGTACCACTGGTAAAGGTGAAGTTCCTAACTTTTAGTGGCGGCACATAAGCAGATCCACCGGTCCGACGAGGTCGCCCCATCATCTCGATGTTGGCCAGCACATGGAGCGGACTCTCGTTAAAGCGCAGATTCTTAACTCCGTAGCAGATCTGGCCGTTTTCAATCCAAAACAGGCCGTCACGGGTCATACCTGTCATTAGCAGTTTCATCGGATCAACAAATCGAATGTACCAAAAGCGGGTAACCAATAATCCTTGCTCCACACTGTCGATCATCTGCTGAAGGGTGTTATCGTCACCTAACATAACCATATTGGTGGGTGAACCGGTGTGTACATGACCGGTCTGGCTGGCCCAATATCGGCTATAGGACAGATTTTCCAATTTGCCTGATTTCAGCCAGTAAACCTGATCTGCCGGTAACCCATTACCGAAAAAGGGACGAGTGGGGCAGCCAGTATGATCGGGTTGACTATAGAGGTTAACTGCTGAGGTGCCGATTTGTTCGCCCTCCTTATTTGAAAAAGCGCTTCGCCCTTCGTCAGCCGCTTTGGCTTCCAAACTATAGAATAATGGGCCGAATATACCTGAGACGGCAGAAGGTTCTAAAATAACGGTATATTGACCTGGCTCTACGTCTCTCGGTGACTGGCTGGTCTTGGCTTTATGGCAGGCGATATCAACCGCTTCTAACGGCTGGATCTGTTCTAATCGCTCGCTAACAGCTTCAGCCCATCCTGAGCTAGTTGGGCTCATTACCGTGTTGGTGTAGCTAACACTGCTCTGCCGGTAATAGGCCATCACCCCGTTGGAGTTAGCGATGGCACTAAAACGCCAACCGGTTGAGAAGTGACCGGCCAGATTCAACCCCTGAACTTCACATTTTTGAATTGCCTTTTGAATCATCTCGGCTCTGGCTTGTGGGGTTACTTCAGCGGTGACGTGATCGTAAGCATCAACATCGAGATAAGATTGAGGCCCCACAGGGGGTAGGTATTCGGTATCTAGTGCGGTTGACTGAGCGATCTGTTCCGCCCTTTTCACCACTTCTCGCAAGGTATCTTGATTTAATCGATTGGTACTGGCATGACCGACCTGTTGCCCAAAGGCAGCAGTCACACTCAAAGCGGTATCTTTTTGGGCTGTGTTTTGGGTGATAGTGTTATTGGCAAATCGGGTATTGGCATCTATCTCCCCATGCAATGATAATTGCAGATGATCGGCTTGCTGATAAGATAAGGCTTGTTGAAGAATCTGCTCTGCTTGTGCGCGTTCCATAATATTACTCCCGTCTCTCCCGCTGAGGCTAGCTTCGCCCCACACTGATCTGGCGAAAACGGGCCGGTGAGGCGCCATGCGTCATTTGCGAAATCTGCATCGGATCCCCCTTACCACAGTTGAGAATTCCATTCGGCACCCAAAATCGCTCATCGCAGACGGCATCACAGGCATTCCAGAATTCGGTTGTTATGGCCTGGTAGGTCACATCTTTCAACATGCCCGTAATCTTACCGTCTTTGATTTGCCAAAAGGCGTCACCACCAAATTGGAAGTTACACCGCATCTGATCGATACTAAAACTTCCCATTCCTTCGATATAAATTCCATCTTTGGTGTCGTTTATCAATTCATCGAGTGACAAGGGTTTCTGACCTGCCGCCAGACTCAAATTGGGAATGCGGACAATCGGTGTGTTGCTCCAGTGAGAGGCACGGCAGGTCCCGTTACTTCGCTCCAAATTAATCTCGCTGGCGACTTCGCGATTGGTGCCGTAACCGACAAACAGACCATCCTTGACGATATCCCATTTTTGTCCTGTCACTCCGTCATCATCAAAGCCGTGGGTAGCCAGACCGTGTGGCAACGTGTTATCGGCCATAAAATTGACCAACGAGGATCCGTATTGCAACTGGTTCAGCAATTCTGGTACAGCGAAACTCCGCCCTGCTAAACTTTCTTCGTAGCCCAGAACACGATCCAGTTCGGTCGCATGCCCTACCGATTCGTGAATGGTCAAAGCCAGATTAAGTGGATCTAAAATCAGGTCTTTTTGTCCAACCGGGCAGGGCGGAGCACGCAGATGTTCAACCGCCTGCTCCGCCACTCGTTCGGTGTTTTTCAGAAGATCCTCAGCAGCGATATTTTCGTAGCCCATGGTCCGAGGTGGTGGGGCATAAATTCGGCTCTTGGCATCACCATTACCAACCGCAGTCGCTTGATACTGTGCGGAGGTGGTTAAAACCAAACTTTCCAAATTCGTGCCTTCAGTATTAGCGAAAAAACGCTTCGTTTTTCGCAGACTCATCAGCGCATTGGCTTTTTGAACCCCGCTGTTTTTTCGCAAGGCGGCCGTAATCTCCAACAACAGTCCAATCTTTTGGTTAATGCTGACCAAAAAAGGATCTATCTCGTAGGGAGTAGTAAAGGTTTCCTGATGCGTTTTCTCCGGTACAAGATGTACAGGTTGGCGGAGAGTGGTGGTGCTAGCTTCCGCAATGGCTTTGGCCAGATGGGTTACACGCTGGATTTCTTCTCGATTGATCTCATTGCTACTAGCAAAACCCCAGGCGCCGTTGACCAAAACCCGAACCCCAAACCCAACGTCGTCTCGGTCACTGATTTGGCTGACCCGTTGATCTTCGGTTGCCAGCACCTGTTGCTTATAGTTGGCAACCCGAACATCGGCATACTGAACACCNAGTTGACGGGCTGTATCGATGGCTAAATGTGTTAAGTCTTGCATTCTGTTAAATCCATAATGAACCTGTTGAAATTAGAGACGTTTGAGCATCAGTTGAAGCCGCTTCGCTAACTCGGTCTCAGCAAGATAGANCCTGTCTGGCTAATATCGACTTTGGCCTTCCTCATCTAAACTCAAGCGTAGATACCATACAAAGCAGGCCAAGGTTGGTTCTACAATCCAGCCTGTGGCTAACCCATCGAATTTAAAACATCTTCTCTATCTCTATTGTTGACTGCATCCATATTTTCATCAACCAAGTAGTGAAGTTGCTAGCCTCGTGCCTCCAAACAGATTTGAGAGGTAGTCTATGATTTTTGCAATCAGACCAATTTCTCTTGCAGAAGAACTCGCTGATTGTATTATGGACCAAATAGTAGAATATGTCAATCCATCGGCTGGTAAAAACACTATTGGGCTAATGCGAACCCAGAATAACACTTACAAGTTAGTCAACATTGATGGAATGGACCAAATTTCCGGCACAAGCAAATCAAAAAATAACAGTCTAGCTGAGCACTTGGATCAGTCACAACTAAATGGCACAACTCCTCACAGGGGNATAACACATGAAACCTTTATTATTCTATTCAGGAGCTGGCCCGTTGACCTACACCGCCACTATTACTAGTACTTCCCTCCACCTTTGGTTGTGAATGTTGTGTCAAAATGATAAAATTAATTCCGGTTGAGGCGAAATTTGGTCAAACACATTTGCAATTGATAGCCCAAACTTCGTTCTGGCAAAAGGAGCAATTACCTACTTGGGCTTTCTGAACCCTGCCTTCCTGTTCGGGATTNCAGCAGCGGTAATCCCGTTGCTGATCCACTTGTGGCATCGCCGCCAGGTAAAAACCGTCGACTTTAGCAGCCTGATGTTTCTGATCCTTGCCCAGAAGCAAACGGCTCGACGGATACAGCTCTATAATNTCCTTCTCCTGCTGTTACGGATGGTCATTATTGCCCTGATCGCCTTGGCACTCTCCCGCCCACTCCTGAAAAACAATCTATTCTTCGTCGGTCATCGTGCCAAAACCNGTTGTGCCATTATCCTCGATAACTCCTACAGTATGGGCTACCAGGATATTAGCGGCCAGCGGTTTGAGTTAGCCCGAAACAAAGCGACCGAAATCCTGGCATCCCTGCAAAGCGGCGATCAGGCCGCCTTGATTCTGATGTCCGATATTGCCGATCCCGTTATTAGAAAACTAACCCCGGACCTAGACCTAGTTCGGACAGCCATCCAGCAAGCGGAGCTGACATATCGTGGTACAAATGTCGTCGCTAGTGTAGATCTAGCACACGAGATCTTAACCGGGGCTGACAATCTGAATCAGGAGATCTACCTCATCACCGATCTAGCGGGTTGGAAAGACACAACTCCTATCCCTAACCGTTCTGGAGCCAAGATTTTTATTTTGCCGATTGGTGATCAAGTTGCCGAAAATGCCGGACTCACTTCGATCCAAGCCTCTAGACCATTGATTGGCACGCATTTACCAGTGCAGATCGAGGTCGGGATCGGAAACTATACCCACGCACCTCTAAACCAAACTTCAGTTCAGGTATTTTTCAACGATCTCAAACGACGATCAATTCAACTACCTGCTCAGTCAGAAACAGATCTTTCAGTTAGCTTTAGCCACCAATTTCAGACAGTTGGCCCCCACATCGGCCACCTGCAGTTACCTATGGATCGACTGGAAGCGGATAATCAGCGATACTTTGTCTTTGAGGCCTACGGCGACATAAAAACCCTCTGTGTGACCGACGCTCCATTCTATTTGTTGACGGCACTGAATCCAAGTTCGCCGGCCGGTGACCAAGCCGGTTTAGGCTCCAGCTTTCAAACTTCGGCNACCATCTCTCCCGGCACTGTCTCCCCTAGTGAGATCTCCACAGTTTCGGTTGAAGATTGGGATATCCTGTTGCTCTCTGATTTAGAGACCTTTTCGTCCGATACGATTCAGCAGATTCAGGCCTTCTTACGGGCGGGTAAAAGTTTAATCCTTTTTTTAGGCGTGGACCTCATTAAACCGGTANACACTAACCAAAACTTGAGAGATTGGCTAGGGATCACATTAGGAGAAAATGTAACTTGGAACCCACCGACCCAAATTACACTGTCCGACCCGCAGCACATAATCTTCGATCCTTTTGAAGAGACAGCCTTTATTGGAGATTCAGCACCCAGGTTTTTCCGGGGCCTGGAGATGAATGTCAAATTGACTACGAAGGTATTAGCACAGTTTCAAAACCAGATTCCGTTTCTGGTTGAGTACCGAATCGAAAATGGAACGGTGCTGGTATTCAACGCATCGGGCACAACCCTAACCGATGCAGATTTATTGGTAACGCCTTATTTTTTGCCGTTACTCCAGCAATCTGTTCTCTATGCGAAGTCGAGACAGGTCGCTATGGATCGACAGTTGACCGTAGGTCAACCACTCTCAATACATGTAAGAGAATTGGTGGATCGAGTGGAAATAGGTACTCCCGATGGCCAGCCCTCTAAATCTATCCAATTGGATCAGGACCGGCATATCTCTTTTGCTGATACGGATCAGCCGGGCATCTATCCGATCGACATCTACGGCGCTGAGAGCAAACAGCGCCAGTTTTTGGCCGTCAACTTGGACNCATCAGAATCGAATTTACGACCAATTGATTTGGAACGAGCCGGGGTTCTGCTCTCAGCCNATGCGGTCGATAATCAGGAAGAATTAGACCAGACGCTCAATACGTTACGAACAGGTCGGGAGATTTGGGGNGAGTTATTGGTGTTGGCACTGGCACTGATGGGTGTCGAGAGCCTGGTGGCTAACCGGAACCAAAAGGGCTAAATTCTAAACTGTCAGTGGTTAGCGTTGGCCGGTTAAAGCCGGTAGGACTTAAGTTCGTAGGTTACAGACTGATCGGCTTTGGGAAAGTATTGGTGTTTAACGATACCCACGTTTGGTACTACCCAATACCTGGCAGCCGGCAAGAGTTTAGCTGCTTTAGCTGCAGTTTTTGGCTTTTCCTCTTCTGCATCTTGATCTTTACCTTGTTCAGGATGTGTTATTAACGAAAACTCCTCTTTGCCTTCGATAATTTCCTCTACCAGATAACCACCTGTGAAGCTACCCGCAGGTACGGTAATCTGAACCTGGTCTTGGATAACCTTCCGCTTAATTATTACTGTTGGGCGTTTTTTCTTCTCGAAGACGGTCCACTCTACCCCATACTTTAGNGGAAAGACCCACAGTTTACGAAAGGTCGGATGGACCTGGTGCATAATGGGTGGCAATGCTTTACCAAAGAAGAGGTCGAATGCNCGCTCGGTCAGTTCAGTTGCAGATTTAAAGAAAAATGTGGCGTAAATTGGAATCCCAATTGGCAAAAAATCGCCGTTCTGCCTAAAATAGTAACCATTAGCGGATAGATGGCTGGTTGCCTTACGGGTATAGACGGATAGCCTGTTATTTTCGCGCCGAATGATGTAAGGGCTAAAAATATCTTGAACCAACCAATCCCCAGCCGTCTGCTTTACCGCCGGTGTGTCGGATTTTTTAATGACTAGTGATGCGGGTAGCTTAACCTGATTGCGCTTAAAAACACCTTTGATCAGCTCTTCCAACTCTAATTTGATATCCAACTGCTGTAGTTGCGCTGTGGTTAATTCTTCCTCTTTTTTGTCTTCATCAAAGTCCGGGAGTACGATACTCGATAACTCATCCAGGATACGGTCAAATTCCTCTTCCATACTAAATAGATAAAGTTCCCCTCCTGGATTATCGGCATCAATGTATCGNGATGACATCTGGCGAAAGGTAAAACCGGCATCAAAACGGGTTTCGTCATCGACAGAGATCTGATGACTCTCTTCAGGGAGATCTACATTTTGGTAGGTCCATTTACCTCCAGTCGGTGTCGGGAACTCGACCGCATGCAATCCATCGGAACTGGGAGCNTCAAACTTAGATTCGTCAATCGGGTCCCATAACCCCTCATCCCCACAACCGGCCAGCAGTAAAGCCCAACTCAATAGCAAACAAAATTGCACAAAATNGGACAACCACTTGACCTGTACGAGTCGATAACCAAACTGTTCTGACATTAAATCAGCATCTCTTCTGGCGTAATCGAGCCGGAGGGAATTGGGGAACAACATCCGCCTTAGTCCTCGATTTGGCCTGAAACAGCCAAGGCTCGAGCGCTGACCCCCAAAACCGAAAGGAATCCCTCTGAATCAGCNTGATTGAAGTCGCCGATGTCCTCCATGGAGGCCGTCTCTTCAGAATAAAGTGAATGGGGAACCGATGTTGCAGCATGAAACGAGATATTACCTCGATACAAAGCAACCGTAATTTCACCCGTAGCTAGTTGAGTAAAGGGTTGAATGGAGGCNAATTGGCTTTGGGTAGCCGGGTCGAACCAGTAGCCTTCGTAAATCTGTTCAGCGACAATATCAGAGAGTCGATCGAAGACCNTGCGTGCTCGTCGATCCAGCACCAGTTGAAGCAGATACTCGTAACAGCGGCCAAGGAGTTCCATTCCCGGAGACTCGTAAACACCTCGACTCTTAATGCCCACAAATCGATTCTCAACCACGTGGATACCGATACCAATACCGTTTCGACCACCGATCAGGTTCGCTTGCTGAAAGGCGGCCAGAGGTGTGGTCGGGCTGCCATTGATCTCGATGGGACGGCCCCGGTCAATACGAACAGTGAAATACTCGGTTTCGTCTGGTGCCGCGGTCGGATGTACACCCATGCCGGGGGTAATAAAACTGGCCGGTGTTTTAAGTGACTCTAATCTACCGGCTTCGTGGGTCAGCCCGAGTAAATTGGCATCGGTAGAATAAGGCTTTTCATGTGTGGCAGTGATGGGCAGATTGTGNGCGTTGCAGAAGTCGATCATCTCTTTCCGCCCTCCGAATCGCTGCAGAAAAGATTCGTCTCGCCAGGGAGCGTAAACTTCAAAAGTGGGGTCTAGCATGTTGGTCGCCAGTTGAAAGCGAACCTGATCGTTGCCTCTGCCGGTGGCNCCGTGTGCCAGAATACGAATTCCCCGCTTTTTCATCTCCAGTAAGAGGACAGCTACCGTGATGTGCCTGGCAATTCCAGTCGTATTCCAGTATCCACCTTCGTAGGTGGCCTGAGACTGAATCACCTGCAGTCCAGCCTCAGCAAGATCTGATGCGGCTGAAACCAAAATTGCTTCTTTGGCACCGGAGGCCAACATCCGTTGTCTAACCTCATTCATGTCTTTTTCGTCCGGTTGACCCAGGTCAGCTGTAAAACAGACTACATCTACCCCCTGGTCAACCAGCCAGCGGGTGATGGTACAACTATCCAATCCGCCAGAGACTGCTGCACCGACGATTTTCCCTTTTAATTGGTCCAGTTTCAAATTCGATTCCTCAATATATACCGTAATTTCTTGCGAGAAANGCGGCCTAATTCTATCAGACGGTAGTTTTTCCTTCAACTATTTTGAAATCTCTTTAGATCTCTAACTCAATAACTTCCAATCTTTCAGCCGTTTCGCCGTAGTCTACTTGCTTGATAACTTTACCTTCTTGATCTATCGCNAGCGAACAACCGATACATTTTCTGCCTTGCCACGGCCCGTCGGTGATCCAACCGACGTTGCTCACCCCGACAACTGCAACCCGATGGTCCAATGCTAACCGGGTATAGGCGTTGAGCCAGAGACTTCCATACGGATCTCGCAGGTTATCGTGATCTCCATCGACCGCCCAGGCACAGGGAGACAGAATCAGTTGCGCTCCCATCCCTGCCAGTGCCTGCCCATAATAGGCGGTATGAGGAAAGTTGTCGGCACAGATATTGAGTCCGATCTTGCCCAATGGAGTCTCTGCGACTTCCAATCTATTGCCGACGCTATATAGGTCTNGCGCGATATCCAGGATATTGATTTTCCGGTGTTTGAGCAAAATTTCACCCGTCGGATCAATCAGAATAGCCGCGTTGTAGATCTGTTCATCGTNCCGCTCAGTGATACCCGCCACCACGTGAATTTGATTCTCAACAGCCGACTGACAGAGAATTTCGCTGGTTATACCGGGGATAGGTTGAGCCGAATCGACAGCGCTCGGATGTGTCCAACCCGTATCCAGGCATTCGGGTAGGAGGACAAAATCACACTCCTGCTGCGCTGCAGCAGTAATAAATTGGGTCGCTTGCGCCAGATTTTTATCGACTTCACCCCCGGAAACGGTCATTTGTCCCATTCCAATTCGAATCATCGGCTATTGCTTTCTCAATTTCTTGATTGAGCCCCATTGTAGTGATAGTAACTGATCTGCCGTCTTTATNTCCGGTGTCAGGCTATGCCTAACTAATNCAAACACCTCTTCATTAACCGTCTTCAAGCGAACAGGTCCAATATTGGGGGCCAGCCAGAGATACCCTAAGGTTGTGTGCTTTCGATCTTTTCTTTGGTGCTCTGACTTTTCGGAGATCCGCAAAACNCGCCGGAAGTGACCAGCCTTGACCTTGAGGTTTTCCATGTTGATCACTTTGAAGTTGGTAGTCAATACCTTGCCATTAACTTTTCGGCGGCGAAACGGTTGACCGGAAGTAATCCACTTTTTTTTCGACTCTCATCTGTTTCGGCACAAAAAGTTGGTCGCCCGGGTAGATATAGGTTGTCGCTCGGACCTTACCATTTTTTCGTTTCTGGTATTGAATTCGGGCCAACTGATACCAACTTCCCTCTCTCCTGGTAATGAAATGAGATCTAAAGTTAATCTGATCGTAGACGACGACCATCTCTGGATCCAGGTTCTTTAGTCGTTTGGGACTTTTACCGTTCCTATTAACCTGTAGCCCTCGGTCAGCGGTTAAGATTTCAATCAATCGTTCATTGTGTTCCGTCGCAGTTACGGAACACCCATCGATTACCGACGCTGATTGGGAAATAGTCTTGTGCCATGGTTTGACAGGTCGAAAACAACCAAACCACACCCAGAATTTGGATTGTCAGTTTCATTTTTCAAGCTATCCACTGTTTAATCCCTTTAATGTACTTTAGATGCTTGCATTCTGCAAGCTAGATTTTAGCGGAATTTCTCTATTTGGCTTCTATTATTCGCCCCCCGGTCGGGTAGTGTCTCCGGAACCAGGCCCCAGAAAATTACCACCGCTAGGTAGCCGATTCCAGACAAAACCATAACCGAGGTTTTGAGTTCCCAAATATCAGCAATGCTACCCACGATAAATGGTCCCGCATTACCACCGATGTCGCCGGTTATCCGCCACAGGCTTAAAAAACTGCTGATATTATCACGAGGTGCCAAGTCGGCCCCTAAGGTCATCATTGTTCCCGAACACAAGCCGTTGCCGACACCCATCACAACTGTTGCGAATAACAGGGGCAAAAAATTATTTGTCTGCGCCATCATCAAAATCCCCGTAGCGAAAATTGTAAAACCGGGTATCATCGCCGATTTTCGTCCATATGTATCCATCAAAGATCCGGCCAGCGGAAAAATTAGCATGTCGACAGCAGAGGAGATGGCGACTACTTGCCGTACCTGTTTGGAGGATAACCCGACCACACTGCTAGCGAACAGTGGCACCATCAGCGTCCGACCCCGTCGAATGGTTTGAATGCAGACCTGGGCTAATCCTGCCGTGGCTAAGATTTTGTAATTCTCCTGGAGTAGGTTCAGCAACTTTTTTAACGCTGACGTCTGTGGGCGTTCTGTATTAGGCAGATCCGCTGTTGTCAACCGATGATCATGAACAAAAAAGACACACAAACCGGAGGTGAAAATGGCAGCCCCAGCGTAGATAAAAAAGGGTAAACGGAGGCTCTGCCCTAGAAAAATAACCACTAACTGTCCAGAAAAGGATGCGATCCGATTGATGCCACCGAAGATAGCCAGTGAACGACCACGCTCAGTGATGGGGATCATTTGGGTCATATATGCATGTCTGGAGAGAGACCACAACGCAACACCGATACCGCCAATCAGTTGAAAAGTTACCAGTTGAATCACGTTTACGGCTAAACCAACGCCGATTCTAGACAGTGCGAGGATGACGGTTCCGATGATCATCGCCCGCTTCTGTCCTATTTTGGCCAATAGTACTCCAGCCGGAACGTTCCCGAACACGGCAGTAGCAATTACAAACATGGTCATAGCATAGGACAGATCAAACGATTTAACGTAGAGGCTAAGCGTCGGGTTAACGACGCCTTGACCAAAAGAGAGGAGAAAAGTAGGTAAATAAACAGGCAGAATCAGCGTCTGGCGGGAAAATGGGTGATTATCCGCGGTCATTCAGTTCATCGCTTATCATAGGAGTTTCGTCGCAGTACCCGTTTTGCCAATTAGCTAATCAAAGGTTGAGAGGACCAATTATACTTTAAAAATTCTGCTACATTTCCATTTTTAGCCGGATGAAGTAGGAACACAGCGGTAGCCGGGCACTGCTTATCAGTTCCATCAGCCGGTTACAACTAACCAAATGAGGATTGTGACTTGAGAATAAGGTGTGTCCCACCCTAGCGGATAACCCAACTTCAGTTGGCGGGATTGGAGAGGGCCTAATATTTATCGGGAATTCCTCTTTGGTTTTTGTGTTGACTCATTATACCAGATGGGGTTCCCTTGTTTATACCGAACTCATATTACAGAAGTCCATCGAGAGAAGATTGCTTGGGAACAATTATCTCCTCTCGATATACGACTTCATTGGCTAACGACCTCTTTCTTCTGCCAATCCGCAAGGAATAAATACCAGTTAAAGTCGGGTAGAGAAATGGTATAATCAGGGCTTTTGTGTAAAATAACTCCAACGGAAGACATCTTGGCGATTACAGATTGCCACAACTTGAAGAGTGGATCCGCAGGCCCGAACATTCCTTCCCAAAGCTGTCTGACCATCGGTATTTCGATCAATGTCTATTTCTGACCAAACCGATCAACGAGCCTTCGTCCTGAGTGTTCTCAATGGGGCATTGTGGGCCGTCGTCATTGCGACCATCCAACCCGAACTGGTCTTATCCGCTTTTCTCCTTCAACTAAAAGACTCGGTTATTTTAGCCACGCTTCCGCTTGCTATTATGCGCCTGGGGCAGTTTCTATCTCACTTGGTGATTTCAAATATCGCCGAGACCTGGACACATAAAAAACCGTTCTATATTGGTGGTGGCGTGTTTCGAATGCTGATTTTAGCCTTAATAGCGCTGTCAACTTACCATCTTGGTACAACCGCTCCGACCTTGCTGGTCTGGATCTTTATGATCTTGTTGGGACTCTATTCAGCGGGGATTGGTTCGAGCAGTATCGGCTTCAACGAAATAATCGCCAAAACTATTTCTATCGGTCAACGAGGTCAATTGATGGGGTTACGCGGCTTTTTCGGTGGCATCGTTGGTATTGCCAGCGGCTTTTATATCAGGCATATTCTCGGAGAAAATGGTTTGGAGTTCCCTCATAATTACGCTGTTCTTTATACCACTGCAGCATTTTTTTTGGGTTGCTGTCTGCTTAGCTTCGGTTTCGTGCGCGAGCCTGCTGGACAAGCATACCTGAAGAGGGTTCCCATACAACGCCATATTCAGCAAGGAATCGGCATTTTCAAGACCGATACCAACTTCCGGTTTCTATATCTAACTAACTTTGTTCAGGCCATGGCACTGGTCGGGCCAGTGGTTTATGTTCCCTTCGCTATCCAGATCTTATCTATTCGACCTGCTTTTCTCGGTAATCTGGTTATCCTCTCGGCCGGTCTAACACTGCCAATCAACTTTCTATGGAGTTACATCGGCGATCGCTATGGAAATCGTCTGTTAATCATCGTCAATACGTTCCTGTTTTCGGTTTCCCCGCTTTTGGTTTTAGCTTCCACCTATCTGGTTGGGTCGTTATCGGCCATTATCGGTTGGAAAACGCAACTCGGTTTCATTACGCCAGCCTTAGCTTGCCTGATTTTATCTCACGCTATTTTCACCACCACTAACGGTGGATTCATGATTGGTAGGATGAACTATCTATTGGAGATTGCACCTGAAGATCGTCGTCCATCCTACATCGCTTTTATGGACATGATGCTTGCTCCAACGGCCATTTTCCCTTTATTGGGCGGTTTTATTGCTGAACGGATATCTTTTCAAACTAACTTTCTAATCTCGATCCTCTTTGGGCTGCTAACCCTCTGCTATGCCTACAGACTTGGCGAGCCGAGAAACAAACAATTGTACAAATGCCCCAACTCAGATCTACCGGACAGTGCACCCTAGAAGCATGCTTAGAGGTTGAACCATTAACCGTTATCAGTTAAGATTTTAGCTATACTTAGATCAGCAGAAGAAGAGAGCTGATCGAAAGATCGGGTGTGATTGTTGGATTAAGCCTGATAAAGACCGATAAAGAAAGGAAACTCAATGGCAATTCAGAAAAAATTAAACGTATACAGTTCTCGAATTACGCAAGTCCGGGCGCAAGGTGCCAGCCAGGCCATGCTCTATGCCACCGGACTGACCCGTGAGGATATGGACAAACCACAGATTGGTATTGTCAGCAACTGGTACGAAGGCAACTCGTGCAATATGCACCTTAACATTCTGGCGGAGAAGGTTAAGGAAGGCGTTGAAAAAGCCGATCTGGTCGGAATGCGTTTCAACACCATTGGGGTCAGCGACGGGATTTCGATGGGAACCGAAGGGATGAGCTATTCGCTTCAATCTCGAGATCTAATCGCCGACTCTATCGAGACAGTTATGAGTAGTCAATGGTATGATGCCAGTATCTCAATTCCAGGCTGTGACAAAAACATGCCAGGTTGTATGATGGCGATTGGGCGATTGAACCGGCCGGGACTAATGGTTTATGGAGGGACAATCAAGCCTGGCTGCGCTGACGATAATCTTCCACTTGACATTGTCTCTGCTTTCCAGAGCTACGGTCAATATATCGCTGGTACGATCGATGACGAGCGACGGCAATCTATTGTTGAGAAGTCCTGTCCTGGAGCAGGTGCTTGTGGTGGAATGTACACTGCCAATACCATGGCCTCTGCTATCGAAGCCATGGGGATGACCCTTCCTTATAGCTCCTCCATTCCCGCTGAAGATCCACAGAAACTAGAGGAGTGCTTACAAGCGGGTGCGGCCATTCACCATCTGTTAGAGCAGGACATTAAGCCCACCGATATTATGACGCGACAGGCCTTTGAAAATGCGATGGTGCTGATTATGGCACTGGGAGGATCCACCAACTCAGTTTTGCATCTGGTTGCCATGGCTAAATCGGTTGAGGTAGAACTCAGCATCGATGACTTCCAAATCGTCAGCGACCGGACTCCATTTATCGCCAATCTTAAACCAAGTGGTCAGTATGTGATGGAAGATCTGCATCAGGTGGGAGGAACGCCTGCCGTGCTGAAATATCTGTTGCAACACGACCTGATCGATGGTAGTTGCTTGACTGTGACTGGAAAAACGCTAGCTGAAAATTTAGCCGATTTGCCAGATCTACAAGCAGATCAACAGGTCATTCAACCGTTGGACCAACCGATTAAGGAGAGTGGCCATATCCAGATTCTGCGTGGGAATCTAGCACCAGAAGGGGCCGTGGCTAAAATCACGGGTAAGGAGGGATTGATTTTTAAGGGCTCGGCCAAAGTTTATGATGCTGAAGAAGATATGTTGGCAGCACTCGAACGCGACGAGATTACCAAGGGCTCTGTGGTAGTGATTCGTTATGAAGGGCCCAAAGGTGGTCCCGGTATGCCGGAGATGTTGACCCCGACCTCGGCCATTATGGGAGCCGGGTTAGGACAGGATGTAGCCTTAATGACCGATGGTCGTTTTTCCGGCGGGTCACACGGATTTATCATTGGACATGTCACCCCAGAAGCCCAAAATGGTGGAACCATCGCCTTGGTTGAAGATGGTGACCTGATTACGATCGATGCCGAAACTCGTCAAATTTCCCTGCATATTGGCGATGATGAAATGGCGCGTCGTCGTCAAAATTGGTCCGCTCCCCCCTACAAAGTCAAGCGAGGTACCCTCTACAAATATATCAAGAGTGTCAAGTCAGCTTCGGAAGGGTGTGTGACAGACGAATAGGCTCAAACTGATACACAGAGGAGTAAATGTACCCGTATAGACATCTGTTCTTTTGTTTTCTGGCAGTTAATTTTCAGCTGGTTTTGTGGTGCTGGTACTTGCGGGCTCATGTTAGTGAGGAAGAAACTCTCCGACATGGCTTTGACTAACCAAGCCATATCCACTGCTGGTGCTAAATGACCACGATCACATCTTGGTGTACTGGCATCTCAATTCTTTAATGCTATCTGTAGAGTTGTAAATTCAAAGTTTTAACCCAATTTCTGGGTCAATTCCCGCCGAACACAGTGCTGGCTTGTTCCTAAACGGTCTATTGGCCTCGTTCTACAAATTGGCCGTCCTGTCAGCACGAAATGTGTCTCTGCTAGCTCTCTACTACAAGAAATTACCTTCAACTAGACAAAAGCTACTGACTCTACCCGGCTGGGGTCAATAGCATCTATCTGTCCTTTTCCGGTTACCGGTTGATTTTTCCCATCTAAGTCGACCTGAACATACCGATCAAACCACGCCTCCAGATCTCTACGCATACGTTTCAGTATTTGGCTATGCTCGGCAACATCCACCAGGTTATGTTGCTCTGCTGGGTCTTCTACTAGGCAGTAGAGTTCATGTGGCCCTTCAGGATATCGATGGACGTATTTCCAATCATGTTCACGTAACATGCGAGTGGGTCCGTATTCATCGCAAACGGTCACCGATTGATGACCACCGTTCCCTTGACCTCGCAAAACCGTAGCAAAACTACTTCCGGGCAGGCTCAGATCNGTTGGTAACTCCATATTCAAATAGTCTAAAATAGTGGGCATGAAGTCATAGTGACTGAGTAGATCCTTATTGACTACCGATGATGGTATCCGGCTTGGACAGCAAGCAATGAAGGGAACTTTGACCGATTCCTCATACATATTTAAGGGAGAAGTACCGTTTCCTTTGCCGGTGATACCGTGATGCCCCATGTTATAGCCGTTGTCGCTAGTGAAAATAACCAGCGTATCTTCGCTAATACCTAAGCTCTCTAGTTTGTCCAGAATGCGGCCAACAGCTGTATCCATAGCCGTTATAGTAGTGAAATATCCTTGAATCGTCTGACGCCGATTTTCTGGGCTCGGATTCCATCCACCCCAAGGATGTGGCGGTAATATCGGTAGCGAGTCGAAGGTGACATCATTATAAAGATTCCATATCTCCGGTGGCTGTTCTTCTTGACGCCATGGGGCGTGTGGAGCTGTATAGTGTACGCTAAGGCAGAACGGATTGTCGTCCTGACCATACTGATCCAGAAAATGAATGGCACGATCGGTGAATAAGTCGGTTACATATTGACTCTGATGTCTCATCTGCNGGCTGTTGTCGAAGATGAAGTAATTGGTGTAGCTGTCACCGCCCAGCGAATGAGTAGACCAAAAAGTGTGGCTTTTCTGAGGGNTAGCACTGGCACCAAGATGCCATTTNCCAGANAGGCCACAGGTATAGCCATTTTGAGCCAGAATATCGGTAAAAGCAGTCGCTCCATGTAGATACTCAATTGGCCGATCGGCCCCACACCAGGTGATATTATCTTCTACATCGATGTTGCCGGACTTAATCCAGTCATGTATACCATGCTGAGACGGAATGCGACCAGTTAAGAAAGAGGCACGTGCTGGAGAGCAGACAGGAGAAGCACAAAAGAAGTTGTCGAATCGTATGCCTTGAGTCGCCAGTTGGTCTAGCCTAGGGGTGAGAAGTTCTGGAGTGCCAGCACAACTCATGGCCCAAGGTCCTTGGTCATCGGACATGATGATTAAAATATTAGGATTGTTATTTCTATTGTTCATACTGAGTTTCCTTGGCAGGTGCTCGGATGAAGANCCGTCGGCAATGGTATCATCGTGATATGCTATCTTATCTTCNCTACATATTACATCAGGCTAATACTGACAAAGGTCACGTTCAATGCATTTGCGCCAATAACCATAGGGTGGCAGCACCCCGTTGCTTAAAACCATTCATTTCATTTTGCTNTAGACGTACACAGCTTTCTTTGGTTTTCTTAAGTCTGCAGATCTACAAACAGACAACAATTGTGGTTCCATACCACGTATTGCCGTGGCAACATCGGATTTCAAAACAGGTCGGTTATCCGCCTGACCCAGCCCATAACTATATCCATCCTGGCAGACAACGACAATCTGCGTTTTGCCATTCATCTCCGCAATGGCAGGGGCTCCGATATCTGCTGGGAATATTTCCTTCCAGAGGGCTTCATCCCCATTAATCTCATGATAAGCCACGGTGGCCAGAGTGTTGTCGGCAACCACGGGTACCTCGTCCAACCGTCGCTATTGATATCGGCAGTAACAGGCTCAATTACCCCTCCAACACCAGGCACGTCCATTTAATTGTACCATCGCCCGCAAGCCAGCACCGGATTTGGAGCAGTTCTAATGCTCCGTCGATGTCACCTAGGACCGGTCGCAGGTTGTTCACTGCTGCCTGCGGGTTATGCCAAATGGTGTTGCCTTCACTATTCAGCGGCACAGTCCTCGCGTAGACTGTACTACATCGCCCATTGGCCCGGAAATCAGCTACATAAGTATGGCCATTTGCAGTCCAGCCGCCAAACATATCACCAACATACTTATTGAGCAGGCGTGTGTCGTCGGTGCCCTTCAGTATGCAGATCAGATCGTGATGATTGTACAGAATGTCTTCCAAGCCGTCGTCGTAATCGTAAACATTCATCCAACAACCACCACACCCACGGCTTCCGTAAGAGGTACTGTTATTCGACACATCGCCAAATATCGGTGCCGTCAGAAACGATTGGGATCCTCCAGGCCCTGTGCCCAATAGGTCGACATGATTGATTGATGTGAAATTATCACTGTAAACGCCTGCCATTCCACTGGTAGTATACCCAACATTCTCCCAAGAAATGCCCTCAAAATCGTGGCACCAGATTTCCACCCCTGTGGAGCGGCCACTATCACCCGGCCTGTACCTACCAGCGTTCGAGTGAAAAAGACTGTCCCCAGTATACCGTTCCCAGTTAGGTCAACCAGATGTGCACATTTGGCTGAGGTAGCCGCACTACCGCGGCCTGGTAGTGCCCAGATTGTCTCTGGGTCAGATTCCCAGCTAGGCTGAAAAGCCTCCACAACCTTACTAGCACTTTCTGCCACGACAGTCGATGATGATCTGGGGGGCAGTTGCCCAATGACTGGAGTTCCTAAAGGGTTCCCCCGTAAACTAGAATGTATCATTTTGGCTGACATTCAGTGAAGGTGAAGTTGGGCTGGCATATGTCGTGGAACATCGACCTGAACTAAGCAGTCATCATCCTGTGTGGCAGGACGAACGGCCAGAACTTCTAGAGCAGGTGCCTCGATCGTACTTCTATCGACTGAATTTTGCCATCACGGTCGGATTGCTAAGCGCTGATGCGAACGATACTCTTACCAGGGTTTACGATCCAACGGGTGAAGAAAACAGGTCTACTCCCCATTTTGACCGAACCTGTCAAAACAGTTCGCCAACCGTTGGCAGGCAGGTTGTTTCATACAAAGGGAAATCTTAACATCCTGAGTCTGGCAGGCCGTTGGCCCCGGCGAGCGCTAGGATACCGAAAGTTTTCCCTGCTGATATGAGTATATTTTCAATCTTCCCACGCTATGTATCTGCTTTGCCGTGGTCGGGGTAGCAAATAGTTTTACCGTCCCATCTCCGTCTAAATCGCATAACCCGGCCAGGTAATTCCCCGGCAGATCGAGTTTCAGCTTACCTGTTATCGATTCCACAGCGATAATACGCCATTTACCATCACCGTCGATATCTTGGAATGGCTTAACACCAGAAACCACTGATACTTCGTCCTGATCGGCTACGGCAATATATCTACCCCAGAGTTTGACCTACTTGCTTCCCTCCTAGTCCAGAACATCCAGATGCTTTTTCAGGGCGGCCAGAATCACCATCTCCTGCTTTCCGTCTCCATCGAAATCCTTGGTTCCAAACCAGCCATATGGCCTTCCACTGTAGGCATCAGCGTCGAGGAATCGACAGGTCTGTTTTAATGGTACGAGTCTCTAGATCTACCATCATAGCCCAGTACGACCACAGGCCAACCGTCTCCAGGTTTCCATCGTTATCAAAGTCGCCAACAATTACGTTACGGTTGGCAGCCCCTCCGGGTTGATACTAGGTTGTATCTTCACTGCAGCGTCCAGTCCCTGCTTGTCTATGATGAAGCCTGATAGGATAAGCCTCTGCCTCCATCAAATGCCATTCAACTTTCTCCAAGCTAGGCACCTGGGGTAGAAATT
The DNA here is from genome assembly GCA_002699335.1 of Candidatus Poribacteria bacterium. The sequence goes on from PACG01000032.1 coordinate 29,955, forward strand.
CACCTATCTTGTAATTGTCTGAAGTGGGGTTGAGGTACATCGTATAACCCTACTCATCTGATCCAGATCGTAGTAAGGCTCACCAAAACGCCATCCTCGATAGTAGGCGTCAAGATCACGACCAGTAACATCATAGTCAATTGATGGTAGAGATTGCACAGTATCTTCTGACTGTAATTTCACTGTTAGGAATGTCTGGCGAGCTTCAGTGAAATGACGCCAAAGGATTTCTGGTTGGGTTATTCTACCATGCAGTAAGGATCGTTCCGTTAACTGTTTGTTACCGCGATACTGGGGCCAGTTCCCTGGGCGAGATAGCTGAACGCCTCTAGCGTCAATAACAGCGAAGAATAGCTCCACCAAGAGTAAGGTAAAAACCCAACGTATCATTTTTCTGTTATATAGAACCTTCATTGTATGGTAGAAAACCGTTTGTCGTCCTACCGTGTATGTGCTAGCCAACTGAGCTCATCTATTTCTTTAAGGGAATCGCATTTTCAGCCAAATACTGCTCCATAGATGAGGGCGTAAATTTTGACGACTGTTCTCCTGGCCCAATATAGTGAAAAACCTCGGCATAATCTAGACCATATTGCTGGCCAATACGTTGATCTGCAGTACGGAAGACAAGGTCAACATACTCTTTGATGATAGCGCTATCATCGGCACTGAACCAAGGTAAGGTCAAGTTTCGTTTTGCCAGATTATCACGCAACTGCAGAGCCATATTGAGAATCTGGGTCTTGTTGGCCTGAATGGCCTCGATTTTACGTTCCATAACACCACTAACATCAACTACTTTGTTGATCATTTGTGGGCCTCGGGCCCAGTAATACTTTTCTGTGACGCTGTGCGGAGTCAGACCGGCTTCAAAATGTTCCGGTAAATCCAGCCGACCACGGGCCATCCAACAAGCGGCTTCGACCGCCTGTGCAGCAAAGTAATGATCCGGGTTTTCCTCGTAATGCCCCCACGGATCGAAACCCAAGACCGTATCGACCTGGAGCAAACGAAAAAGAAAAATGAGCCGATTTCGGATTTCTGTGGGCGGCACTTCATCCAGGTAGTGGTTGCGGTAATTCAGATCAAATACCTTTTTGACCCCCATGATACTAGCCACTGTCTGTGTATCTCGCTCATTGGCCAACACTGTCTCGCCCGTGCTTAGATCATAGGAGTCCATCTCATCGTTGGTAACCCGGATAAAGTAACCTGTGTACCCTTCACTGATCAATTTGATCACCGTTCCGGCCGCGAAAATAGAAAAATCATCCGAATGAGGACCAATAACAGCCAACACCTTACCAGTATGGGGTTTTCCTGTGACCGGCTCTTCAATATTTATCTTATTAGCAATCATCAGATTCTTTTAGATGGCACTTAGAATCCCACCTGTTCCCCCTATATTATCCGTCGTTTTCCCTTTCTTTGTAATAAGGACTGTTTAAGTTTATTGGCAAAATAATCGATGGTCCAACTTTGCGGTCAGTGCCATCTACATAGATATATTACAGAGATGGCGTTCTGAGTTGTTACGTTGAGACCTGCTTTCCAGAATCGGCCAAGTATAATGAGTATGCTAGTTCGTTGGGACGNAAAATATCAAGGATCGAGATATGTGCCTTTGCTTAGAAAATGGATTGATTGTAACTTACCTGAGGAGATGGAACATATTTCTGACTTAAATCTGTACTAAGTTTCGCCTATGTGGAGATTTCCAGCGGATGTTGCCGTTCCACCAAAGGGATGTTGATTCTACGGCCTCCAGACAAGTGTGACAAATAGACGCCCTGCACCATTTCATTGATATAACGTGCCATCTGGATAGNAGACAGTGGTTCTCTATCGTTTTCGATCGCCTCTATCAGATCCTTAACCAGAATCTGGTTGCCCAGGTGCAGGAAGTTTTTCCACAAGGTCTGATGATCATACTTATCGTGCCACCCCTCAATCCATATTTTTTCCCAAGACAAATGTTTCTGATCTGGTAAAACGCGTGGAGCAGGATAGATATAGCAATCACCGGGCTCNCGAAGTTCTATTTTCACCTGCTCACATTCGATCGACAGACCGAAAAGATTATTGAAATTTGACTGATCTGAAATTGCCAGATTAGCGGTAGATTCAAAGAATCCCCGAACACCATGGTCAAAGCTAAAAGTGGCTGAAATTGAATCGCCAATGATGAGGCCAGCTGATTGCGTACTCTGGTAAGTGTCTGACCGGGTTATAGGCCGATCGTCTTGCAACACATGGCCATGGACCCAGCGAGGTATGTTACCGAAGGCCATCATTAGATCAAAAAGATGTGTACCGTGTAACAGTAATTCTTCCCCACCGCCTCGACTATCGTCTTTAGGACGTGCCCAGATCCGCAGTAGTTTGCCAAACTTCCCTGATTTGACATCTGTGATGGCTTGCTGAATGGCTGGCATGGCACGCCATTGGTGGGCGATTGCCATCTTTATATTTCCTCTGCTACAGGCGTTCACAATAGTATCAATCTCGTCTAAACGGCCAGCCACCGGTTTTTCGCAATAGATATGGCTGCCAGCTGCTACGGCTGCTTCTATCATCGGCACCCGTTCTGATATCCAGCTGGGGGCGATGCTGACCAAATCCGGTTTTTCTCGTTCCAGCATCTCGTTATAATCGTCATAAAGACGCGATACACCCAACCGCTCACCTGCGTGGCGTAAGCCTACCGGGTCAGCATCAGCCACAGCCACCAATGCGACACTATTCAGACCTTGAAATACACGATCCAGACCATGGCCATAACCACCCTGACCAGTTGATCCGATGACAGCTGCTTTATAGGTTTTAGCCATAATTATGTGTCCTTTTACTACTTACTACCTGAATCTGCAACTGAACAAATTCCTTCGCACTTCCGACAGCCACTAACGTTCCACCTTCAACATAGGATAAAGAGGCCAAAAACATTAGTGACCCCCAAGCAAATTTTCGCATTATAATTCCTTCTAAATCGGTTCTAACCATCACTATCACTGTTTCACGTACCTTTGCGACAGATCCATGATTATATTTGTCATGGAATCCTGTTGTCACCAAACTAACAGGAACAGTTTTTTGTGTCAAGTAATATCACTTTTTGTTCCAGATATCTAGAACAAATCCATTTCACTTATTCTTCCTCTAGCAATATCAAAAGTCGATTTTTCTTTTTCAATTCCCACAAAATTTCTGGAACAACTCAAAGAGGCAACACCTGTTGTTCCTGTTCCCATCATAGGATCAAGGACAATTTCACCTACTGAAGATAGATGAGAAATATAGTATTCAGCCTCTTTGGTACTCTGTTCCCAGCGATGAAGTATCTTTTCTGGTGGTGTGGAATAAACAAAATCAGCCACGAAATCACTCGATCTTTTCTTTTCACCTTTGACGAACCACAGAATTGGTTTCCATTCCACAAATATACCTCTACCATGACGACCATTATTCCCACCATGCTTGATGGAAATGATCCAGTAATAATCAAGATTCTCGGACATCACATTCAATACCTGATGTAGCATGGTTTGAGTTACATAGCAAAGGCAAGAACCATCATCCTTCAGAACTCTATTACCCAATTCTGACAATCCCTGATACAGATCAAGTGAATCCTCATCAATATAAGGTGGATCAGTAAAAATAAGGTCAATTGACTGATCTCGTATCTGTTGGCCAACTTCCCTGAAATCACCGTGATATAGTTGGATTCCTTCCTGCTGAGAGTTCTTGAAATCATCCAGATGTTTTAGTATTTCCCCCTGTTTGATTTCCTTTTGAATCTCTTTGATCAAACCTTTAACATTACGGGAATTGTCATCTGTGACTCTCTTGGCTACCTCAATTTGAATCTGATCATCCTTTAATCTTTCAATCAAGAGTAATCCATTCAGATTATTTGAGACATCGGTTTCCTTAAGAATTTCACGGGCATCAGGATCAATTTTGTGGACTTGCTTGATTCTCTGGTATTTCCTTTCTGCAATCCCTAACTGATCAGATAGAGTTTTGGTGGTGACTAAATTGACACCACCTCTACTGGTGTATTGATTTTCACCGATTTCTGACCTCAAACCCAGCTGTTCCAGAATCGATTCCCTCTTGATTAGATGTTCGGATTTTTCGATGATGGTAAGTTCATTATTGATCAGGTTTTCATCTATCTGAACTAACTCATTTTCCAGTTCTGACAGGGAAACTTGCTTACATTCTATGGATTCTCTGCCTAGTTTCCTGTGTGCTTCAAGTCGATGGTGTCCTGATAAAAGATTGTTTTTGGCATCAATGACAATGGG
>PACG01000033.1 GCA_002699335.1 Candidatus Poribacteria bacterium
GCTGTTTGCCACTTGCCCCTGCTATCACGTACGTGTACCAGACTGCCATGTCTATCTGCCAATGCTGAAAGGGCACGCCATCTGTCTCCGTGCCAAATTGCTTCGCGCTTGATTTCGGGATCGTGGTCAAAAGCAGAAGAGGGCTTCTGTGGCACTGGTAAGCCAAACTCGACAGAGTAACTGAAATTATCCGACGCAAAACCGAGCTTGAGATTTACCGGTTTTTTGCGTGGTCCACCTTGCACTGGTAAGTGATTTTTTTTAACGTCTTTTGCAAAGGTCTCAGGTCCAGCCCAAACTGCGGAGTTAATTCCTCCCTCGCGTGCTAACGAGGGTATTGCTCCGCCCATTGCGGTGTCACTTAAGAGCCTAAGTGCGCGATATTAAGTTCGATTTTCCACTTCCATTGGCTCCTATAATGATCGTCAGTTGGTCAAGTGGCAATATGACTTCTCGCAAAGATCGATAGTTGGCAATGGCAAGAGTATGGATCATGTCTTATTCTCCTAGTATAAATTAACCTCGCGTGTCAATTGATTATTTTGCGGAAGTTTATCAACTAGAGGATAGAAAATCAAGGAGGGGCATCCGATAATTTAGCAAGGGGTTCTTTGGAATTCTGTGAATTTTCTCGCGGACGAGGCAGATCTTTTGCGTTTGTTAATTACAAAGTTTTGTCTGATGAGGATGAAGCTAGCATCGAGCTGTCAGTCGTTGTGTTGACAAATACTCAACTGCATTCTACAATATTTAGTATGAAATTGATCTGCGCGGTGCGGCTACATCGACAGGCTGAGCGCGTGTGGACAGTATGTGAGATTTTAGGTTCGGGCAATCTTAAGTGAAGCGTAGATTTTCTTAATAACCATTCCTAAGTATTAGAAAGGTTGTAGGAAATCATGACGACCTGAAATCGTCGCTATGCTAATAGTATTTTAGGGAATAAATAGAGTTTGAACGCTAGAAAAACCATACACGCTTATTTTGACGCACTCACTGCCGGAGACACTCAGCAATTGGTTGATCTTATGTCGCGGGCATCCTACTTCACCAAAATAGGCACTGATGAAAACGAATTTGTTGAAGGAGGCCAGAGTGCTCCAGATTATTATCGTCATCATGTAGCTAGCACAGAAGACTTCACCATTGAATTTGACCACCTCGACATACAAGAACGCGACATAGTTGCTTGGTTTTACACGCGCCAAATCTGGAATCTCAAGTGGCAAGGTGTGGAAGAAAAACTGGTAGTTCGAATGACCGGCGTGTTGGAAAAAGAAGCAGGCACTTGGAAATTTGTCCAGATTCATGCTTCGATTGGTACCCCTGAATCTGTGGGTTAATATGTTTGATCTCCGTTCCAACATCCTACTCATTAAGACAGACCACGACGAGGCGACTGCTTCAGCTTTGACCCTCATGCTCCTTCCTGTTTGCAAACTCCCAATTTGGATTGGGTCACCCACATAGGCACGCACTTTCGTCGTGGATACTCCGACTGTCCTAGTTGTATTCCCATCCGTCTCTCGTCCCACTTGTGGCTTATTACGATCGTTATATTCACCGAGATTTGCCCAAACCCATCATCGGCGATTGGGTACCCGAATTTGATCGCCCTCAGAAGGGGCTTGACCCCCGATGCGTGGGAAATTTGCCTCTGAACACGACATGCGCTGTTCTCGGATGCTGTTTATTATGGCATGATCAATTTCGTGAATGACTAGGTTGGTCGCCTCATCCAGCATGCCGGTGGTCTCAAAAACTGTCTGACCGTTTTCACTTTCGATTACGGAGAAATGCTGGGTGATCACAACCTCTTTCGTAAGACTTGGCCCTACGAGGCTTCCACCCGAATGCCTTTTCTCATGCGCGCTCCACAGAAATATGAATATTCTAAGGAAATCACTTGCGAAAACCCCGTAGGCATTCAGGGCATCATGCCTACTATTCTGGTGCTGATATCGACATTCCCGAAACCTTTACAGGTAAAAGCCTCCTACCCATAATGCAAGGCTACGCCGACCGTATCAGAGGATTTCTGCATGGAGAACACGCAGGCTGTTGTGCCTACAATCATGGAAACCACTACGTTACAGACGGGTGCTACAAATATATATGGTATTCCCAAACAGGTAGGGAGCACCTCTTCAATCTGGAGGAGGACCCGCATGAAACGCACGATATTTCTCGCGAGCCTAATGCTGAAACTAGGATACAACCTTGGCGAAACCGCATGATCGAATTTCTAAAAGATCGTCCTGAAGGGTTACGAATGGTACAATGTTAATCTCTGGGCAGTCCCATGACGAACTATTGCCTAACTATGATCTTGAAGCGGCCTATCTTTAATTTATAAGGTAGATTGTTTCTCTTGTTACCAACTGTGTATCGTCAATGTGTTACCTGTAAAATTGATTTGTGGAAGGCTGACAAATGAGTATCGTGAAAAGTGATATTATTCTTTGAGGAAGTCGACTGATCGGAAAAACGCTGCCTTTTCCAAATGATGATGTTCCTGTGGTAATATAGCCGTGAAGGGTATAAACTAACATTGAGTTTAGAGGGAAAAATGAACAAAGATGCACTGGCAATCAACGGCGGTTCTAAAGCGGTCTTAGCGTTTGAGGGAAAAGGGCCTCCCAAAATCAGCCACGAGGAATTCCTTGAGATAGCAGATACGTGGGGGTACTCGCAGGAAACCATCAGTCAGATTCGCCATCTCATAGAGAGAGACGATCTCGGTGTAGGGCCGTTTCTCGTACGTTATAAACCGCAATCGAAGGTGTCCCAACTCGAATCGCAAGCTGCAGCATTATTCGATGTGAAACATGTTTTGGCAGTTACCTCTGGCACAGCTGCTTTGCATACCGCCTATGTTGCTGCCGATGTTGGTTGTGGAGACGAAGTCATTGTGCCGGGTTATACGTTTGCAGCGACGGCTATGACGGTGGTTGTTGCACGGGGAATACCAATCTGGTGTGATATTGACGAATCGATGACGATTGACCCGGTAGACCTAGAGAGGAAAATCACGCGGCGAACTAAGGCAATTGCACCTGTTCACATGAACGGCTATGTCTGCAACATGGACTCCATCATGGAAATCGCCAAGAAACATAATATTCAGGTTATCGAGGACTGTGCCCAAGCGTGTGGGGCAAGTTTTCGTGGTCGACGCGTTGGCACAATCGGCAACCTCGGTTGCTTTAGCGTTAGTGCGTATAAAACTACAGGTGGAGGGGAAGGCGGAATGGTTGTAATGGATAGTGACGACCTCTACGCACGAGCGCAGCAGTGGTCGGAGGGTGGCGGACTGTGGCGTCCAATTCGCTGTGAAAAGCCGCGTTGGGACGGTGAACTGTTTTGTGGGTTAAACTACCGCATGTCAGAACTGGAAGGGACCGTTTTGCTGGTTCAATTCCAAAAAATGGAAGCCCAGTTGAATCGCTGGCGAACCAATAAACGTCGCATTATGAGTGCACTTGTTTTATACAAAGAATTAAAGCCCCAAATCATCCATGATATTGATGGCGAGATGGGGCATACTATCGGCTTCTTTCCGGAAAATTCCCGGGAATCGGAACTCGTGGTTGCCGCACTTCGCGCTGAGGGAATTGTCTGTGGGACGCGTGGGGAAAATCCCAGTTCCGACTGGCACTATTACCAACATATGGACATGATTCTGCAAAAACTGCCTGCAACTTCAGATAGGTGTCCATGGGATTGTCCCAAAGCTGATGAAGCGATGGCAGTTGAATATTTGCCCGATATGTGTCCGCGTACAGTAGACTTAACGGATCGTCATGTAAATGTTCACGTCGATCAGTGGTGGACAGAGCGTGACTGTGAGCAGGTGGCTGCAGCGTTAACGAAAGTTTTTGATACCTTATATACCCGTGATGGTTCCAATAATTGGTTGGACGTTGTGACGCCTTCTAATTATTGAATCGTTTAAGCCCAGCTTTAGCAATGTGATTTCATAATGTTTATTATAGGTGAAAGTCTAGTGTTGCTGAGAGGGCCTTGCGGAGCAGGATGGAGAAATATTTACTGGGGATGTGGTTCGGTTAGAATCCCACAACAAGTCCTTTGGAAAATCTGCCAAGGTTGCTGGGAGGTAGTTCTTCCGAAGCAAAATATCGACTAATTTTGCAAAATTACTGTTGATAGGATGAAAATAAAAATTAGTAGTATGTTAATCGGTGCGGATACTGTTATAACAGATGGAATGATGTAGCCAAAGTATTCAATCGAAAATCCCGAACCATTTGAGTCAAATACAAGCGAAAGGAAAACTGAGGATGCATGAGAATACGACGTTTGATGTGTCGCTAGGCCCTTGGCAACTGTTTCTGGACGATATGGCATCGCACGGATTGAGTATCTAATGCACATGATGCGCCTGCCGTCCAAAAAAAGAGGCAGTGATCCGTCCGAATCTAGAGTGTGGCGAAACGATACTCCAGACACGTAGTGCCTCTGCCTGGGATCCTAAGGCAGAAGTCTATAGGCTCTGGATAATAACCTCGGCAAACATCCTAGGCGGTGCCGGCCTAACTTACGCAGAGAGTGAAGACGGCTTGCATNGGTACAAACCGGCTCTGNGGCAAAAGGAATTCAACGGTTTTCTAGAGAGCAATTTCGTTACCCTTGCCCCTGTGTTTGAATGATTGGAAAATGCGATTTTAGCGGTAGGTGATTTTGGGGATTGAAAAAGATATTATTAAAAANTCCTCTTCGTTTCAGTTCTTACTTTTTAGTTCATTCATGTCNTGTTGAATTTTTGATTTTGTTAACTCTTACGGAAGCAGATCAATGACTGCATTACTAATACCTCCAAAAAAATTTCGACTGATCCCACAATAACAGNAAATTATTTTGTACAGGTAAGACTTTGCATGATGAAACCATGTTATCTTAAAGAAAGGGATAGGTATAAACCGAATATATAACTCAATGAGGAGAGGTTATAAAATTACAAGATAAGATTCATATATGTCATCTGGTGCAGGATTGGTTGGGTTAGGTATGGTATTGAACTTTTTGATTAGTGGTGATGAAGATGCATACATAACTCATCACCACATTACGGGATTTTGTATATGAATCTTCATCTTACTTTTCTCAAAGGATTTTTGTTTTTTTGTTTGTTACAGGTTATCAGGAACAGAATTAGAGGGAAATCAAGGTGGGTTCAACAATAGGGAGAGGTTATGAAATTACAAGATAAGTTTNTATATATGTCATTTGGTGCAGGGTTAGTTGTGTTAGGTATAGTATTGAACTCACTTATCGATAGTGATGCAAATGCTCGAGGTCGTGTGAAGGATGCGACATTTAGAACTATTACTTGTAGAGATATTATAATCAAAGATGGATACAAGGAAAAAGCTCATTTTGGGTTAGCACCTAATGGAAGTGCGATATTGGCAATGTATGGCGNTGACCAAATTTATAAAGTTGCATACTTAGGTGAGAATACAAGTGCAAATAATGAAATGATGCTTTTACTCCGGTCAAAATCTAAAACTGATAGAAGAGAAGCAATGATAATGATAGACAGGAACGGTGGGAGATTTGATTGTCGTGATAAGATGGGAGGACAAGTTGTTGGTCTCGGTCTCGGTGTTGCTGATGATGATGGANATCATTTGGATAGGAAATGAGAAACAGACAACGGTTCATCGCAGTGTTCCTTGCGGTATTTTTCGCTTTCACCCTTTACTTGGGGGGCCATGCCACCTTTGCGGAGAGCGAGAAATGTCCTGACCTTACCCGTGGNGGAAAGATACCCGAGGGATGGACTCATGATTGGACGCTGGGCCCGACAGGGATGCGCGGGTGGGTCTATTGCGATAAACTTGTGACGACCGATGCGAGACAGATCCAGGTTACGAAAGTCGAGAAAGGCTCGCCGGCGGANAGTGTACTAGAAGTGGGCGATGTCATCATCGGCGTCCAGGGGAAACCGTTTGACGCCGATGCGAGGATTCTCTTTGGCAAGGCCGTTACGGAAGCGGAGAAAGAGGAAAATCACGGTGCATTGCATCTCGTCCGCTGGCGAAAGGGCGAGATCAGGAATGTCGTCGTAAAACTCCAATCCATGGGTGCCTATAGCCCGACAGCGCCCTTCAACTGCCTCAAATCAAAATGGATTATTGAACAAGGCTGTAGAGCGATAGCAAAGAAGATGAAAGAGGATCCGACCATGGGNCATATCATCACGCGCGCGCTCAACGCCACGGCACTCCTGGCAAGCGGAAATCCTGAATACCTCCCTGTTGTTCGTGAGCAAGCTGGGATTCTATCGCAATATGATCAATCCGAGGGAGTTCGCACCTGGCAATACGCCTATGTCAATATCTTCCTGGCTGAGTATGTCCTCGCAACGGGGGACCAAACTTATGTCGATGAGGGACTGAAACGAATCACGAAAATGATCGTGGACGGGCAAAGCTGCGTCGGTTCGTGGGGGCATGGTTTCGTCGACAAAGAAACAGGGCGACTCGGCGGTTATGGAATGATGAACGCGCCGGGAATTCCTCTCACCTATTCGTTGGTTCTCGCACGCCAAGCGGGCCTGCGCATCCCGGGACTCGACAACGCGATTCGCACGAGCGAAGCACTCCTTCAATTCTATGTGGGCAAGGGAGCGATCCCCTACGGTGACCATCAGCCTTGGATCGAAACGCACGCTGATAACGGAAAATGTGAAATGGCGGTCGTGTTATTCGATTTCCAAGGCGATGCTAGGGCAACCGAATTCTTTTCTCGAATGGCGGTCGCTTCGCACGGGGCAGAGCGCGATACGGGCCATACTGGTAATTTCTTCAATATGGCCTGGGCGCTTCCTGGTGTTGTACGTTCCGGCCCTCATGCGAGTGGTGCATGGATGGAAGAGTTTGGTTGGTATTATGATTTGGCTCGGCGTTGGGATGGAACGTTTTTCTACCAAGGAGCTCCCACGCCACGACCCGAGGTTTACAACAATTGGGATAGNACTGGAGCCTATATGATCGGCTATGCCTACCCGCTCGGGAAGACATACTTGACAGGCCGCAAGGGCAGCGTCGCTCCGCAAATTGATCGCGAAGCTACGAAGGGTCTTCTCGACGATGGACGTGGATGGAGTAATAGGGATCGAACGAGCTACTACGATAAGCTGAACACGAAGCAATTGCTTCATAGGCTTTCGAGCTGGTCGCCCACGGTTCGCGAACGTTCTGCCATGGCTCTGGGTCGGCGAAAGGACGATGTGGTGTCGGAACTAATTCGTTTGCTCAACGCCCCGAATCTCTATTCCAAATATGGTGTGTGCCAATCGCTCCGATTGCAGGCTGAACGCGGTGCACCAGCAATTCCCGCCTTGCGCAGGACAATTGTTGCCGACGACCTCTGGTTGCGAATCTTAGCTGCCGAGGCACTCGGAGGGATTGGGGCCCCCGCTCAGGTGGCAGTTCCCGAGCTGCTCAGAAAACTCACGAAAAGCGATCCGAAGAATGATCCGCGGGGCATGGAGCAACGCTATCTCACATTCGTTCTCTTTAATCAACGCAATGGGTTGCTCGGCAAGTCGCTCGAGGACGTTGATCGCGACTTGCTGTTTGAAGCGGTTCGTGCGGGCCTCCTGAACGAAGATGGTCGCGCACGGGGCAATATCGGCTCGGTTTACAAGAATCTTACGTACGATGAAATCAAACCTTTGTTGCCCGCCATCCACCAAGCGATTGTCGAGCCCGCACCCAGCGGGATTATGTTTGCCGAAGACATTCGCACAAGTGGCATTGAACTTTTCGCTAGGCATCGAATCAAAGAGGGAATGGATTGCATCGTCCGCTACGCTAGAGATCAGAAATTGCATGGTAGCAAACCGCGGCTTGAAAAGGTCATGAAGCTTCTGATCGACTACGGCGCGCATGCGAAGTCGACCATTCCGAAACTGANAGAACTGGTTACCCACTTCCCAACTCAGACGGTCCATCCTCATTCGATTAATCTGGAAAAGTCCAGAATAGTGGAAAAAACGATCAAAAGGATCGAAGCCTCGACCAATTATCCTGAATTGATCAATCTGGACATACTGTCAAAGTAAGGAGGCAACCGTTGGGCCATGTGATACACGGCTTTCAAATGTCAAGAGGACAGCGGAGCNCTGCATCTTTTCCAGTGAGAACCCCCAAAGCCAAACCACCCATCCATGTTGGCTTGAACTAGATTTCAAGCTGGTGTGGGTGGGTTTATTTTGCCNGCATTATAGGTTCAGGATATCCCTCCATTCGAACAATTCCGACCGTGACACCATCCGAGTTGGTGGCGTTGACATTTAGTACTATCTGTGTTAATTTGGAACTGATTATAGTTCAATAAGAGAGNTTGTAACTTTAACTATGATCAAACTAGGCGTTACCGGCTGCGAGCATGAATCCCCATTTAACAACAAGGAGCAATTCAATGGCACATAAGATTCATAAAATAGCGATCATCAGCGACGATATCGAAGGAGCAGTGGAGTTTTACACGAAGAAGCTAGGCTTAACTGTGATGGAGCGTTTTGCCAATGAGGACGACGAGGATTATGTGTTTCTAGATGCTGGTGGCATCCTACTCGAACTCATGCCGCAAAAGACCATGGGTCGGGCGTCGGGTTTCCACCACATCTCCTTCGATGTCGACAGCGTTGAAGATAGCGCTCAGGATCTGAAGAACAAAGGAGTTGCTATCACCAAGGAGCCTTTCGATGTTGGCGGAGGGACGGGTATCACCCTGAGCTTCTTCGAAGGCCCGAATCAGCTGAATCTTCAACTTTTCCACCGCGAGAAATGAGGTCGCATGCGTATAGTAAATGCCAAGCGCGAGGAGATGAAGGTGTTATCAGNCGTCCACGCTGGCGCAGGTAAGATTCTCTTCAATAGTCTTTGGGGTCGGGCTGATTTCGAAACACCTTTCGCTTTCGTCCATTGCGCAATCCTACTGCCGGGTGGAGGCATCGGTTATCATCGCCACGATGACAGTGAGGAGATCTTCATCGCTGTCGACAACGCTTCACAGTTTACCCACAATGGGCGAACGGCGATCGTCGAGGGCGGTGCCACGGTACCTCTACGNTCGGGCGAGGAGCACGCCATATACAACCACACTGACNGGGAGACGCGCTGGTTTAACGTTCACTGTGTGGTGCCCGGCGGCGAGCCAAAGTCGACTGATCTAGGCGACGACCGGGTTGGCGCTGAACTTGAGTCGACCGACCGTTTGCCGGTGGGACGGCTTGACCGGAGCAAGCTCAAATATGCCCAATCGCATGGTGGCAAGGGTGAGGTCGGTAGCCGGATGATATGGGGATCGGAGGATTTTCGCTCCNATTTCGGCTTTTTGGCCCACTGTCTCATACCACCNGACGCTTCGATTGGCTACCACAGCCACGAGGGTGTGGAGGAGGTCTATATCATTATCGAGGGCAAAGGACGGATGACGGTGGACGACGAGACACAACAAGTTTCGCAGTGGGACACGGTCCCCAACCGGTTGGGGGGCAGCCACGGTCTCTTTAATGATACGCCAGAAGGTCTCGAACTGTTGGTCGTCGCCGTCTGCGCCGATAAAGGGCAGTTCGATGCTACGGATCTCGGGGATGACTTGGGCCAACGTTAGTTAATCGATAGGTAGTATTTACACTGCCATCGGTGNAAATCACTTTTATAGGTCACGCTTCGTTTTGTCCTTGCCACCTGTTCCGTCTCAGGTGCCATCATGATGACCGATCTCGTTTTCCCATGGATGNCGCTTATGACCAACCCACCACAGGCCATGCATTTACTGAGATGGACGGACGCAATCTGGGGAACAGGTGGCAAGTAGTACTTAGTAATCCAACATACCGACGGATATAACTATACTGTCGGTAACGCTATCTTCGACCTGAAGTCAGCTTAAAGTTGAGCGTCAATCTGATTCGGGTGGGTAGCGGCAGGTCTGATTTGGTAACCAAGCGGAAATTTGAAACTGAGCAAAGCGCGTAACATGCAGGAGCGAAGTATGGAAATAACAGCAGAAGAACAACAGCGAGGGGAACTCTCCCCGCAAAGCCTGGAGTTGGCCTGCCAGAGGTTGTCAGAAATTGGTTACGTCATCTTTGAACAGGTCTTGCCCTTGAGCTTTATAGAAGAGGTTAGAGAAGCATTTGAAGCCAAGGCGTCGCTACCGGAAGGGAAGGAGCAGCGCGATCATTTTCTGCGTGGGCCCTTTCTCGACCCCCGCATCATTGATAACCCATTTGCCTTGCAGGTTATCGAAGCGGCCATAGGCCCGAAATTCTTTTCCTCTCTACCCTACGGCTGTAACGAAACTCGGCGTGAATCCAGATACTGGAACAATGCCGAAAAGCAGTGGATCCACAGAGACGGAGGACATATGTTCCCCGAACTGGGTATGGCCTTACCCGTAACCAGAATCGTGGTCAATATCCCGCTGATCGACTTCACGCTGGAAAACGGATGTACCGAAGTTTGGCCCGGCTCGCATCTGATTGTGGATCCAGTGACCACTCCCGAGACGGAAGATGAAGCGTTGTTCAAAGACTACCATGTGTGCAGCGAGGAAAGAGGGGCGACACTGCCCTCTGTGCGGATGGTCATGCCCTCCGGTTCCGTGGTGGTTCGGGACATGCGGTGTTGGCATCGAGCTATGCCCAATTACACCGACCAGGTGCGTCCTATGACTGCCATGGTCTATTTCCATCGTTTACACAATGTGCTGGGTGACCAAAGCGCCATTGAAAGACGCGGCTGCGGCATTTCTGATACAGTCTGGCGGCAGTTGCCGGAAAGGTCCCAACAGATTTATCGGTTTTACCCAATCAATTGACCATACGCGGGGCTGTTGCCAATCCGGGTTATGAAAGATCATTAAGTGTCGCATACAGTTTATAGAGTGGGGGCAACCTAGGGTGGGCGATTTTTCAGCGACGATTTGTATCAAGAAAAGCTGGACGAATTGGCAGTCTATAACCGCGCTTTAACGCCAGCAGAAGTAGTCACTCATGATGGAGGCCAAAGATATCCTGTCCGTAGATGTTAGCAGCAAATTAGCGACCAAATGGGGGCATTTAAAAACCAACTAAGGGATTTGAACCATGGAACAGCTGGAGCAGAATCGAGATGCAGTTGAGGTCGGGGTTACTGACCAGGATCGGGCACAAATTGATGAGACTTCGCTTCCCGGTCGGGTGATTGTTCTGTATTATCAGGTGGACTTTGGGCCGCGTTCGTTTCACTGGTGGGGATCGGGGAGATGTCTAGACAAGACCGACCTAATGTATTAGTAATAATGACCGATCAGCAAAAAGCAACCGCCAGTCATCTTTACGGCAACACGTTTTGTCAGACACCGTACATGGAACGGTTGGCCCAAGAGGGCGTTCTGTTTGAACACGCTATCACGCCGCACCCGTTGTGTGCACCAGCTCGAGTTTCATTTTGGACCTCGCAGTTCCCCCATTCGCATGGTGCCAGACGAAATCAGACGTTGATGCCGTCTGATGCTACCCATGCCTTCAAAATCTGGAAAGAAGCGGATTATCAGATCGGCTTGATCGGCAAAAACCACTGTTTTGAAAGTTTGAATGACTTGGCTTTGTTCGATACCTGGTGCGAGATTTCGCATGGTGGATTGCCCCCCAATTCTGCCTGCCGAGGGATGGAGTGGTTTCGTCCAATCGAAGGTATCCATGCTGCCCATCAACTCCGACAGTCCATGACGCCACAAAACCCACGTTTCAGTTACTCCGTGTCGGATTACCCACTAGAAGATTATTCCACTGGCCTGATAGCGGGTCAAACTGTCCGTTTCCTAGAACAACATCGGGATGACCCCTTTGCCCTGTGGGTCTCTTTTCCCGATCCACACGAACCATGGGTGGTGCCGGAACAATATGCCGCTATGTTCCCACCGGAGAAGATAGATCTGCCGCCTTGGCCAGAGGACGAGTTTGATCAACGCACGCCCGAACGCAACCGTGTTCTGTACCAGATGCTCAATATGACAGAGGATGACTTGGCCGATGTGTATGGTTTGATGGCCGTCTATTACGGAATGGTGCGTTTCATTGATGATGGACTCGGGCAGATTCTTGAGGCTTTGGAAGCGCTTGATCTGAGGAAAAATACGATTGTCGTTTTTTGTTCAGATCACGGCGATTTCATGGGTGAACACCGAATGCAGTGCAAAGGCGGCGTCTTCTACGATTGTCTGACGCGGGTACCGTTGATCGTTTCTTGTCCAGGTGAGATCGCTGCAGGTGTTAGGGACAATAGCATGGTGAACCTAATCGATATCGTACCCACGTTGTTGCGACTTCAGGGGATCGGGGTGCCACCAACTATGCAGGGACAGCCACTTCCAACGGTTACCCCGTCACCACCACGGGAAACAGCTTTTTCTGAGTATGGTGCCGGTGGGCCGCCCTTTCGTCTATCAGATCTAGAACAGTTATCCCAACCATGGGGGAGACAGACGCTGATACAGTCTTTGCAATGGCGAGAAGCAGAAGGTCGCCGTAAAATGGTACGAACACAGGAGTGGAAATATGTGCACGACCCCATGGGGGATCAGGAC
>PACG01000034.1 GCA_002699335.1 Candidatus Poribacteria bacterium
GGAAGGTAGATATCTGACTGCAGAAAAAGCGTTATTCTGGGACGGTAAGAGTGAAACGGGAGAGTCTGTTTCAGTGGCACTTCCTTCTATCAGATTCAGGCTGAATATTACACGGAAAGTAGAAAGATGGTGATTCTGAAATAGTCTACCCAAACATCCAAACATTACTTATTGAAACCCGCGCAAAAGATAACTCGTGTACGGGGTAATCAGACGGGTATCTGCAACCTGTAGGCACCCTTTCCTTACCCCACGAGTCACGATAGGCCCACAACAATCCATACCGCGGATCGAAATCATATTGGCCAAGAACAAATTGTCTTGCTGAAAGAGTTTAATTATGAACCAGCAAATATACAACGATAAAATCATGTTTTGAGCATAAGGGATTCTTAAGCACCCTCCTACCGGAATGACATAGCAGTTACACCTTTTTCAATCTGGTTTTCGAATAGTAGGTAGAGGATAAAGATCGGGAACCCACAAGTAAAACCTGCAGCCATCAGGAGATGTTGTTCTGACCACCATTGTCCGTTTAAAATGGCCAACCCGATGGGTAAAGTTCGCATGTTCAGGCTGTTTGTTGCAATCAGTGGCCAGAAGAAACCATTCCAACTACCTAATGCAGTAAAAATTGCGAGTGTGGTTAATGCGGGCCTGGCCAACGGGAGGATAATTTGGACAAAGATTCGGAAGTCACCACAACCGTCGATTCGAGCGGCCTCTTCAATTTCGCTCGGCATGTTCAGAAAAAACTGACGTAGCAGAAATACTCCGAATGGGCTAGCAAGACTGGGAATAATTAGAGCATAGTAGGTGTCAATCCACCTTAGTTTCTGAAGAATAATGTAGACTGGTACTAGTGTCACCTGTCCAGGAACCACCATAGCGGCAACAATTATGAAGAACAAGCGATCCCGAAAAGGAAACTGCAACCGAGCAAAGGCAAAGGCAGTCAGAGCAGAAATAAAGACGACTAGTACCGTCGTAACGATGGCCAAAAAGACGCTATTCCAAAACCATCGAACCAATGGGACTCCTGGCTGTAGAAACAGATCAATATAGTTGAACGGTTGCCATTTGTTAGGAAGAATCTGAAGAGGGGAAAGGTAAACCTCTTCCGCTGGTTTAAAGGAGGTTACCAACATCCAGAAGATCGGCAGCAACATGAGTATAGCACAGATAACTAGTAAGATATTCCAGATGATGGCAGAGATTTTCGAGTCTTTCATCAATAGTATTCCTCATGCTTACCCAGAATCAGGAAAAGTAAGATGGTAAAAATAAGAATTAACAGAGCCAAGACAAACGCACAAGCAGATGCATATCCCATACGGAAGTAACGAAATGCTTGGTAATAAATGTGAAAAATTGCGGTGTAATTGGAAAAATAAGGGCCAACTCCTGTCAACATATAGGGGCGATCAAAAACCTGAATACTACTAATGGTAGAAATAACCAGACAAAAAAGGATCTTGGGGCGGAGCAGGGGTAAAATAATCGATCTCAGCATCTGGACCCCACTAGCTCCATCAATGGTGGCAGCTTCCTTCAGTTCTGAGGGGATTTCTCGTATGCCAGCGTAGTAGATCAGCATATTGAATCCACAACTGCCCCATATTGCCATCAACGCAATTGCTGGCATGCTGAACCGGGCATCTCCTAGCCAGTTGGTATTCTTGATGCCCAAGAAATTCAAGTAGTAATTGATAATCCCAAAATCGGTATTATACAACCACTGCCACATAATTCCTGTTGTGCCAACACTTAGCAAAAGAGGAACGAAGAAAATTTTCCGGAACACATTCCTGAAGCGTTTTACTTTTGTTAGTCCGTAGGCCAAGAAAAAGGAAACTAGATTCCCTCCAATCACAGTCATGGTAGTATAATACAAAGTATTGATGATGCCTTTTAGAAAGAGCTCATCTGCAAAGGCATCCTTGTAGTTTCTAAGTCCAACCAACTGGTATTTGCCAGAGATGAACGTCCATTTGGTCAGGCTGATCAGGAATCCCGTCGCAATTGGGATTACCAGCCAACAAAAAAATAGGAGCAGGTAAGGAACAACATAGGAGAAATTAATCAGAGGCTGAATCAACAATGAACGATGGCCGTGATCGATTTTCAATCAAGACTCCTTCGTAAAATGCTTTCGACTGCTACTTTGATCTCATCGACCATTTTTGACATTGGTTGTTGGCCCGACATGGCCGAAAGCAAACAAGGCTCAACGCGTGTTTGGATTTCGATGATGTTGGGATCGTTGGGACCGAAAATGATCTGCGGTATCTGTGCGGCAAAGACAGGATAATGTGCTTTCTCTGTAAAATCTGGCGAACTCAACTGCGAGTATCTAGCTGGTAATTGGCCTCCATCTGACCATGTGACACCATGATTGGACAGATAGGTCAGAAGAGTCCATGCTGCCTCCCAATCGATGGTATCGCTGAACCGCGGCAAACACATTACATGCGAACTTGCCCATACTGCCGAGCGATTACCCAACTGTGGATAGGGTAAGACACCCCATTCAAAGCTAGCGAGTTTTTTCATCCCGTTCATCATCCAGATCCCCTCGGTATACATCGCAATTCGGCCTTGGAGAAACCCTTGCCATAGATTAGATCCGTCATGAATTGGATTGGGCATGTAGCCATGCTTATTAATTGCATCGTGGAGAATCTGGAGTGCCTGCTGGCTAGCCTCTTGGTCGATCAAACATTTTCCTGTCCTTCGGTCTAGAAATTGGCCTCCAAACTGTTCGGTCAAAGTATAGAAGTGCTTTAGTACCGATCCACCGAAAACAAAACCCCATTTTTCAGGATTTCCATCTTCATCTCTATCAACAGTCAATTGATTAGCCAACAAAAAGAAATTGTGCCGTTCTAGTTTTTCAGGTACGGGGACATTAAGCAGGCGAAAGTAGTCTTTGTTGTAGAAAACAGCAGTATTGTGACAATCAAGTGGGATTCCATAAATTTTGCCATTGATAGTAACCCGCTCCCAAATAGGGGCCAAGCAATCAGAAACGGGTATCCCTCGTTCTCCTCTTACCAAATTGTCTAGTGACCGAATGGCATCTTGCTGAACATAGTTGAGTAATTCATTCTCATGTAAGATAAAGACATCTGGAGGCTTACCTGAGCCCAGAGAAACCATCAATTTGTCAAAATAGGTGCTCCACGGGATGATTTCCATTTCAACCTCATACTGTGGGAAATCTTGCTCGAATTTCTTGATGATTTGCCACATAGTTTGCCCATCGGGACCAGTAAATCCATTCCAGAAAGATATCTTTGTTTTTTTGTTCTCTTTTTCCGAAGAATACTGTTTTTTAATGTCACATGCACAAACTGCTAAGGCGCAACAGGCTAAAAAGAGCATAGGCGTTATGGACTTTTTGATCCATAAAATTATTGATTTGTATCTTGAGGTCATTACAGTTTTCAATGCTGAATTTTTAATATCGGAAGGAATAACCAAGTCGAACTAATAAAATATTCTAACACGATTAATGTTTTGGGGCAAAGAGACAGATTGGTTGACAGTAATTGGGGTTGACGAACAGTTTAGCCGCACAATGATACGATTCTGTAATTATGATAAAATATCCAGCAAAAATAGTTTATCCACAATGGTGAAATCATCAGTGCTGACTACGTCCGTTTTTTTTACAGTAAGTGGGCTAATAAACCACAATGACGTTTTTTTTATGTAGATCTGTTTTTTGCTAAAACAAAAATAATAAGCTGCTGAGCAGGAAGCTAGTTTTCGAATAAATTTGAAATCAACTTTTCTTCGCTTCAATACTCAACCTACTTCTGTNCCAAATGATAAATNAAAGGGAGGGAAAAAATGAATATCCAACAAGCNACAGTTGATGAAATNCCATTAGTTTGGTACGAACCNGAAGGACTCGAGANACGACAACTCGTCATTTGGCTTGCAGGTTTCAGTTCGGATAAGGACACAGGGATAAGAGAAGCGGAAACGATTGCAAAAGCCGGATTCCTCGTGCTAAGTTTTGATCCCGATCAGCATGGCGATCGCATGGATAATACAGTTGAGGAACTCCGAGAAAGAGTTCGTAATAACATCCGGCGGTACTTCTGGCCAATCTTGGCAAACACAACAAAAGAAACACCAAAAATTATCGACTGGGCAATCAAAAACCTGTCCGTTGAGGAAAAAATCGGTATGGGAGGAGTTTCAATGGGAGGAGACATCGCCGTGGCAGCTGCGGGGGAGGACAAACGTATCACTGCAGTTTCGGCAATGNTTGCCACACCAGATTGGTTACGCCCCGGATCTTTTGAATCACCAGGTAAGCCAGACAAAAACGCACAAGCTTATTATAACCAATACAATCCTTTGACGCACTTGGAAAACTACGTTCATTGCCCCGCTATCTCGTTTCAATCTGGTGCTGATGACCAGCAGGTTCCTCCTGATGGAGGTCAACGATTCGCTGAAGCCCTCTCCGAAATTTACGTAGATTGTTCGGACAGAATCGAAGTAGTTCTTCACAAAGGTGTTGCCCACAGCANTTGTGATGTGATGTGGAAAAACTCCGTAGCTTGGTTCAAAAGATGGTTAACAGGATAACTCGTGGTTGTTTAATCCATTAATGTCTAATGGTTAAACATAAATTCCGTCGAATTCAGTAGTCCCCACAAGATGTCCTCATAGACAGCGGAGTCCGTCACATTATCGCCTATGAGTTCTCCGAAACTTTCTACTTCCTCGCAAGTAGGTCGACGGCTGAGCGTGTGAATGAAGATTTCCTCAATTATTCCTTCAGTTGTATTTTGTGATAACATGAACTGTTTCACTTTACCGCCAGTGGAAAGGCGATCCTTCAGGGTATCACCAACGGCCATATGAAGTGCCTGCGAAAGAGTTGGCTCTTTCTTTGTTTCACAGGCACAGATCGTCGCCCGACTGGAACGACCGAAAGTTTTGAAGAACTCATCGCCAAATCTTGGGCCTTTGCTGTCACCACTCACACGCGGGTAATAATCAATGGCTCGCGTTCCTTCAGGAAATCCTGGGAACCGTCGTGTAACCCCAGTAACTGCCACAACTGAGTCCATCAGAACATCAGCTCGCAAACGACGTAGATGCGCGTGGGAGAATTGCCGTGTGTCCCTTTTGTTCGAGGAATTAGGTTTGGCACTGAGTTGATAAACACGGGAGTTACAAATGTCACGCACGAGACTCCGTAAATCAAACCCTGAATCTACTAAGCGTTTCGATAATGCCTCGAGTAACGGACCGTTCACTGGTGGATTGCTTACTCGCACATCGTCTACTGGTTCAATAATTCCACGACCCAGCAATTGTGCCCAGATACGATTGGCAAGGTTACGACTAAATAACTCATTTTTTGGAGACGTTAACCAATCAGCAAGCTCTCTACGAGGGTCTCCATCTCTCTCAACTGGCTCGGTCGAACCAAGCACTTTGGCAGGCATCGGTCGACCATCAACCTTGTGGTTAGCAGGTGGAGCCGAGGTGTCGTAGTAAATTCGACGTTCTCGAGGTTCAACGCCAGGTTTACGCCGTATACCGGTAAAGAAACTAACAAAACCATAGTAGTCATTCATCGTCCAACGATCAAACGGATGATTATGGCATTCAGCACACTGAATTTGAACACCGAGAAACACCTGCGAAAAGTCAGCGGCGAGAGCCTTCGGGTCGACCTTTGGCTTGTGTATCATCATTGTATAGAGGTTCACAGGCCCATTCATGAGGTTGCTGCCAGAGGAGGCTACCATTTCCGCTACAAACTCATTGAGCGGTCGACCGGAACGCATTTGTTGGCGGATCCATTCATAAAATGCCTCGGCGGCCTTGACATGGGTGGCAACTGGTGCGTAGTTTCCCCCAATGATCCGTAATTGTTCACCCCACAATGCCGTCCAGAGATCAGCGAAAGCATTATTTTGCAGCAGGTCGTCAACCTTACGTGAACGTTTTCCCGATTGGGTGTCTTCCATAAAATCGTAGTACTCGTTGCTGGTTGGCGGTCGACCGACAAGATCGAGCGTAACACGACGCAGAAAAGTTTCATCATCACACAAATCTGAAGGAACGATCCGGAGTTTCTGTAACCGCTCAAATACTAATGTATCAATATAGTTAAATACTGGTGGGTTCGGCCAAGTGAACCCATTTGCCTGTGGTAACACAATGACTTCTGCTCCAACCGTAAACCTACTGAAACGGGCGAAAACGTACGTGTCACCTGGTCCAATAGCCGTTACTTGGCCATGTTCATCGATTGTGGCCACATTCATGTTGTTGCTATGGAACCGAGCCAATGATGTGACATCTTCTGAAGACCCATCGTCCGCTTTTGCTACCACCTTAAGCATTCCTATGTTACCAATCTCTTCGAACACAAAGCGGGTCTTTGATAACACGATCTCGATAGTATCGGGAACTTGACCAGAATCATCCCGCGCCCCTAATTCGATCCAATGAAGCAGGGTCCGGTAGTAACTGCTATCCCGATCAAAACGCTTACCACCGGTATGTGGAACTGCACCGACGGCCTTTTTTAACAGTAAACTCTGTTCTGGAACAGACGTGTTCACTCGGCGCCCAATCATCTCCTGAGTAATTCTAAAATAATCGCCCTTCGGATCATAACCGAACAGTGAAAGCATAAAGCCATCTTTCCCTCGTGCAGAACCATGGCATGTACCCGCATTACACCCAGCACGAAATAGAATAGGCATTACATCCCGACGAAAACTCAATGTGGAAGAGCCTCTATCATCGGCAAGAGCATAAATCGAAATTACGAAACCAACGAAAACGATGGCCACACACCTGATTACCTTCATCAACCTATAGAGAGTATAGTTAAACATTACCGCTCCAGTTCTTTTACTGATTGAAATCTAGTTTTCTACCTTATGTACGTTTATAGTTTCGGGTCGATCCGTAGAGTTCCACTTCCCGTCCGTTGAAGAATTTCCTGCCCTTCGGTTTCAACAACCACTTCGCACGATAGTCCAGCGACACGCCCAAGCAAAGCTTCATTGGTTGCTTCAACTTGAAATGAAATCTCCTTTAAATGCTTTGTTAAGAGAGGAAGAGGATTAATCAGATGAACTCCCTTAGGCAGACCAATAAGTTTCACGCGTGCCTCTCCTTCAAACGGTCTCTTGTGGCGTACGGTCCAAACAAACTGTTTACGCTGGCCTCGACGGATACTCTCTGGCTGACTGGTTAGTTCAACGTACGGTTCCGNGATGGTCAGATTGACGATTGCAGAAGATACGCGCACATGCCCCGTGCCAACATAATCGCTGAAGTCTTCTCGTACGGTACTGGCAACGACAACGATAGGCAAGATACCAAGCGGAGCTCTTTCCTGCGCGGAAATACGTAGGAACGCCTCATTCTGTCCTGACGGAATTACTTGGGTGGGAGGAAAACCTATACCTGGAGGTCTCCAGTCACATCGGAACTGGACCGGTTGGTTAAACNCTTCACGCCGAGTGACCTTTACAAGTATAGCTAATTCACCACCACGGACGAGTGGTACNGNTGGTGGAGTGACATCGATGGTAAATGGCGCTGGTTCGGTAACTCCAAGTACAAAGCGGTTAAGCCGAACCGTTCTCCAAGCATCACCGCCTGGATGATTAATAAAAGGGATGTTTTGTTGTGATCTACTTTTAAGTCTGTGAGAAGAATCGATGGGAACAACTTCTAGTGTAACCAAGGCTCCCTTCAGTAACGCAGATTGGTCTGCAACAAACTGNACAGGCCAGAGTTTTGCTCCAGAAGGAACTCGTGGCGATACAGATCGAACACCTGCTGGAAGACCATTAGCTATAATATTCAACTCTCCACGATATGTNTTTCCTTGTCCCGGCAATATACTCACATTGACAGTCCANCTATTACCTTGTGGGACGGCGAGGCTACTAGTTCGCGGGCATTCCATCCAGTCGTTAGCTCGGCTAACCAAAGCTGTATGAATCACATTCTTAGGGGAAACAATCTCTACACGATAGATACCAGTGGGTCCACCAGAATTACTGGTATCCTCAATTTCAAGTAAGTAGTCGCCATCAGCTGTCGGTTCCCAGATTACAGAGGGGTCCAAGACTTCTTTCAGTCCTCCTCCGCCACGGAAAGAAGTGCCGAAGATATCGTGGTCGGTAAGTAAGGCATCGTCCACTTCCAATTCAATAGAACCAGGCTTACTTTTAGAGTCAGTTGAGCGAATACGAATCTTTGGATCAATTGGCGACCCCAAAGTAGCCGCAAACACACGGACTTGTAACCGATCACCCTTCTTGGCTGAGATCCTAAACACATCGGTATCACCAGCTTGANTAATGATGCCATTTAAGACTGAAGGGAGTTTATCAACAAAAGTTTCCAATGCTGTCTGATTCTCCAAGATGTTAGGGTATGGACTCGATCGTAGTAATAACGATGAAGGACTGCCACTGAAATATTCGAATNGGCCAATTTTTTCCGGTATATCGATAGTTTCTTCATAATCACCTGTAGGGTCACCCAGCAGGGTGATGACCTGTTTAGAACCTGCCTGACCTCCAGGTGGGTACGCAACCAATGGACGTCGATTCTCGCTAATATGCAAACAATAGATAGTATTCCGAGGAGCAAAGACCGAACGTCTTACTTCGACGTATGCTAAACCATCATAAGATAGTTTAAGAGAGACTACTGGATCTTGAAGATGCAGTGGGTTATCGTCGTTGGTCGCCAACTCCTGACCAGATTCATCAAGTATCCGAACAGCAAGATCAAATTCCGAATCTCCATAATGATTGTAGGAAATCCGCACGGAATCAACTTCGACGGACAGTTGTTGTCCCTCTTTCGCCGGAATACGAAATAGGTCTATCTCTCCACGCGATCCGGAACCCAGCTGACCTTGAATTGTCACATTTGGCAAAACAGGGAAAGCTTTCTCTAGTGTGTTGTTTGCATCTGGAGCTTTTTTGCTTTCATCGATAACTGGAAAAGGAGTAACATGAAACGTACCGAGGGATGAGATTTCAGCACCGAATCGGATGCGAAATGGATGCTCACCAAGCGGGCAACTAGGTTCAATTTCGAATTTGCACNTGATTTGTTCCTTGATGAATCCACCATGCGCTAATCCGATACGACGAGGAAGATCCGGTAGCTTCTCGAATTGGACTGCTTGGATACCCGGTCGAAAAAAGATAATCTCGCGAGGCTCTTCGATAATAGCTCCTTGAATCGTTACTTCAACNGNTGTGCCCCGTTGTCCGAATCGCGGAAGCGTCCGCTCAATGTGGTACGGTCCTATAGCNTGTGNGATGGTAGTTANTAGCAAGGTAAAGCAAAACAGNGNAAATGGGTTAANAAGNAANACTTCGAATATCGTTGGATNTTGGNNATCCNTTGGGGCAATANTTANTCGATTCATCTCTTCGCGNCCTACCCCTCCATAATTGGGAGGCTACAACTTCATGTGAGTAAGNCTTCTACCAGCTCCCCACCTTTNATAATCTCAATTGGCCGAGTACCGAACGCNACCAGTTCCTTGTTAGCATCGATGCCAAGCTGNTGATAAATTGTAAAGAGNAGATGTTCCAGTGGGACAGNATCCCGAGCGGGTTCTGCNGCCGTTGCGTCACTAGCTCCATAAACAAGCCCNGGNGCAAAACCACCTCCAGCTAGCAGCAATGAATANCATCGTGCCCAATGATCACGACCACTTGTAGCATTTACCTTGGGTGTNCGACCAAATTCGGTTGTCACCCAGAANAGCGTCGTCTCGAGAAGACCACGTTGTTCTAAATCTGTAACCAACCCNGCAATAGCNTGNTCGAGTGCCGGCATTTGGTCNAGGCAGGTTCTTTTTANATCAACGTGCGCATCCCACGANCCGTAATCTACCGTCACGAACCGCACNCCAGATTCCACTAAGCGACGNGCAACGATCAGCCGTTCTGCAAGTCCCTTNGGATGATATCTGTTATCNGGCCCCTTTANGCCNACAACATGNCTTCCNTAGAGTTTNTTNGTTTCATCGGTTTCCCCTTCAAGTGTAAACGCTTTCTGGGCTTTNTCTGATGTAAGCAGGGCNTAGGCTCGNTTGTAGAAGTCATCCATNGTGTCNAGAGTCGTGGGATCAGNTTCCANNTTTCGAATTCGTTNCTCAACAATTTGACGAGCNGTCTGNCGNCGGTCGAACCGTTCTAAGGATACACCGTCTGGAATGGAGAAGTCACGAACTCTATAGCTACGGCTGCCTGGATCAGAGTTGATCTCAAAAGGTCCATAGGTGCTACTTAGAAAACCTGTTCCACCTGCGGAAGCATTTTTGTTGGGAATAGCAATATAGGGAGGTAGGTCACCTCGTAATCCAAGTTCGTGCGAAACAATCGACCCCATTTGTGGATAATCAATGACAGCCGTTGGTGTATATCCAGTGAAAAGATGATAGGTGGCTAACCCATGGTCTGGGATACGGCCCACGATGCTACGCACTATAGTTACTTTGTCAGCGATCTTCGCGGTTTCTGAAAAATTATCGCTGAAAACGTCTCCGTTTTTCGTCTTTGTTACACCGAATGAGCCGCGATATTCCACTGGCGCTTCAGGTTTGGGGTCAAATGACTCCTGTTGGGGCATCCCTCCACCTAAATGGAGCTGAATTACACTTAATGCCTTAGGCTCGAGTTTTCCTGCCTTTACTGCAGAGAAAGCTTTATCATTAAACGCCTGAAGGTGGAACATGTCCCCCATTGAAAGACCAAGCGCTCCACAAACTCCCGCTTTAATCACTTGCCGTCGCGAGATCGCGCGGAATCCAGCACAACCGGTATGATCTATCTGGTTTTGGTTTATTAGGGATGTCTTCATACTCTTTATCTCCTTAACGGGCAAGATTTCCAGTTTGCTTTAAACACTACTCTGATCTCCAGAATCGGACAAGACCTGCACTGTCACCACTAATGACAGTTTTGCCCTCATTTGCAATTGAACTGCTGATCGGAATTCCAGATTCAAGTGTAAAACTCTTTTTCTGATTTCCATTGGGGGCCCAGAGTCGAACAACTTGGTCTCGCCCTGTTGTTACAAGGTTCCCCTTTTGATCAAAACGTCCAGCGAGCACACCATTTGGAATACGGCCGTAGACACCTGCAGGGCGCTTTGGTGGATGGGCGTTAGTCTTGGAAGTAGCAGGGAATCCGTCAGTCACGTCCCACCAGATCAAGCGACCATCTTCGCCCATAGAAGCCAAAACTTTGCTATCAATACGCCAGTCTAGAGCACGAACAGCTTCTTTATGTTCCAAGAAACTAAGTAGAATTTTACCGCTATTTGCGTCCCAAAGATGAATTCCTCCAGCACGGTCAGCTGTAACTAATTTCGACCCATCCGGGCTGAAGCTAACAGCGGTGATCCAGTCGGTGTGCCTCTCAATTCTGTAACACAACGTACCTTCTGTTGTTAAATACACTTTAACCACTCGTCCTGAACCACCTAATGCAACCAAACGTTGATCCGGACTAAGATCAGCGGCAATAACGGCATCTATTTCATCACCAATTTCGGTCAGTCGCTGACCCGTTTGAATATCGAAGAGTACCACTTTCCCTGATTCACCCGGACGTCCTCCCGCTACCATGAGAAGAACACCGTCGCGACTAAAGCGAATTACATAAGGAATCCCTTCGGGAAATGCTAGTCTGCCCACTTCCTTTTCCGTCTTGGTGTGGATAAGCCGAACATGTTCCTGTGCTGATACCGCCAGCAATGGTGCCCATGGACTAGCGTCCATCGCCAGAACCGGCAACGGTCGTTTTACTTGCGGGACTTTGACTTGACGTAGATTCTGTGGCATGGGAGAAAAACCGTCCCGCTTAATACCAGCAGGAGTGGGTTGGAACGTTAGATCCCGCGTTTTCACCATCGACTTGCTACTCATCGATTCCCTCAATCCAGTATCGATCCACCTTTGAATCATCGCAATTTGTTCATCAGGTAGAGGAGGTTGATAGGGTGGCATTCGGGCATTATCGTCTGGATTGGTGATTACTTGGAACAATAAGCTCTGGCTGGATCTCCCAGCGATAACAACCTCACCTGCACTGCCTCCTTTAAGTACATTAGCATAGATTTGCAGGTTAATACCTGCTTTCTGTTTGTCATCACCATGACACTTCAGACAGTGTTGACGGAAAATCGGTTTGACATGATCATTGTAGGTTATTGGCGTCTTTTCGCTTGCAACACTTACTGTAAGTAAAGCAAAAAAACTGGTAAAGAGAAAGTGTTGAAGAACA
>PACG01000035.1 GCA_002699335.1 Candidatus Poribacteria bacterium
TCGTCTAGCATTACACCATATTCTCTTGCTACTTAACCTGCTCCTTTAAACCGGCTGGAACTCTGGGAGCAGATAAGGCCAGCTCCACGTCGTCCAGGATGTCCTCCACTTCGGCGAAGGCCATGTCCGACAGATACACTTTGGTGTCGTCGGACATGGCCGCGGCTCCTAGCTGAATTTCAATCCCGTAATCGGGTAACTTGTAATGTTACCCCTCAAAAGACGTGACCAAGTTTACCTTGTAAATATAAGCATTATCCAGATATTGTGTTACTCTACCTCAGGTGAAGTTAGCGGATTAATGTGTCATCTACAAACGAATATCCAGCCTAAAAAACTGTGATGAAGATAAAGATAGTCACCACAGGCAAGAGAAAATCCGCAGTTCTCCAATGTTCGTTGACCGGCTCTTTCATTCCTTTCTATCGCAGCGGTACTAGAGTCATCGTGTTGGAGACACCGATCAGCTTCTGCTTCAGGCTGCTGTGGGGCAGAATCGCAAGCTGCTTATGACAGTTCTTCAGAGGCGCGAAGCCGGGTGCGCCGGTTACTAGGGCCGCGCGCAATCGCTCGTTGTCCCAACTCAGCCATCTACCGACGTGGAGCCTAGTGTCCTTGCGCTGCGTTCCGATGCTGGTGTTCACCGCGCCCTCGAAGCGCGGCAGCAGCCGGACACGCTTGGTATCAAGGTCGTACTCGCCGAGGATGACGGTCTTTCGCATACCTGATACGCGTATGTGCAGCGACATGGAAAGGCTGTTTTTTCCATCGAAACCACGGTGCCACCATCTTGGGCTTGTATGCCGGGACATGTCGACACCGTAATCGCACAGGAACTCCTCCAGCTATTCGTTGTTGCCCTGTTGGGCGTCAAAGATGAGCCAAACGTGCAGCAGGTGGATGGTCAGCTTTCCGTCCACGCGGTACGTCTTCCGATACGGGCTTGCTCAGGTATAGCTCGCGTCTCCGACCGTAGGAACGAAAGGTCATGGTGTTGTCGAAGGCGACGAAGGCCATCGTACCGGCGATCATTCGCTCCCGGCTCGAGGTCCCATGCCCCAGCACGGTCTGGTTCACGTCAGACTCGATTAACAGGAAATTGAATCCTTCAGGGACATCTGATTGAGCTTGGCCTCCTTCTTGAACGTGATCATGATCTCATCGACCATCATGGCCACCGATGCCAGATAAGACCGGCGGAACTTCCAGTTGTGGGAGATGGTGGTCGCCAGTTTCGTTGTTTCTCTCTTTAGGGACGTGGATTTGAAATCAAAGCGCGCCTTTGGCGTACTGATGATCGCCGACGTAGTCGGTGACCGTCAGATCGTGTCCTCCAAGACGCCGTGTGTAACGCATCGTCGCCCATCCATTATCGACCTCCAGCTACGGGGCGATCTTGGAGGCTATCGGAGAAATGCTGCTGCCTTCGATGCGATTAATCTGCTTTTGGGTCCAGGTAATACTACTAATTCAACACAGCATACACCGCATAGAAAGCGGCAAATCCGTACATAGCCACTGACGGAGTTCCTGAACCCATATTCTAACCGATGACTTTTAGGATCAGGAGTGCGCGTAAGCTGCTACGGCAAATGTCCAACCCAGTGCGGGGCCGGCCGGTAAATCAATGTGTCATGGGTTGGAATTATTGGCCGGTAGTCCGAGGTACGCTTTGTGTCCGGCACCTTTGACTGAGAGCGCTGTGGAAAGAAAATACCCGAAGGGCTATCACTACAAGCGACGAGATCATAAGCTTGGCCAATGGAAAAGAGTCTGTGGGTAATCGGGCATTATGCAATATCTTCTGGTTCAAGGTGAACCCCGACGAGATGGCTTTTTCCGGCTATATCACCACAGTTGGTGTAGTCGACGAGAATGATTCGACCATCCGGTAATGTGAGCCAGGAGGAGTAGCCATGATCTGGGTAGGGTTTCTGATCTGGATGGTTGGCATGGATTTGTACCATGCGGTTGCGTTGATACTGGTCAGGATAGTCGCCGGATGCAGCAGACCAACGCCATGACCAGTCTTCAAGTACTCTGTTTTTGGATGAGAAGGATACTGCTATCCAGTTACTTGTGCCCGCGTTGCCCCATTGCCCGAACATAGTGCGCATGTCCGGACGAGCGCCTCGGAAATCTGAAATATTGCTTTCTCCGCGAAAGACATTGCGAGAGATGAGGTCTTCTCCGTCCAGTTGTACCCGTAGCAATCCGCCTTTGTGTCGAATAGCGATCTTTCTCGGGCGAGAGAAGTCGGCTTTTTTGTGGAGGTCGGTGCGCTGAACTTCGCTGAGGGTCATGAAATCAGCCCCGATATAGAGTAGGGCATCAACGCTTCCGCAGGACATAAATGCGATCGGTTCTCCGGGGGGGCCTTCCACTTTGAGTTCCACTTCGAAGTCGACAGTGCTGAATCGATTCTGGGGTGGCAACAGGCTGTAGCGGCACTCATGCTCAGGTTCGTTTTCAATGATAAGAGCCCCATCTTTTAGCGTTGCACTGTACTTTCTGCGGGGGCCTCCGATGACATAGGTACCCGCCTCTTTTTTTAAGTCGCCAATCCAGGCGTAACAACCCAGGCCGCCGTTGACGTGGCGGCCGGTGACCATGCAGCGGCCATCGACGAGTTGTTTCACGTAGGGGCGGTGCAGTGCAAAAGGGCACATTTGAGGGGCGCTCCAGGTTTGGCCATTGTCCTGAGAAAAGGTGACAAAGCTAGGAATACCACCCGAGTGATTTTCTCGCATGACACAGGCCAGTTCCTGACCACCATCCAGGATTACGAGAGCGCCTTCACAAAAGCGGTGATAACCATCGTGTGCGACGATGACCTGATTACCCCAGCTTTTGCCGCCATCGGTGGAGGTGGTCATGATTTCGGCGAACTCCTGACTTTCGCGCAGCATGACGTGTGAACAAACGGCAAGACGTCCGTCTGGCAATTCCATTATTCGATCGGGTTCAAAGCCTGTGATATTGGGTTTGTGCGGACCATCCCAGCTTTTGCCGCCGTCGGTACTCCACCAGAGCCAGTTGCCTGGCGGTTGATCTTGGTGGAAGTGGCTGAAATCGTCGTGGTCGCAGATAACGGCAATCCGATCGTCGCTGTGCAGGCTAATACGTGGCGTGACCAGGCGTTCGTCACCTTTGCTGCGATCCGCAGTTGCCACTTCACTCAGTTTGTCCCAAGTCTGGCCATCGTCGTCGCTGTGCAGGATGGTGAGAATTTGCGTTGTTTCTCCCCAGTGTGCTTCGGTATCGGAGTAAACGAGGAGGAGACGGCCGGATTTAAGTCGGATGATGTCGGGGTTTTTTGTGAATCGGCCGGGACTTCGCCAAGCATCGAAAATTTTGTCTGCGACAGATCTTGGATGAATGTACATGGAATTCCTCGTTTTTACTGAAGTTTAGGTTGAAAGTCCTGTTTCTTTTCCTCGTTAGTCTTTGAAGCCTATGGTGAACAATCCTTCAGATGTGTAGGTGAAGTTAGATTGCCACGTCCATTGCCCTCATCTTTGGACTACGCAATAAGGTCTTATGATTGTGGCGTTCTCTGAAATCTTCTATTAGGTGGTAGAATTTGTCCCTACTGGAGAGGTTAATGCTGAGTTGCCATTCTTTGGTAAATACACAACGGATAGAATGTAGACCATCGTACTGAGAATGTGAAATGCCAAAGCAGTTGTATTCGATGACCTGGTCCTGTAGTGTGTAAACATTACCCTTGAGCATTGAAGCGGGAGATCAGCCTGCATAGTCTGCGCGAGGTGTAAAGGAATTCTGGTCGTCGGCCTATATCGCAAATCGCACCAACGATTGGAGATATTTGCAACTCCTCTCCTCGCTCTAGAGGAGACATGCTCATCGGTTTCCCCTGCTCAGAGAGACGCGCTCCCTCGACGAGGCTACCTCCTCTGCGACCCTGATGTCAAGGTTGTTGGCGCAGGTGGGGGCGTGGACCCAGGTAATCAGATCCAAAATTGATATAACTGGGGTAAATTCAAGGCAATACCGGTAATTGCCCAAATACCGGACAACGAAAATTCACCTAAGATAAGCCCTAAGAACAGAGGAGTGGCTTGTCGATATCGCTTCAGGCCACCATGCCGTAGGATGAGATACTTCAGAACCCAGCTTGCCAACATACACGACCACAAAAAGCTCATGCCGTAGCTCCCCGCCACTGCGTACCCTACCGGATGGAGAGGCCACCATAAAAATAGAGCGCTCATAGTGGCTAGAAAACAGGCAACCACGAAGCCGAGACCTATTAGTCCTATGTGATAGTAATCGATTTCAGTTGGGCTGTGTAACCATTGCTGTAAGTATGACCACGGCTCTCGTCCCCAATCCAGAGAAGGATGGGGCATATTGTCAAGTCCGACCTTAAAACTGGTGTGAAGCAATATCCAGAAAGTGGCGACGATTCCGACGGCAACACCCAGTAGTATTGACCATACGGTTCTCTGCACCTCCATATCGCTTCTGTCGGCTATCTTAAATCCTTCTAGTTGATGGGGCATTATATGATTATCAAAGCGACGGCTGATAAACCAGAACAACGGCATTGTGATCCGTGAAGCTTGCGAAAGGTTAGCTGTCCCCACCGATGACGTTATCATCTGGATCGGTCCCCCAAAATGGACATCGTGATCGGGGAATCCGACCTCTGCTCGCAGTCGAGTGATAGCGATGGAAAGGGCGTAAAAGAAGAGGAAAAAGGTCACCGATACATCAGGTGACATCCCCGCCCGATAGCCGAAGAAGGTGAGAATGCCCAAGCCACAAATAATCCCTGCCCATGCCATTCGATACGATGTTGGTGCCTCAAACGCGACTTTGACTGTTTGAGAAAAGTGCCGTCTGCCACGCCAAATAGCGATTGCCAGAATGGCCAGGTATGCCCCAACTGATTCCTGGACGATGTAGGCGTGTCGACCATATGCCGGATATGTCTGCCAACCCAGCATTGCGCCCAAAACACGCATGCCTTGCCAATAGGAAGTAGAAAAACCAACAGGAGAACAGCAGATTGAGTGGCATGAAGAAGCTCAGTCCAATGATCGAAGGGATGAAGGAGATGCGCATTGCCCGTAGCGCGCTCCACGGTTTCTCCGTAAAAATGTACCCGATGTACTTTCTTTTGAAGAACGCCAGTGCAGGTAGATTTGGATGTAGGAAATGAAGCCCGTTGATGAGATTAATCCCTGCTGCGATGGCAAATCCTAGCCACATCAACCGGCTATAAAAATTGGAGTTGACCAGGTTCAGCGGAATTTCAGCGATCGGATAGGAGAGTTTCTCGTGTTCAATCCATTGTCTGCGCACAATAATATTGATGCACAACATAACGAAGATCAGGACAAAGGTAACAAGTGACCACCAAAGTAGTGGCGGCAACCAGGCGGTCAGGTTCCGTGTCGTGTACAAACTCGCTTCGCCACGGTAATATTCTGCTAGCACTGACGGGTCGTCCACCATAAGCCATCGCGGCAGATCTCGATGGAAAAGTTTTCGCCACTCGTTTTCCAGGCTCGCACCCCAAAAGACATAGGTCATCACAGGGAGCAATATCGGTAGCATGCCGTAAGAACACATCGCCGTCACCATGTTGACCATGAGATAAGCAGTCAATAGTTCTCTGTTGTTTAGGGAGATTTGCGGCGCGAACCGGCGCAGGCTTCAATTTAACAGGAACAAGACCCATAGTGTGAAAATGGTGTTAAAGAACAAAGAGAAAACAGTTGCCCCTACCCCACGGCGAACCTCCTCCATCTGCACAATCCAGTAGCAGTTGATGGGAATCAACAATAGACCGATGATCCACGCGCGCGTGTAAGATCGATTTTTCCCCACCTTCACTGTTCCTTTCGTCTAAGTGCCACCATCCGGGGAATACAGACGCTGTTGGCCATCTTTCTGTTTGCTGGGGGGGATGGACAGGGATTGCCAATAAACCGTCGCGAAAATCGAACCACCTACGCCCCAATGCTGTTGACAGCAAGCAAACGCCTGTGTATGGCCTGGAATGTTTCATTTTGGTGTGTCGCGAGTCTGGGGATTGTGTTAGGAAAATTCGATTGTGGGTTCAGGAATGTGAAATTTTTGGTTCGTCTGTTATTGGGTCGTATAGTGACATTACCGTATTTGTTCTGTTTGAACAATCCACGTCGAGCCTCGTTTGCTATGTTCCAGACCAGATTCGTTAGTTCTTGAAATGGGATGAGACACCGAAATGTCAGGAACAAACTCCGTTAAAGAATATATATGTTCATTGGTATCCTGAGGCGCGGGCTTGAGCGTGGCGTTCGAACATGGGTCAGATCGAACCCAGCCCCCAAATTCACCAGTAGCATGCTCTCAAGCGGCGTATCTTCTCCTTTCGCGGTCTGGCAGTCTGCAACCAGGACTGTGCCTACAACCGGGACGGGGATCGTAATTGCTTCATTACGTCTCGCTCTTTAGTGGTCTGATGTACAGAGTAGGCCCCGCGGACGACATCGTTGGCATCAGCAAAGAACGTCTCCAGACGGACCGTGCTTTTTTTGAGCGGGATCCGGAACGTCTTGCACGTTTCGTTTCCTGCAACCGGGGCGCGCACTCAACACCGCCGACCTTGATGCGGGCCGATCAAATCGACAGGGCCTCACCGGGGACGAAGTCGTCTCCGGACGGAACGTTGCGGCGTGGCAGAACAGCAGCACAGATCGCTGTATTCGCTCGCGCGGCCAGCGGCGAAGCTCGACCTCGTAGATCCCTTCAGTGACAACCTTGAGCGGCCACTAGTCATTGTCGATCAGGCCGCCTTTGGACCAGTGGATAAAGCAACTGTTGCGATGCCCGCCTTCGAACACCCAGCACTTGCGGCCACCCATACCGGCGTTGTAGCCGTCCTTCAGGAACCCTCTACGATCTAGGTTGCGCCACGTGCTGTGCCGTTGTCCCCCATAAAGATGATGATCGTGTTGTCGGCGATCCCGACCTCGTCCAGTTTTCTACGGATCTTGCCGACATTCTCGTCGATGAATTCCGTGGCCTCATCAAACCACACGTCGGTGCAGTAATGGTCCTCGAATCGCTTGGGCTTACCGTTGCGCTCGTACACCCGTTGAAGTAGTCGTGGTCCCAGTAATCCGGGATCTCGCCGACAACGCCCGGCCGAAAGACAGGGATTCCTGGAATCCACGGTCAAACGGCCGGTACGGCCAGTTGTCTCCCAGGTGCCATTTCCCGAAGATCCCAGTGGCATAACCAGAATCCGCGAAGATGTTGACCATAGTGACCTCGTCGCTGTTCATGATATACCGGCCGCGAAGCGTACTCCACACACCAGTGCGGGTGGAGTATCGGCCGGTCATCAGCGCTGCCCCCGTCGGCGCACACATGGGGTTGGCATGGAAGTCGGTGAGGCGCACGGCCTCGTTGTGGAGGCGGTCAAACTCCGGTGTCTCCAACCGTGGGTTACCGTGGCAGTTCAGGTCATCGTAGCCCTGGTCGTCCGTCAGGCTCATCAGGACATTAGGCCTGTCATAGGCACGTGATATACCACAACTCAAGAATAGAACATTTCATCGCTTCTTCGCGGTTATCCAATGCAGATGCCGTCTAGGCCTCAGGCCGTCTACGAATAGTTTCAATCCGTCATAGCTGCTTGCACCCAAGCCTTGAGGGAAGATTAGTTTTAGATGTATCGTTTCAAGAATGTTTCTTTTTCGAGCTTTAGAGCTTTGCCAACCCTATAATTCTAACTCGAAACGGGACGAACTCCATTAAAATTTAGCTTGGGACAGGGATATCTCCATAGAACCTTTAAAGTATTTCGACAGAGAAACCTAAATCAACCCAGAGTCATTGATCGAAATCGTCACTTTTTGCGTTTCGATTTCGATATTTCGATCCTCACCTGTCATGTTCGAAAAACAGTGATTGTTGAATTCGAAAATTCACCTCCAATGAGGCTTAAAGTCTTGTTCGCGCTGGCTTAGGTCTTTTACTAAAGACACATTATAGTCTTAGTTCGGACAGTTTTTAAGTTGTAACTGACCAAGAGATTTTGTGATAATAGCAGATCTCATCAATTGATAGCTATCGTAAGCCTTTTAGTCTAGAGAATCTGGTGAAATTCTGGCTTAGATGAAAGCTAATACGGCATACTGCATTGGGGGTATTCAGGCTTGATCATTGGGATTTGAATGTTGTCTATCTGGTCCAACACTCATTGGGAGGTGCCACTCTGTCCCGGCCGGCTAGACCAAAACGTAAAGTACAGACGTAATGCATGGACATGCAGGTTCCCCAGCCGAGGCTGTCGACACACAACGTTTCATCACGAAGGTTCGCAGAATGACTACGGAAGAACGCTGTTCCCCGCCCCCGCACTTGACAGACCATGAAATCACCTGGACAGCGCTCCCCAGAATGCGTCGTACCAGTGGTTTTCTGAAGCGCGCTTCGGTCTGTTTGTGCATTGCGTCCTGTTCAGCCTGATCTCCTCGAGCAAATCGGCGGGCGCAAGGACCTCGTCGCCCTGCTGGAAGCATCTTTGCTGGAAGCTGACGGAGGCCTCCATCACTCCTACCGATCGTACCCTATGTCTGGAGGTGAAACAGGAACTGTTCAGCCGTTTTACCGCGGAGAACTTCGACGCCGAGGCAATCTGCGATTTGGCTGAAGCCGCGGGGGTATCTGCTACGTAACGCTTACCACCAAGCACCTGGGTGGGCTCTACCTCTTTGACACGTCTGCGAGCGAGTTCACTTCGGTGAACGAGGCTTGCGCGCGGCGCGGTCTCGGCTACTGCCATTACGTGCCACCGCACGTGGCTTAGACGGACGGTGAACATTTCGAGCGGAACAACACGATCCTGCACGAACTGCTGACGAATTACGGACCCATTGCCGGTTGGTTCGACGGGATCGGCGGCTACTACAGGAATCCGGAGAACTACGAGCAGCTTTCAGAGAAGTTCGCTCTGGTTCGCGAACTCCAGTCACACACGTTGATATCGTTCAAAGAAGGCGCGATTGGTGAAGAAGACTCCATCACACCTGAACCCTTCCTCATGCCGGAACCGGTCGAATGGGACACGCCTGGTGCGCTGGAAGCAAAAAAATGCCCTGAACCGTCATCTTTTCGAAGGGGCGCTGCGCGAGATCAATACCGTGATGCAGGAATGCATGGGCCGCGACAATACGAGATTTCGTGGAGGCTGGTTTATGACGAGAGTGTCCGATACCTCTCCAAGGCCGAAGTGTGGTTTCTACTGCAGGTAGCGCGACGGCTCGGCGCTAATCTGCTGATGAAATCGGCCCCCGTGGCGACGGCTCCATCCATCCCAACGACGACCGGACTCTGCGTGAAGTCAGTCGGCGCATCAGAGAGGCCGGTTTCCCTGGCGAACGGACATCCAACTAAGAGCCTACGCGCAGCGTAGGTACTCTGACCAGTCTTGACTGTAGCCTTGAGCGCAATCTTCTACGGGAATCATCTTGCCTTCATTGATCGAGATAAAGAGTGGTAGGTGTGAATAAGATTGTCGAAAGCGCACTGGGTTGTGGCACTATGCCGCGGTAGAAAGAAAGGTGGTGATAACATGAAGCAACCGAACATTCTGTACATCATGTCCGACGACCACTCGGCGAATGCAATCAGCGCCTACCGCAGCATGCTGGCCGATGTGTTGCCTACGCCGAATATCGACCGTATCGCCCGGGAAGGTTTGCGTGCGGACGCATGCTTCTGCACGAACTCCATCTGCACGACGATCTAGATCCGGCGCACCCGACCGTGTCTGGGCTCCTGCTGGACGCCGGCTATCAGACCGCGGTCGTAGGCAAATGGCACCTAATTACTTCAATCCGCGGCTCAAAGAAAAGGGCAAAGTGTGGCAAAATAACAGGCAAGGCGGCAAGAGTACGAAGGATACGCCACCGACGTGATCACGGACCTCTCGCTGAAATGGCTCGAGAATCGAGACCCGGACCGCCCCTTCTTTCTCATGTGCTACTACAAAGCCCCACACGGGCTGTGGGAATACCCTCCGTGATACGAGTCGCTTTTCGACGGCGTCGAGATATCTGAGCCAGCCACGCTCTTCGAGGACCAGAGCCACCGCTGCGCAGGGTCGCTTGCAGTCGGTTCCACCATGCTCCAACTCTCCGAACGCATGAGCAATTGGGAGAAGAGCGATTACCCCACGGGCAACCTGGATGTCACGGGCATGAGTGGCGACGATCGCATTCGCACGGCCTAACAGAAGTATCTCAAGGACTACCTGTGCTGCGTCGCGGCCATCGACGAGAACGTCGAGCGTCTTCTCGACTATGTGGGCACACGACACAGTCGCCATCTACACCTCCGACCAGGGCATGTTTCTGGGCGAGCATAAGTACTACAACAAGCGCCTTATGTACGAGGAGTCGCTTCGCATGTCATTGGTCGTGCGGTATCCGCGCGAGATCCCGGCCGGAAGCACGAACGGTGACCTAATCTTGAACCTGGACCTCCCCGAGACGTTCCTAAACTACGCGGGTGCGCCACTCCCGGGCCACATGCCGGGGCGTAGGAACCGCGCCGCGCTCGCCGGGCAGGCTCCCGCTGACTGGCGTACTTCCATGTATTACCGCTACTGGATGCACGAGATGCGGCCCGCCCACTATGGCATCCGAACCGGCCACTATAAGCTGATCTTCTTCTACGGAAGAGATGTTCTCGGTCAGACCAGGGCGCAGGCTGGGAACTCTATGACATGGAGCCGTACCCATACGACACCCACAACGTCTACCGCGACCCGGCTTACGCCGAGGTCGTTAGCGAACTGAAAACAGAGCTCAACCGCCTGAGAAGCGAGATCGGAGCCACCGACGCGAACTATCCCGAACTGGTCGCCTTGTGAGAGGCTATCCCTTAGCCAGGGAACCGGCGTGGAGTTTCGCGCCTCCCCAGCGGAAGTGACAATAATTCTGGGGAGGCCATCTGGGCTCTTCTCTAGGAATTTGCTGGTAGACGATCAGCGTACACTTGTAGAGAGGCTAATACTCGATCCACGAGACATTCGTTCTGGACCTTCAGGAAGCGCTGTCGAAGGCGGTACGTGACCTTCGACAGCTTGTCCCGGCCAGCCTCCTGCGCTCACCGGTGATATCCCCATCTGTGGCTAGCGACCCACAACGACACAAAAGGAGAGACAATGAAACATAGTCAGAAATACATGAAAAAACACCTGAATTTTAAGAAGAGTCTTAGTAATGCCGTTTACTTTGATCGCGTTGATGTCTTTGGGGCGATCAGTCAGAGCCCAAGGCAAAAATGCTATAATCAGTAATGATCATCTGCGCGTTCTGGTTGAGCCGGAAAACAATAGCCTTTCGCACAAGAGGACAAGACGAGGGTACGGATTGTTTAAAACTAGGTTATTGTTAGAAATCTGGTGGAGCAATTCCACTCCTTAATGGGATGATTCTAACCAAGCGCCGAGAAATTATTGACTGTTAATACAAACGCAACGGAACCTAATCTCCTATGTCTGAAGCTAAAAACCACGGTTATGGAATGACTGATAGTCAACCCGAACAACCGTCGCATGCAGAGCAAGCCAAAACTTTAGTTGCTCAACACCAAATCGGTACCCTATCGACACTTTCCAGAAAGATTTCAGGTTGGCCCTTTGGCTCCGTTATGCCTTATAGCTTGAACGCCGATGGTAATCCCATCTTTTTGCTCAGCTCAATGGCCATGCACACCCAAAACTTGAAACAAGATTCTCGCGCCAGCCTGCTGGTGATGGAGGCTAAAGCGATAGAAGATCCCTTGGCCAATGGACGGGTCACTCTAATGGGTCAGGTAAAGCCAGTTCCTTTAGACAATCTAGCTGAAATTAGAGGCCGTTATCTGGAATGTCACCCAGAATCTACCTTTTGGGTTGATTTTAAGGATTTTTCCTTTTATCAGATGACAGTAGCTGATCTCTACTTCGTAGGTGGTTTTGGACGGATGGACTGGGTAACAGGGGCTAATTATCACAAGGTTGAAGCCGATCCTTTGATAGATGTAACGGCTGATATCATCCAACACATGAACGACGACCATGTCAACGCCATGATCCTAATCGCTAAGCATAACAACCACAGTGATGAAACCGATAAAATAACCTCAGCCAAAATGACAGCTGTTGACCGACTCGGTTTTCACCTACAACTGATTAGCAAGGAAGATTTAAGGGGTATTCGGATTAATTTTCCACAGCCAGTAGCGGATGCCAATTCAGTCAGAAAAGTTCTGGTTGAAATGGTCAGGGAAGCGAGAGCTGCCCTTACCCAATTGGCCCCCTCAGTAGAGAATAGTGTTGGGAGTATTTATATGACGTCTAACTCTGTTACTAATGCAAACTACGAAGCATTGGAAGCAATCAAGAATTCCAAACCTTAAGACTTTTTGGTGAGTCAGACAACACTATTACGTCTCATACTTGTTACTCGAGGGTCGTATCCATACATACCGAAACAGGAACAGGTTCGGCATCTAGCAGGAAGTGCTCATGNAGCACTCGCTTACTAAATTCTGTGTCATTCCATNGCTTGGGAATGCTCCGCCGATGAATGAGATCCATTAGCTTCAATGTATTTCTCTTCTTCTGTTGCACACTNATATTCAGATTCGGTCAGGGGGCTAACGCCTGCCTCAGGGGCAGAGGGCTTAGCAAGTCCCTTGCGGGAGCTGGCTTTTACTCACTTTTAGAAGACTTTCTGATACTGTGAATCCACCCGCCAAGGCATGTTGTTATATTCCATCATTCCACTTACTAGTAATGAGAGATTGAGGTTTTGTCTTATGGTAAACTTGGTGACTGTTTTACCAAGGGTTCCCTTAACAAATTACCCAGACCACTATGCCATTAGAACTCTCCCTGGATTTTACTAGTTTGGGACGGATTGATGAATTGAGGCTTTGTTTCAAGGTCAACAAGAAGTTCGTCTTCATCTGATGGATTAAAAAGGAAACACATAGAGAAACATAACATGAATTTGCCACCTCCGCTTGTCTTCTCGGTTATCCCGCCTTCCAGCATCGAATTAGTGCGAATAACCATCTNCTAATACTATCCCACGCATTTCATCTTTTCTTTGGTTGAAGTATAATTGTTTAGGTGTCACGTCTGAAGGCAAATTCTTTTTTAGTTCCAGGATTAATTCGGGATCAATTTGTGGATGAAAAGGTGCTTTCGAACGGAAGTGAACAAGATGCTTGTTATGTGTGCAACAACTAGACAATATAGCTAAGCACTCACGGTGTTTATTTCACATAGCGCAGTGNTTGTTTCATCATTTAGTCGCGACCGGCTATCATAAGCCGCCGCGCGAGTTGCGACTAGCCTTTCACAAAAACGTGTTTCACAAAGCGAAATTGTGCCCCGATACAATCCGCGCAAAGCANGGTCGGCTTGATGCCCTGTTGGGTAGTGCCAATCTGTTTTTTTGTATGCTGCTTCTGACAAAACTTTACCAGGTCCCATTGCTATCCTGGCCATCCCTTTGGCAACGCATGGACTCAAGTGGATGAACTAGCTAAGCGGAACAATGACTCGTGCTACGGNGTCAGCTGATAATCTGATNAACCTTATTAAGATAACGTAGATGGAGGAAAATATGTCAATATTGTCAGACAGAGATTGGGCATTTTTCAGAAAGAATGGAATGGTTATGTAGTGGTACCGAACGCTGTTGCACAGGACCATCTGGATGCTGCCAGCGAGGCCACGTTCGATTTTCTGGGCATGGCCCCTGACCGGCCTNAGGANTGGTATNGTGCNCNGCTTCGCACCAATGGGATGNCCGAGATNTATCACCANCNAGCCATGTGGGACAATCGTCAGCATCCACGCATGCATCAGATCTTTTCNGAGATCTNGNGAACAGAACAGTTGTGGGTGTCGATCGACCGGATTAGCTTCAAACCACCGCCACATCTGGATTATGGACNCAAAGGGTTTATCCACTGGGATNCNGATACCTCCAAATTACCCTGGAGCTTTGGTGTACAGGGAGTGTTGTATTTAACCGATACAGCAGAGAATCAGGGNGGATTTCAGTGTATTCCCNNNATCCACAACCAGTTGACAAACTTNNGANTAAACCATCCTTCAGACTACCAATACGTGCGACCTGATCTNAAACAGTTTACACCACNGNCGATTNCGGGCANCGNCGGGGACCTGCTCATCTGGCATCGGGNNCTNGCACACGGCAGNGGCNACAACACTTCTGACAGNCCGAGACTNGCGCAATACATCAGCATGNGGCCNGCNANGCNAACNGATGAGGAATATCGNNAGCAACGAATCCGACTGTGGAAAANCCGGGAAGCCCCTTCCTCTCGTNCCTTCCCCG
The DNA here is from genome assembly GCA_002699335.1 of Candidatus Poribacteria bacterium. The sequence goes on from PACG01000035.1 coordinate 14,388, forward strand.
GCGANCCACGCGGCTGGGAAAAAGAACGTCCGTCAGCTAGGTTGACCTCGCTGGGTCGGAAATTGCTCGGGTTGGATTACTGGGAATAGAAGTGCGCTGAACGTGTTTTTATGAAAGGTGAAAGCCTTGAATTGGCAGGATATTCGCTTATTGGTTAGGTTTCTAGAATCTTGAAGGCTAACTTATTAAATGGAAGTAAAGTTTAGAATCGGGGAACAAGTGGATAAAATTGCTGGTGGGGAACTTGTGATGCCCCCCACCAGTCAACATACCCCGTAGGGTCAATGTCCCCCGTGCGGGTTGCTTTTAACTACATCCACACTTGGCAATACATGCCTCTGTCGAGTCGGGCTTGAAATTTTGTGCTTATTCACGGCTATGAGTTTCAAACCTGCAGTCGGGGTAAGGAGTGAAGTATAAGATCCAATCCCTAAACGTGTCCACTTATGGCTAGAGTTCGGTCTTCCANCGGTAGCTCTACTTTCTCTCCTCCNCGTCGATGCGATTCNCTCAGCCCAATCGCTGTTTCCAGCCCTTCCCGACCGAATTCTCCTGGGCAAAGTGGTTGACTGCTATCCTTCAGGTTTTGCACTAATCCTTCTACCGCTGCTTGCTGCGAGCTTTTGGGCCTTTTCGGATTTGGGAATTGTCGACGTATTGGTTCTCCCGTTGGCGAGTATCTGGACCACATCTCAAAATCGGCATGTTCGTTTCTAGCACTGATCCAACCGTCGCTGCCGACAAAATCTATATTCAGCCAACCACCGTGGTTTAAGAAGCCTTGAATCCCATTTTGGTAATGGATCATTCCTGTTCCTGATAAATCCTGATCACTCTTGGCCGCCTGATCATTGTTCATCCGACCGAAGACCCATTCCACAGGAGTACTAGCAAACATTCGGAATAGGCTTAAGGTGTGGCTATGTCCTCGTGAGAGAGACCAGCCAAAGTTACAAACCATGGAGCGAAATTGGCCAATTTCTCCTTGTTCAATCGCCTGCAGGCAGGCTTGAAACCATGGACTCCAGTTTTTGTGGCAGGCCAGCGCAAAGATGACATTGTGCTGGTGACAGGCCTCAATCATGGTGTCAGCTTCGGCCAAACTGACACTGATCGGTTTGGTGGCGTAGATGGCCTTGACACAGCCCGACTCGGCCAATCCGATAACCACATCCGCCCGATCAGGTGCGGCCGTGGTCACGCTGACAATGTCAGGTTGTTCTTGCTTCACCATCTTCATGAAATCGGTATAAAGAGCGGTTACACCCCACCTGTGTTTAAAATCGTCCAGTTGTGCGGGCCTCAGATCTGAGGCCGCCACCAACTCGACCCCCTTGGCTTCGATGTAGGCGGGGGCGTGAGCCCAAGGATAACGAAATTGAGGTTTATTNTGATGCTCGTCGTCAATNGTGCTNCCAATTCGGCCACANCCNACTACNGCTGCTCGAAAAGTCATTACAACTCCATTAGTCTGTTTGTTGTTAGTAAGTGATCTGTTGCTCAGAGAATCGTCAATATATTTTTCAGCTTAGTGTTTTAAGCCAATTCACCGGATCGTATTTGCCAGAGGGATCTAACTATTTCAGAATCACCATCTTTCGTGTTTCCGTATAATCTCCTGATTGAATCTGATAGAAATAAGTTGCTGTAGATAATAGTTCCCCAACTTCAGAGAGCCCATCCGTATGGAGAAAGTAACCTAGAAATGATAGGCCTATTTTCTTGATCTGGAGAAATCTTTAACCTGATTTTCCCCTTTATCCTAGGATTTCTCCGATCCATTGAAAGGTTACTCTAGCTAGCTCAGACATTACTGCTTCTTCTGACTTTCTCCTTTTCAGCACTTTAAATCCGTGGTCGGCTGTATCTACCACGTGAAGCGTGGACCTTGTCAGACCGTTTACTACTGGTTCCAATAAATCCAAATTTGCCATTTTATCTCTTTGGCCAGATAAAAATAGCATAGGCAGGTTGATTTTCTTTAGGTGTTCTGCTCGTTCTATACTCGGTTTACTGCTATAAAGGGGGAATGCGTAAAAAATAATGCCTGCCAGTTTTTCAATGGGGGCATTAGCTTGGGCCATAGAAAACATTCTCCCACTCATCGAGTGCCCACTTGCAAAGAGAGGCAAGGCCTCATTTTCCTTTTGAGCTGCATTAATGGCTGACCGAACTGTTGACAGTCTTACTTTTTCTCCATCCATTCCACCTTTGCCCCGCTCAGAATAAGGATAGTTAAAACGAAAGGTGGCTATTAACTGTTCATTCAGTGCTTCACTCAGCTCTGCCATCAGACTGTGCCTTAAATTTGAACCAGATCCATGACCCAGAACTAGTAGGGCTTTAGCTGATTCAGGTTGATCATATACGGCAGTGACTTCCCCTTTTTCTGGAGTTGAAACAAACTTAAATTCCTTGTTCGATATTTTCATATTGACTCAACTGCTGCTACTTTAGCTATTCCTTTTCAACATTGGATTGCTGTTCCAGAGCATCCAATCGTTTTTCGATTTGATTGAGTTTGTGAAGAATCAGAATATGAGTTTTTTTGGCATCTATTCCAACGGGGCTTTCGTCACTGTGGATAAGTTGAGCGATTTGGTCATAGGTTTCTAGATCTATCTGCATTAGGTTACCTTTCCTGTTGAAAGATCGGACTGTTTTTCGATATTAATATAGTAGGAGGACAATAATATCATAAATAACAAACTGCTTTGAAAAAACAATCAAACATGCATTAAAACCCGTATAGAAGATGTAGAATGTTCCGTTACGCTCCATCACGCTACCGGAACCACAGGAATTTTCATCAGGGTCTCCCGGATTTCCGGCCTCTATGGCCCGTGGTAACTTACTCCAATGAATCAGGTCTTTGGAGACGATATGATTCCATGGCGCCGCCCCGGAGACCCCTAACATGTACAACACGTGATACTCGCCATTCCAGAAAAATGGTTGGATATCCCCAGATTGCCTTGTCCCACAGGAGGACGATAATGGATGGGGGAATCGTTGGTGTCGAGGGCCTCTTTATCCGTTTGTTCAACCTTCACGTAATTCAGAACGACTTTGTCCCACTTCTGTCTCCACACATAAATATCTAGTTTGCACCTGTGAATCCCCTGCCACTCCGGATACCAAGTCATCATCGCATAGCTTAAATTAAATCGCTGTACACCAATGAGGCTATTATCATAACGAACTGTGACTTTCGACTCCTTGCCCTTCTCTTCAGGAACTAGAAGATTTACTCTCCATCTTTCGGATGCCTCCTCGACCTGCATTTCCAAAAACGTGCTTCGAGGAGTCTAGTGTAATCACCTTAGAGTTAATGTTCCCTGTCCTGTCGTCGGTGTTGGTGATCATACCTTTGCCATCGACGATTTCCAGGGTTGCATCCTTNCGATCCCATATATCCGCATTGGACTTCATATCACCTCCCCAGGTTCGCACAACATTAGGTGTCTCAATCATTTATTACTCGCTCTTTTTACAAAGCGCATTCCTGCACTTTGGATATTATTGTATTAGGTCATTGGCAACTCGGACAGGACGAAAAAGCGTTTGACGTTTGGATGGCATCGATTCCAGTAGTTTCGGATGTGGCTCCCAATCGTGCCACTTGCTGTTGATTGTATTGTAACAGCTGAAGATAGCCACGCAGTCGTTTTCTTTATTGGTATGGGTTTGAGCCATAAGGCGGGTGCAAATCACATTCATCGGGTTACCACAGAGGGTACCATTGAATTTCCATTTTCTCAAAAAAAGGGNNAAATGTATATCTATTTCGCTCCCGAATCCCTACCAGATATCAGGCAGTTTTTCAAAAGAAACAGTTTACTATTTCTTTGAGAACTAACCTTCAACAAGATGCAAAAAACCTATCCCACCATCTTTACCACTACTGCCAAAGGATATACCAGTCCATCGGCTCTGGCTATTCTCAACTAACACTGGCACAAATCNAGCAGCTTGCCCAACAAGAACTGCAGAAGTATAGGCAGCAGATTGGTCTGACTTCATCTATCAGATTTGAAGCAGCAGAACCTTTAATGAAGCTGTCTGACCTACTAAACGAGTTTTTGTCTTTTAAACAAAAAAACGGGGCTAGTCATAGCAGTTTATACCGTATCGAGTTTATTGGCAAACATTTAATAGAGGCTTGCTCTAATGTTGAAGTCTGTACCATTAATCATGGTACAGCCAGAAAGTTCTATGACTTTCTTGACAAACTGGAACTCAAAACCAGAAGTAAGCAAACCTATGCCAGTGCTATCATTGCCGCCTTTAATTGGGCGGTTAAGCAAGGCTTTGTGAAAACCAACTACTTCTCAGGCAAGATAACATTAGCCCACAAAGATGATATTACATCTGCTAAACAGCCATTCTCAGCAGATGAAATGAAATTGATTCTTGGCCCCAAATTGCTTGGCTGGTCATTCTTGGAACACCATACAGTCAGAGGTCGGTTTGGTAAAAGACGACAACCCTCCCCAGATTACTATTGGGTTGTTAACATAGCGGCTTATACGGGTGCTCGGTGGGAGAAATAGTCCAACTCACCACTGATGACGTAGAATCAAAAGATGATATTTGGTGTTTTTCCTTTAATAACCGAGACGGCAAGAGAATAAAAAAACCTTTCTTCTTGTCGTCAAGTACCAGTTCATCCTAAACTGTTAGAGTTAGGCCTCCTTGACCATCTGGAATCTTGTCAGAAAAATCTGTTTGAGAAAGCAAAAATGTCTATTAGCAACTGGTTCAGCCGTAAGTTCTTAACCGAGTTAGCTTTAGATGCTACTAATCGTAGTCGTAGCTTTCACAGCTTGAGACATACAGTCGTAACCCATCTTACTGATAAACAAGTATTCCCTTATTTTGTGAAAGAACTGGTGGGGCATAAACATAATAGCATCACCTATGATATCTATGCAGGCAAACCACCGATGAAAGTGCTATTAGAAGAGTGTGTGTCAAAAATCAATTATTGTGATTGACGATGATGAAGAAAGATAGCAGACCAAACGCCACTCACACGGCGGTGTAGCGATAGATGTGTCTGGGGGTAGAAAACCACTGGAAGTATTGCTGAATGAGTGTGTGTTGAAGATATAGTAAATTTAACGCTCACCTGTGAAATCTTGTATTTTACAGGTGAGCGTTGATTGTTTTACTTCAATAATGCAAACCAGGAGAAGCTACGACAGCTCCTCCTGACCCACAACCTATCCTAAGCTACCTGCTCAGCTTCTTCCTGCAATGACACAGTATAGTCCATTGCTTTCTGTGCTTAGGTTGTTAGTTAGAATGTTATTTGACGTACAGCATTACTGAATGCCAACCACTCAGCTATCACTTCATCTCTGTCTTGAGATGCACCTGCATGACTAAGATCCCTACTTCGGTCATAGAGCTGCACAATCGCTGCATACAGTCCACCTTGATTCTGCTGAGTCTCTACCTTGATCTTCTCCAGCTGTTTGAGTTCAAAGATGTCCAGAGAGCCAGCAAATGTTGGTACCAGAGATGAATGGTAGAGTGGATAGGTTCTGCGTGGATCTTCACCTCCTAGATAGTCCATCACCATCCGCTTATCCAGGTTCTTGGCCTTGATAAATGTGTTGAGGCACTTCACAGTCACACCTCCTTCAGCTCAAGCATTAGAGCGCTCTGGTAGCAGTGCAGGATCCACCTACAGGCGATGATATGCACAGGGCAACTGGATCAGGACAGCTGCATTGATAGCCATCCTCAGCAGATACAACCTTATACTGCACATCAGGATCGTTCTGCGATCTGACAATGAAGCTGGAAGCGTCCAGACACTGCACCAGATCGTGATGACATAGAGCACTGGCTCTGGTTATATGTCGTAAGGTTGGCCTTTCTTCTTCTAGCTGAAACTGCTGAGCAAATTGTTTTGCATCTTCCAAATCCAGAATTGGAGCGTAGCCAAATTTAAACATAGGTGTTTTCTCCTATTCATAGGCATAAAAAAAGGCAGACCTAGGTCCAGATCCGCCATTGGTTAATGTTGTTTATGGGTTAGTGAATCACACTTCAGGTGGGGTTAAAGTATGGTCAGTTACAGGTAGGATGATAGCACCAAATGTGCTAGGGGAAAGTTATGAGTACAGGATTCATTAGCTTGTGGTATAGTGGAATGAGGCTCTCACGTTGTAAACAAGGTGAGACTGAACAATTACAAATGTTCTATAATGAATATGTTAGGATTCCTACGTTGCAAGAAGATGGTGAAATAACGAGAGTACCCACATCCAATTTAATTAAGTTTTTTAAAGGAGATAACAATGCATGGTGTAAAAAAACCGAAATGGGATGCAGTCAACCATAAATGGGATCAACCATTTCTACCTTCAGTTGAACAGTATATAATTTTGTTAGAAGAGAGGATAGAGGAATTAGAAACTTCCAGAATTTCCTTTTATTTTAACAATAAGGAAATAAGCAAAGAGAAAGCAAAAGAACTACTTGAGAAGCTTGTCTAGATGCTACTGTTGTGTTTGTCTGCTGTCTCTAACGTGGCAACACTAAGAAATCAGGGGGGCATATATTCGCTGCTGTGGAAGTAAACATTTTTATTATTACCGCTCCACTATCCTCTCCCCTCCTTCCTACCTAATGTTGATTTTGAGGTCTATTGTCT
>PACG01000036.1 GCA_002699335.1 Candidatus Poribacteria bacterium
AGATATGGTGGAAACCGGGCGCCTGCCCCATGGTCTTTTGCGGCATGAGTTCGAGTAGGATGCCACCAGCATCTAGAAACACATAATCCTCGTCGTCCTCATTGGCAAAACGCTCCATCACAGTTAAGCCTAGCTTCTTCGTGTAAAACTCCACGGCTCCTTCGATATCGTCGCTGATGATCGCTATTTTATGAATCTTATGTGCCATTGAATTGCTCCTTAGTTGTTAAATGGGGATTCATGCTCGCAGCCGGTAACGCCTAGTTTGATCATAGTTAAAGTTACAACCTCTCTTATTGAACTATAATCAGTTCCAAANTAACACAGATAGTACTAAATGTCAACGNCACCAACTNGGNTGNTGTCACNGTCGGAATTGTTCGAATGGANGGATATCCTGAACCTATAATGCAGGCAAAATAAACCCACCCACACCAGCTTGAAATCTAGTTCAAGCCAACATGGATGGGTGGTTTGGCTTTGGGGGTTCTCACTGGAAAAGATGCAGTGCTCCGCTGTCCTCTTGACATTTGAAAGCCGTGTATCACATGGCCCAACGGTTGCCTCCTTACTTTGACAGTATGTCCAGATTGATCAATTCAGGATAATTGGTCGAGGCTTCGATCCTTTTGATCGTTTTTTCCACTATTCTGGACTTTTCCAGATTAATCGAATGAGGATGGACCGTCTGAGTTGGGAAGTGGGTAACCAGTTCTNTCAGTTTCGGAATGGTCGACTTCGCATGCGCGCCGTAGTCGATCAGAAGCTTCATGACCTTTTCAAGCCGCGGTTTGCTACCATGCAATTTCTGATCTCTAGCGTAGCGGACGATGCAATCCATTCCCTCTTTGATTCGATGCCTAGCGAAAAGTTCAATGCCACTTGTGCGAATGTCTTCGGCAAACATAATCCCGCTGGGTGCGGGCTCGACAATCGCTTGGTGGATGGCGGGCAACAAAGGTTTGATTTCATCGTACGTAAGATTCTTGTAAACCGAGCCGATATTGCCCCGTGCGCGACCATCTTCGTTCAGGAGGCCCGCACGAACCGCTTCAAACAGCAAGTCGCGATCAACGTCCTCGAGCGACTTGCCGAGCAACCCATTGCGTTGATTAAAGAGAACGAATGTGAGATAGCGTTGCTCCATGCCCCGCGGATCATTCTTCGGATCGCTTTTCGTGAGTTTTCTGAGCAGNTCGGGAACTGCCACCTGAGCGGGGGNCCCAATCCCTCCGAGTGCCTCGGCAGCTAAGATTCGCAACCAGAGGTCGTCGGCAACAATTGTCCTGCGCAAGGCGGGAATTGCTGGTGCACCGCGTTCAGCCTGCAATCGGAGCGATTGGCACACACCATATTTGGAATAGAGATTCGGGGCGTTGAGCAAACGAATTAGTTCCGACACCACATCGTCCTTTCGCCGACCCAGAGCCATGGCAGAACGTTCGCGAACCGTGGGCGACCAGCTCGAAAGCCTATGAAGCAATTGCTTNGTGTTCAGCTTATCGTAGTAGCTCGTTCGATCCCTATTACTCCATCCACGTCCATCGTCGAGAAGACCCTTCGTAGCTTCGCGATCAATTTGCGGAGCGACGCTGCCCTTGCGGCCTGTCAAGTATGTCTTCCCGAGCGGGTAGGCATAGCCGATCATATAGGCTCCAGTGCTATCCCAATTGTTGTAAACCTCGGGTCGTGGCGTGGGAGCTCCTTGGTAGAAAAACGTTCCATCCCAACGCCGAGCCAAATCATAATACCAACCAAACTCTTCCATCCATGCACCACTCGCATGAGGGCCGGAACGTACAACACCAGGAAGCGCCCANGCCATATTGAAGAAATTACCAGTATGGCCCGTATCGCGCTCTGCCCCGTGCGAAGCGACCGCCATTCGAGAAAAGAATTCGGTTGCCCTAGCATCGCCTTGGAAATCGNATAACACGACCGCCATTTCACATTTTCCGTTATCAGCGTGCGTTTCGATCCAAGGCTGATGGTCACCGTAGGGGATCGCTCCCTTGCCCACATAGAATTGAAGGAGTGCTTCGCTCGTGCGAATCGCGTTGTCGAGTCCCGGGATGCGCAGGCCCGCTTGGCGTGCGAGAACCAACGAATAGGTGAGAGGAATTCCCGGCGCGTTCATCATTCCATAACCGCCGAGTCGCCCTGTTTCTTTGTCGACGAAACCATGCCCCCACGAACCGACGCAGCTTTGCCCGTCCACGATCATTTTCGTGATTCGTTTCAGTCCCTCATCGACATAAGTTTGGTCNCCCGTTGCGAGGACATACTCAGCCAGGAAGATATTGACATAGGCGTATTGCCAGGTGCGAACTCCCTCGGATTGATCATATTGCGATAGAATCCCAGCTTGCTCACGAACAACAGGGAGGTATTCAGGATTTCCGCTTGCCAGGAGTGCCGTGGCGTTGAGCGCGCGCGTGATGATATGNCCCATGGTCGGATCCTCTTTCATCTTCTTTGCTATCGCTCTACAGCCTTGTTCAATAATCCATTTTGATTTGAGGCAGTTGAAGGGCGCTGTCGGGCTATAGGCACCCATGGATTGGAGTTCTACGACGACATTCCTGATCTCGCCCTTTCGCCAGCGGACGAGATGCAATGCACCGTGATTTTCCTCTTTCTCCGCTTCCGTAACGGCCTTGCCAAAGAGAATCCTCGCATCGGCGTCAAACGGTTTCCCCTGGACGCCGATGATGACATCGCCCACTTCTAGTACACTGTCCGCCGGCGAGCCTTTCTCGACTTTCGTAACCTGGATCTGTCTCGCATCGGTCGTCACAAGTTTATCGCAATAGACCCACCCGCGCATCCCTGTCGGGCCCAGCGTCCAATCATGAGTCCATCCCTCGGGTATCTTTCCGCCACGGGTAAGGTCAGGACATTTCTCGCTCTCCGCAAAGGTGNCATGGCCCCCCAAGTAAAGGGTGAAAGCGAAAAATACCGCAAGGAACACTGCGATGAACCGTTGTCTGTTTCTCATTTCCTATCCAAATGATCTCCATCATCATCAGCAACACCGAGACCNAGACCAACAACTTGTCCTCCCATCTTATCACGACAATCAAATCTCCCACCGTTCCTGTCTATCATTATCATTGCTTCTCTTCTATCAGTTTTAGATTTTGACCGGAGTAAAAGCATCATTTCATTATTTGCACTTGTATTCTCACCTAAGTATGCAACTTTATAAATTTGGTCATCGCCATACATTGCCAATATCGCACTTCCATTAGGTGCTAACCCAAAATGAGCTTTTTCCTTGTATCCATCTTTGATTATAATATCTCTACAAGTAATAGTTCTAAATGTCGCATCCTTCACACGACCTCGAGCATTTGCATCACTATCGATAAGTGAGTTCAATACTATACCTAACACAACTAACCCTGCACCAAATGACATATATAAAAACTTATCTTGTAATTTCATAACCTCTCCCTATTGTTGAACCCACCTTGATTTCCCTCTAATTCTGTTCCTGATAACCTGTAACAAACAAAAAAACAAAAATCCTTTGAGAAAAGTAAGATGAAGATTCATATACAAAATCCCGTAATGTGATGATGAGTTATGTATGCATCTTCATCACCACTAATCAAAAAGTTCAATACCATACCTAACCCAACCAATCCTGCACCAGATGACATATATGAATCTTATCTTGTAATTTTATAACCTCTCCTCATTGAGTTATATATTCGGTTTATACCTATCCCTTTCTTTAAGATAACATGGTTTCATCATGCAAAGTCTTACCTGTACAAAATAATTTCCTGTTATTGTGGGATCAGTCGAAATTTTTTTGGAGGTATTAGTAATGCAGTCATTGATCTGCTTCCGTAAGAGTTAACAAAATCAAAAATTCAACAGGACATGAATGAACTAAAAAGTAAGAACTGAAACGAAGAGGATTTTTTAATAATATCTTTTTCAATCCCCAAAATCACCTACCGCTAAAATCGCATTTTCCAATCATTCAAACACAGGGGCAAGGGTAACGAAATTGCTCTCTAGAAAACCGTTNAATTCCTTTTGCCNCAGAGCCGGTTTGTACCAATGCAAGCCGTCTTCACTCTCTNCGTAAGNTAGGCCGGCACCGCCTAGGATGTTTGCCGAGGTTATTATCCAGAGCCTATAGACTTCTGCCTTAGGATCCCAGGCAGAGGCACTACGTGTCTGGAGTATCGTTTCGCCACACTCTAGATTTGGACGGATCACTGCCTCTTTTTTTGGACGGCAGGCGCATCATGTGCATTAGATACTCAATCCGTGCGATGCCATATCGTCCAGAAACAGTTGCCAAGGGCCTAGCGACACATCAAACGTCGTATTCTCATGCATCCTCAGTTTTCCTTTCGCTTGTATTTGACTCAAATGGTTCGGGATTTTCGATTGAATACTTTGGCTACATCATTCCATCTGTTATAANAGTATCCGCACCGATTAACATACTACTAATTTTTATTTTCATCCTATCAACAGTAATTTTNCAAAATTAGTCGATATTTTGCTTCGGAAGAACTACCTCCCAGCAACCTTGGCAGATTTTCCAAAGGACTTGTTGTGGGATTCTAACCGAACCACATCCCCAGTAAATATTTCTCCATCCTGCTCCGCAAGGCCCTCTCAGCAACACTAGACTTTCACCTATAACAAACATTATGAAATCACATTGCTAAAGCTGGGCTTAAACGATTCAATAATTAGAAGGCGTCACAACNTCCAACCAATTATTGGAACCATCACGGGTATATAAGGTATCAAAAACTTTCGTTAACGCTGCCGCCACCTGCTCACAGTCACGCTCTGTCCACCACTGATCGACGTGAACATTTACATGACGATCCGTTAAGTCTACTGTACGCGGACACATATCGGGCGAATATTCAACTGCCATCGCTTCATCAGCTTTGGGACAATCCCATGGACACCTATCTGAAGTTGCAGGCAGTTTTTGCAGAATCATGTCCATATGTTGGTAATAATGCCAGTCGGAACTGGGATTTTCCCCACGCGTCCCACAGACAATTCCCTCAGCGCGAAGTGCAGCAACCACGAGTTCCGATTCCCGGGAATTTTCCGGAAAGAAGCCGATAGTATGCCCCATCTCGCCATCAATATCATGGATGATTTGGGGCTTTAATTCTTTGTATAAAACAAGTGCACTCATAATGCGACGTTTATTGGTTCGCCAGCGANTCAACTGGGCTTCCATTTTNTGGAATTGAACCAGCAAAACGGTCCCTTCCAGTTCTGACATGCGGTAGTTTAACCCACAAAACAGTTCACCGTCCCAACGCGGCTTTTCACAGCGAATTGGACGCCACAGTCCGCCACCCTCCGACCACTGCTGCGCTCGTGCGTAGAGGTCGTCACTATCCATTACAACCATTCCGCCTTCCCCTCCACCTGTAGTTTTATACGCACTAACGCTAAAGCAACCGAGGTTGCCGATTGTGCCAACGCGTCGACCACGAAAACTTGCCCCACACGCTTGGGCACAGTCCTCGATAACCTGAATATTATGTTTCTTGGCGATTTCCATGATGGAGTCCATGTTGCAGACATAGCCGTTCATGTGAACAGGTGCAATTGCCTTAGTTCGCCGCGTGATTTTCCTCTCTAGGTCTACCGGGTCAATCGTCATCGATTCGTCAATATCACACCAGATTGGTATTCCCCGTGCAACAACCACCGTCATAGCCGTCGCTGCAAATGTATAACCTGGCACAATGACTTCGTCTCCACAACCAACATCGGCAGCAACATAGGCGGTATGCAAAGCGGCTGTGCCAGAGGTAACTGCCAAAACATGTTTCACATCGAATAATGCTGCAGCTTGCGATTCGAGTTGGGACACCTTCGANTGCGGTTTATAACGTACGAGAAACGGCCCTNCACCGAGATCGTCTCTCTCTATGAGATGGCGAATCTGACTGATGGTTTCCTGCGAGTATCCCCACGTATCTGCTATCTCAAGGAATTCCTCGTGGCTGATTTTGGGAGGCCCTTTTCCCTCAAACGCTAAGACCGCTTTAGAACCGCCGTTGATTGCCAGTGCATCTTTGTTCATTTTTCCCTCTAAACTCAATGTTAGTTTATACCCTTCACGGCTATATTACCACAGGAACATCATCACTTGGAAAAGGCAGCGTTTTTCCGATCAGTCGACTTCCTCAAAGAATAATATCACTTTTCACGATACTCATTTGTCAGCCTTCCACAAATCAATTTTACAGGTAACACATTGACGATACACAGTTGGTAACAATAGCAACAAGAGAAACAATCTAACAAAGCAAATCCCTTATAAATTAAAGATAGGCCGCTTCAAGATCATAGTTAGGCAATAGTTCGTCATGGGACTGCCCAGAGATTAACATTGTACCATTCGTAACCCTTCAGGACGATCTTTTAGAAATTCGATCATGCGGTTTCGCNAAGGTTGTATCCTAGTTTCAGCATTAGGCTCGCGAGAAATATCGTGCGTTTCATGCGGGTCCTCCTCCAGATTGAAGAGGTGCTCCCTACCTGTTTGGGAATACCATATATANTTGTAGCACCCGTCTGTAACGTAGTGGTTTCCANGATTGTAGGCACAACAGCCTGCGTGTTCTCCATGCAGAAATCCTCTGATANGGTCGGCGTAGCCTTGCATTATGGGTAGGAGGCTTTTACCTGTAAAGGTTTCGGGAATGTCGATATCAGCACCAGAATAGTAGGCATGATGCCCTGAATGCCTACGGGGTTTTCGCAAGTGATTTCCTTAGAATATTCATATTTCTGTGGAGCGCGCATGAGAAAAGGCATTCGGGTGGAAGCCTCGTAGGGCCAAGTCTTACGAAAGAGGTTGTGATCACCCAGCATTTCTCCGTAATCGAAAGTGAAAACGGTCAGACAGTTTTTGAGACCACCGGCATGCTGGATGAGGCGACCAACCTAGTCATTCACGAAATTGATCATGCCATAATAAACAGCATCCGAGAACAGCGCATGTCGTGTTCAGAGGCAAATTTCCCACGCATCGGGGGTCAAGCCCCTTCTGAGGGCGATCAAATTCGGGTACCCAATCGCCGATGATGGGTTTGGGCANATCTCGGTGAATATAACGATCGTAATAAGCCACAANTGGGACGAGAGACGGATGGGAATACAACTAGGACAGTCGGAGTATCCACGACGAAAGTGCGTGCCTATGTGGGTGACCCAATCCAAATTGGGAGTTTGCAAACAGGAAGGAGCATGAGGGTCAAAGCTGAAGCAGTCGCCTCGTCGTGGTCTGTCTTAATGAGTAGGATGTTGGAACGGAGATCAAACATATTAACCCACAGATTCAGGGGTACCAATCGAAGCATGAATCTGGACAAATTTCCAAGTGCCTGCTTCTTTTTCCAACACGCCGGTCATTCGAACTACCAGTTTTTCTTCCACACCTTGCCACTTGAGATTCCAGATTTGGCGCGTGTAAAACCAAGCNACTATGTCGCGTTCTTGTATNTCGAGGTGGTCAAATTCAATGGTGAAGTCTTCTGTGCTAGCTACATGATGACGATAATAATCTGGAGCACTCTGGCCTCCTTCAACAAATTCGTTTTCATCAGTGCCTATTTTGGTGAAGTAGGATGCCCGCGACATAAGATCAACCAATTGCTGAGTGTCTCCGGCAGTGAGTGCGTCAAAATAAGCGTGTATGGTTTTTCTAGCGTTCAAACTCTATTTATTCCCTAAAATACTATTAGCATAGCGACGATTTCAGGTCGTCATNATTTCCTACAACCTTTCTAATACTTAGGAATGGTTATTAAGAAAATCTACGCTTCACTTAAGATTGCCCGAACCTAAAATCTCACATACTGTCCACACGCGCTCAGCCTGTCGATGTAGCCGCACCGCGCAGATCAATTTCATATTAAATATTGTAGAATGCAGTTGAGTATTTGTCAACACAACGACTGACAGCTCGATGCTAGCTTCATCCTCATCAGACAAAACTTTGTAATTAACAANCGCAAAAGATCTGCCTCGNCCGCGAGAAAATTCACAGAATTCCAAAGAACCCCTTGCTAAATTATCGGATGCCCCTCCTTGATTTTCTATCCTCTAGTTGATAAACTTCCGCAAAATAATCAATTGACACGCGAGGTTAATTTATACTAGGAGAATTAAGACATGATCCATACTCTTGCCATTGCCAACTATCGATCTTTGCGAGAAGTCATATTGCCACTTGACCAACTGACGATCATTATAGGAGCCAATGGAAGTGGAAAATCGAACTTATATCGCGCACTTAGGCTCTTAAGTGACACCGCAATGGGCGGAGCAATACCCTCGTTAGCACGCGAGGGAGGAATTAACTCCGCNGTTTGGGCTGGACCTGAGACCTTTGCAAAAGACGTTNAAAAAAATCACTTACCAGTGCAAGGTGGACCACGCAAAAAACCGGTAAATCTCAAGCTCGGTTTTGCGTCGGATAATTTCAGTTACTCTGTCGAGTTTGGCTTACCAGTGCCACAGAAGCCCTCTTCTGCTTTTGACCACGATCCCGAAATCAAGCGCGAAGCAATTTGGCACGGAGACAGATGGCGTGCCCCTTCAGCATTGGCAGATAGACATGGCAGTCTGGTACACGTACGTGATAGCAGGGGCAAGTGGCAAACAGCATCAGAAAATCTCGCTAGATACGATAGTATGCTCACGCAAATAGCGGATCCGACCTTGGCACCAGAGGTGCTCATACTTAGAGACCGCATTCGTTCTTGGCGTTTTTACGATAGCTTTCGCACTGATGAATTTTCCCCAGCACGGCAGGCACAAATCGGCACGCATACTCCGGTGTTATTTCACGACGGTCGTGATCTAGCTGCAGCGTTACAAACCATTATCGAAATCGGTGATGTTGAAGGATTAGAAACAGCAATCGAAGACGCTTTTCCTGGAGCAGAACTCTGGATTGAGTTCGATGGAGGGAGATTTCAAGTTGCATTTAAACAGCATGGTCTGTNGAGNCCACTTTCCCCAGCAGAGCTCTCGGATGGAACGTTACGATACTTGTTATTGGTTGCGGCGTTGCTGACACCTCGACCACCAGAGTTCATGGTGCTAAACGAGCCGGAGACGAGTCTACACCATGAACTGNTTCCAGCACTGGCTAGGTTGATTCGGAAAGCCAGTGAAACATCACAGGTATGGGTTGTAACTCATTTGCCTATGTTAGCCGAACTATTAGAAGAAAACGATCGGAGCCAGTTGATCCGCCTCGAGAAAGAGTTAGGCGAAACNCACATTCAAGACCAGGATCCACTTAATACGCCCATTTGGCACTGGCCATCCCGTTAAACAGCAACTATCATGATTACCGAATGGAATAGGCACATTTTTAGTCCTGATCTCTTCCTCATATCTTAAGCGAGTCACTGACAGAANTCGACCAACAATTTTTTTATAAGAAAAAGTCCTCAGACAGACTGTTACGGCCGCGACCGACGGGCTTCCATATTGGAATGCACGTCGATGAGTACTGTCTGCCCTTCAGCATTCAACTGCTGTGCTCGCCGAAGCGCAGGAACCATTTCNGTCGGCTGTATTACAACAATACCAACTGCACCCAGACCTTCCGCAATTTTGGCATAGTCTCCCGTCATTTCGGTCGTCCCGTACCGCTCACGTGCCGTTGGCATACCACCTGGATAAGTCGCCATCCCTCCATTGTTCAAAACAATAGTGGTGATCGAAGCCTTTTCCCTGACTGCTGTTTCAATATCCAACCCAGACATACCAAAAGCACCATCGCCCATAAAGTTAAGGCAGAACTTATCAGGATTAGCCAACTTAACGCCAATCATCAATGGAATTCCAAAACCGAGATGGGTGGTTTTCCCCCACCCAATATAACTGTTTGGAACTGTAGCAGGATAAAAGGGTAAAATGGAGTCCCTCGGCCCTCCAGCGTCGTGAGTTACAATACTATTTTCCCAATCGAGGGTTTTAACAATATCCCCAATCACNCGGTAGATATTGAGTGGAATCTCGTTAGAATTCAGTAATGGTGTCCAATCTTTCATCCAAGCCTCTTTTAGCCCCGAAATTTCTNGAGCTACATCGGATGGGGGTTGGCCTTTTAACTTTGCAAATTCAATCATGGATTGCAATGTCAACTGAGCATCTCCCGGCAAGCCAATCTCAACAGGATAATCCTTGTTAATGTCTTCCCGACTCTCGGTGTTGTGGATAATAATCTTTCCATCTGGAATTGGTTGGCCATAGGGGGTTTTTGTTAAACTAGACCCTACAGCAAAAAGAACATCCGACTCCTGTATCCACCTACGTGCGGGAAGTGTAGTCGCACCACTACCTGCCCCTAAAGAAAGTGAATGGCGCTCATCAAATGCTGACTTTCCAGGCATCGTACAATAAACTGGAATTCCCGTTAATTCGGCTAGCACTCGAAGAACCTGGCTAGCACCAGATAGCAGCACTCCCATACCTGCCCAAATGACAGGTTTTTTCGCCTTCAGAAGTAGTTCAACAGCANTGTTGACATCATCTGGATCAGGGATCTGACGTGCCCGTCTTGGAGACTTGTAGTCAATAGTATCTCCTAAGAACACCTGNTTTCCAACGTCAGCAGGAATTTCCACAATTACTGGCCCAGGCCGTCCATTTCGAAGATGATGGAAGGCCCGCCTTANAACACTAGAAACTTGGCTAGGATGGGTAATTACCTCTCCAAAAGTCGAAACAGTTTGAAAAGTACGAACCGCAGAAAAATTNGGACGAATCGCATACTCACTGAGTTGAGGACCAGCTGGCAAATAGAGAATGGGAACGTTGTCACTGAAGGCCTGCGCAATACCNCCCATAGAGTTTTCCGCACCCGGTCCACTCTGCGTAATGACCACACCAAACTTATCGCGGCTATTTACGCGACTAAATCCATCGGCAGCCATAACGGCTCCACGTTCATGCCGAAACATTATCGGACGAATGTCCTCTTTGGCAACTTCTTCTATTAGTGGGTTGGATGGGAAGCAAGATACCCATTCAACGCCCTCACTTCGCAAAATTTTCGCTACCGCTTGTACTGTATTCATCAATAACACTCACCAAACTTATCTAACAAACCTACCCGATTTAAACATGAATCAGGCGAGGNATGTCAAGCCGTAACATAGTCCTAGATAGAAATCGACTTCTTCCTCAGAAATGATACTGATAACACATAATGACATTAACAATGAAAACTGCTTGAATATTGAGTATTCCTTCTTATATAATCGTATATTAGATGTTTAAAACGAGGCGATCTTCTCAACTCTCAATTGTAACATCACCATTCTTTCCCCCAAAACGAAACATCATAAATCCTCCCGTCACAAACATCAACAAACTGTAAATTGCCGGCGTGATAGACATTTGAGCATTGTTCAAAACGCTTGTAGCTATCACGATTGCGAGCGTTCCATTTTGGATTCCTGATTCAATCGCGATCGTGATCGACTGTGATAAATCTAGTTTCACCATCCGAGAAGTAAAAAACCCTAATAACATAGTTGTCACGTTCAAAGCCAACACGGCGATTCCAACTTGTTTGAACATCTCAGGCAGATCATCTTTTTCTGAAAAAATTGCCGCAATCAAAACCAAAACAAAGAAAATCACCGAAAGAACTTTTACTGGCTTGCCCATCTTATCTGCGAAACTTTCTGCCAAAAATCGAATCGACATTCCCATCAAAATGGGAATAATTGTGATGACAAAAATCTGAAGGATCGTTCTTCCAATCGGCAACGAAATTTTCTCTCCTTCGGCCATGAAATGTTCTAGCGAAAAGCTCAGAATAAACGGGATGGTAATCACCGTAATCACGCCGCTGATCGCCGTCAAGGTTATAGAGAGAGCTGTATCGCCCTTGGAAATGTGGCTGATCAGATTTGAGGTAACACCTCCCGGACAGATTGCCAAAATCATCAATCCTACTGCCAATTCGGGACTTAGTGGAAAAATCTTTGCATAAACAAAAGCAACGATCGGTAATAAGATCAATTGGTTTAGCATTCCAAGAACTGCCGCTTTCGGATAGATCATAACCCTTTTGAAATCATCGGTCGTCAAACTCAATCCCATACCAAGCATAATGACAGCAAGTGCAATTGGGAGAAAAACTTTCGTCACGACACTCTCTTCCATAGCTACCTGTTGATTTTCAGTTTGAGTTGGATTAATGGCGTTCTGATCTTCCACAAAACCAATCACACAAAATCCAACCGTAAAAATCACAATCAGCAAAAACAAACTAAATAATTTGTGTTTCATTTTTTATCCTTCCGTGATTGAAACGATCGTGTGACTCCGTCATTGAGGAGAAGCGACGGATCGAACTTCCCTCTAAAACATCACGACAAAACCAAGTCATCCATACCAATCTGCTTCAGCAATCTGAATTTCACAGAGGATCGCCTCAAATCGAAACCCGAGTGACAGGAATCACCGCCACGCGAACGAGAACAATCAACACCAGAACCACCAAAAAAACGCATCAATTTGACCTTCTACCACCCTAGGCTCTACAATAACCAACAAGGTTAGAATCAGACCACATTAGCGTTCTGACCAAATCCAATCTGTTTTTATGTAATCTTCATTTTCAAGGAACAAATCGGCATTTTTATTAACTTAGATCTCAATTGCTAGATTTCGCACACTCTCTACTCAGATGGCAAATGTCTTCTAAATTCACTGTACACAAATCACTATCAAATGGGTTGCAATAGCCGTGCAGCGGTCCAGTTTTGAGCGGGTCTTTTTAGGTAACAAAGCCAGATAGGGTCTGAAACCCAATTAAAATTGAACTGAGGTCGAAACGCCGCCTCTCTCCAACCAAATATACATCAGGCTGACACCATAGTGATCTGCAAAATAATTCAACATCAAATGAGATCGATCGCCGTCATACATCGGACGAATCGACAGATATTGACCAAAATTAACCGTAATACCAAACGGAATATTCACGCTTGTCACACCTAATTCTTTGTTCCATTCAGAATAATTGAGTGTAGCATAAGCTGAAATCGGCAACTTGGGCAGGCCTTTGCTAACGGTGACAAAGTAAGCTTGCTTGCCTGCAGGTGATCCAATGCGGTCGGAACTAGTACCTAAAAACAGGGCGGGTCTCCATCCACTTTCTCCTTCAGTCATCAAAAACAAGCTTAAAAGGGGACCAACTTCCTTGGCAACAGGATTATATTCTAGACCAAACTGCAATCTTTGATGGATCCGGCAATTTAAGGTAAAACGCCAGCGAGGCCGTTCCAATTCTGTATCCACAAAACGCCCAGAAACCGACCACTTGCTATTTATACCACTTCCCCGAAGTGGCGCNCCNTCACCAGGTCAGGCACTTCAAGTTGGCGCGGTTGAANAGGTTGTAGTCGGGANCGAAAAAGGCTTTGACTGTTGTGCAAACGTACAAATAGTGACTGACAATNACAACAAAAAGAACNGTAAGAAGCAAAATATNNTATAGTAGNAATTAGACATTATCTGTTANNCTATTTAATGAGNTCGATATATGCCGTTGAGNATCAAAGACATAACGGAANCGCTCTTTGCTTTGCTTGGATTCAACTGAAACTCCNAGCATGTATNTTTTCAAGATTACTTNCATAAACNCAATTATAACATCTCCATATAAGAAAATCTGTTCTTTATTTTAACTAAATTCTAATTAAAAANCATTTGAACTATTGAAANTAAATGATTAAAAATAANATAACGAAANACNNTAAGGANCTTTGATATAAAATTATATTAAACAACATGATTTNTTTGAAAGGAGAGCTGTNATGAGAGGTGACTTTGAAACCTATTTGAATGATTCATTTCGCGATAAAAATGGGGAATTGGACNTANAAGGATTACTAGATCTTGAGGATGAGGCAGNCATGGACGTTGCTGTTATAATGCCTAATACACAACCGGAGCCACCCAANGCAGAACTAGCNGAGGCNATAAAAGGTNATCCTCGAGCCCTTGGTTGCGCTCTCATACANCCAACCGAAGNNNACCCTGTCTCACAAATACATCAGGCAGCTAACANATGGCAAATGAAAGGAATTAAATTAATGCCCGCTGTTTACGGTTACAACGTGGATGACGAAATAGTTAGACCTGTNGTNGAGGCGGCACGAGATAACGGACTCATCGTTTCTATCCATTCGGGGCCAGAAAATTGTCATCCTACACGAATCGGCAACGTAGCTAGATGGATTCCTGAAACACCAGTAATTATGGATCATATGGGGTTTCCTGATGACCTGGACGCTGGAATCGAAGCTGCAAGAACCAATAAGAACATATATTTGGGAACAACTATCCTTCGCTTTCATCAACGCTGGGGAACCAATCCAGACCAGGTTGTTCCCATTGAGATTAGGAAAGCGATCGAGGAACTGGGGCCCGAGCAAATCGTTTTCGGGTCAAACACCCCTGAATATCGACCGATTCAAGTAGTTAATGCAATCCAACGCCTGGAATTGGGAAAAGAGGCTGAAACACTAATTTTTGGCGGTAATCTGGCGAAAATCTATGGCCTAAATGGTCAACGCTGATTTCTTGATTTTAATTCATCTATATTTTTCACCTGAACTCAAGTACAGTTCTATAATTACATTTTCAGAGCGACATAAATTGCAAAAAGACTATAATGAACACAAAGGATATTATAAAAAAAATACGGCGGATTGAAATATCAACAAACCGTTTAGTGACTAACATCTTTGCCGGTGAGTACGAAAGTGCATTTAAAGGCAGAGGTATGGAATTCGATGAAGTTCGTGAATATCAACATGGCGACGAAGTACGAACCATAGATTGGAACGTAACAGCTAAAATGGGACACCCATTTGTCAAGAAATTCGTTGAAGAACGAGAACTAATTATGATACTGCTAGTCGACGTTAGTGGCTCGACCGAATTCGGCACGTACCAACAAAAAAAGTCTGACATTATCGCTGAAATTTCAGCACTTCTCGCGTTTGCTGCTATCAA
>PACG01000037.1 GCA_002699335.1 Candidatus Poribacteria bacterium
AGTAATCGACTTAGACCAGTTAGTAGCAGTCTTCCTAAGGTCAAAAAATATTAAAGACACTGATGGATAATATTTCAAAAAACCACCGTAGCTGGGTGATGAGTAGAATCCCGTCAAAAAACCCATTGCCGGAAAGGACCGCTCGTTCAGTTCTTCATAGAATGGGTTTTAGGTTTAGACTTCATGTAAAGGATTTGCCTGGAAAGCCAGATTTGGTTTTTCCTCTCAAATTATTCCTCGTCAGGTTCCCAAACGCGATTCTGTTTAGCGTCAAAGAATCCTTGGTTGGTAGGATTGAGACGCCAGATTTCGATTTGTTTTATCGTCATGGTACCACCGAAGGTATAGCCATGAAGACCTTTGGCTGACTGATAATCCATGTGAGCGGCAACGACAGCTTGACGGTTATTGGCAAAGACTTCTACTAGATACTTATCAATGAAGATACGCAACTCTAGGTCTTCCTTCTCCGGTAGATCAGTAACGGCAAATGGTGCTTCAGTATCACCCACTTGAAGGGTTGCTGTCTCTGGACAAATCATAATGGGTAAACCTACATGGTTCTCGTCAGCAAATAGTTGAAACCCAAACCGTTTTCGCCAGGCCTCCGTTCTATCGATGGTAATCCGCACCTCGAAGGCGTCATAGTTGAGTTTAGTTAGAAGTGGGGTGATCATTTTGCCATTTTCCCACTTGGGTGATGTGATCCCTAAATCTTTCAAGGTAACAGCAGTATGGCGGAGAGATTCCAGTTCACGCAACGGTCGAAAGCGGAGGCCACCATCTTCGCTCAGGCTTAATTCACGAGGTAGACACTGAACTGTTCTTTGTCTAATTGCTTCGTCAAGTGTAACTAGCCAAGCCCACATAACCCGTCGCCCGTCTGGTGTCAACAGGCTCTCCGGCGCAAAAAAGTCGCGGCAGTCAAGATCATAGATGCACTGTTCTGGGCGCTTCCAATTCATGCGTCCATGTGTTTCAGGTACAAACTGTTCGGCCTTCGTATCCCAGTTACCGAGGTAGTAGCGACAACCAAATTGATGGCTGATACAAAGTAGCATATACTTACCGTTCAGTGGAAAAAAATTAGGGCAAGATATGTCTTCGCCAATAGCGACGTCTGGTAGTTCGTACTTCAGAAAGTTACCGACAAAAGTCCAGCTGGTCAGGTCCTTAGACTTGATGAGAGGCGGGTTTTGTCCACCAGATATGGCGTAGTAGGTGTCACCAATGAGAAAGCAGTCTGGATCCCAGTGGGTTATGTCAACATCTTGTCCCTCCGCTGTTTTGGGTTCTACTGGATAAGGTTTTTCCCAATTTAGATGATTATCCTTGGCAATGGCGATTTGGTTTCGACCAGAAGTGCCGTGATAAATAGCGGCAGGTTGTCCCTCTTTGGTAATAAAACCGGTGCCGCTGTACGTACCATGGTTGGTGAAGGAAGGCTGTAATTTTGTTGTTTGCCAAGTCCAATGTAGCATGTCTGGGCTAGTGACGTGAACGAATGCAAACGAGTGTTGGCCCTGCCACGGGTGACACAAAATGTAATGAAGATGATAGACTCCATCCAGATAGAAGGCCACGTTGGGATCTCCAGGTCCACTTTTATTACCAGGATGCATTAGATGGTAGTTTAATGTCAGTTCATCCGTGACAATACTGTCGCTGCTTGTCTNGTGCATAGTTAATTTTCTTCACGGGTTTGGCCTGTCTTTTACTTGAGGGTTGGCTTTCTTCGTCGTTAAATAAAAACTTTTTAACAAGGACTCACAAGCTGTCAGACACGAAGGCAGGGATTCTGCTCAAACTCTCCCGTGATATGCCGTGCCATAGATTCTTCCCATAAATTTATTGCGAAATGAATATAAAACCTAATTATACCATTAGACCGCAGACATAGAGAGTAGTAAAGAGAGTTGTTTTCATAGCCAAACCAACATCCAAAGAGATTATAGTGGATGTCACCGAGCAACCAATTGAACGACCTAAGAACATAGCGCCGGCATTACAATGGCAAGAAAGAAGGTATGCACAACAAGCCCAACTAGTGATCAATCAACAAAGCTTACAAATTATGGGAGGATAACCAAACCGTAGTCAGCGACCAGATTAGTTGTCTAGCCAATTTCGGCTATCATGGCTTAGCTGATTTGCATTCCAAGAGATGGCTGCCGAAAGAATAAATCCAAACATCAGCNCCTAAGCTGACAAGAGAAAGTAACTAATCGGTATTTAGCCCGAGACCGTATTTATATTGTGTGATTGGNAAACTAAAGGTCTTTGCTATTCTGTGCCAGTGTTATTCGACGACATTTTTCACTCTGATTTAGTTTGATTATGGTCATCTCCATCTTGAACTCAACCTCAAATCCTAACTTTTGTAAGAGGTCTAGTGTTACCCTCGATAAGGATTCCAAGTTTCTAGCGTTTTCATCTCGCGCAAAACTATTNTTAAAACCTCTGGTTTNCTTTTTATTTTACTGTTTAACTTTGTGAGGATAAGAGAAAGTATGTCCGACGTGACCACAAACAGAGCTAACTCCATGTTTGTTAAGGAATCATAATCTCACAGTTTTTGCCTAATCAAAAACAACTTTAAAAAACATTCAACGAANCAAAACCTAGCATAAACCCAAAAATCGTCATAAAACCGAAGACCTCTCAGTCAATGGCAAGGCCTGGCTCCTCCGTTTTCATTTTGTGCGATCCTAGTCGCCAATTTCGGCTTGCAGATATTGGCTTGGAATTCGAGACCCCGAATAAGACGTTTCAGGATTACGTTCTGCAACCACCTGAGGAATCTCTGTTTCCCAATAATCAGGGATTGTTTCCGGGCGGTTATGCCATAATAGCAACAAATTCCTGCGCTCTGCAGTCTGATTCTTTCGTGCCGCGTGTAAGACCCGGGCATCTCCNAACACCAAGGAACCGGCTTTGGTCAGTAAGTCCACCTGATCTGGATGATCGCTGAACATAATAGGGTGGTCTTCTTCGATAAATCTAGCTCCTTGTTCATGAGCTGTAACCAGTTGATCATGCAATGGAATACGTTTCAAATGTGTGCCAGGGATTATCTTGAAACAGCCATTTTCAATGGTGGTATCCTCAAGGTAGTAGGAGAGGAAAATCGTTTGCGGCCAAGGAGTGCAACTGAGAGGGTCTTCCCACCGCATCCAGTCTTGGTGCCAATAGAGGGCCGGTGCAAACGGTTCTTTGGTTAATATTATCAGGCTTCCAAGGTGGATAAAATCTCCAAACCCAATCTCTNCCAAGGCNTGTCTCGCAGGTTTCCATTCCGCTAGTCTGCACATCACTTCGTTATCTTCATAACGGATACCAAGGTGTGTACCTTGGTACTTAGTATCGGGATGATGCTCCATGGTATCATTTAAATGGTCCGATTCTTGACGAAGTTCCTGCAAAAAATCTTGGCTCAGAATATCTGGGATCACACAATACCCGTCGCGCAACATCTGTTCTCGAGTTTCTAGCGCAACTTCTGGTTTCATCTTATCCTCCAAGCCAGATTAACCAAATTAAACAAAGCACTGATTTGAATATAACTTGCTATTGAAAAGCAAGCGAAAGTGAGTCTTGCAGGTATAAATTCCATTTATCTTTCCTTCAATTATTAGCTTATGTTCTGGCTAGATTCAAACTCTAGGGCTAAATCGAGTCCAGACTTTTATCTTTTCTGTCTTATTGCCAATTTCTGATATTTTGATTGCCCCGATATATAATGGGCCCAATGAGCGCCAAATCACTGAATTCGCACTCGTATTTTAACATAATTAATGTATCAAAGTTAAAAAGGGAAGGTTCATTGATCGTAATTGGAGGTCATAGGAGAGCAGTGGCAAGAAATGAATTATCAAGAAGTCGTGATAGAGGATTCGCTTTGATGTGAGGAAACTGACCGTGCTTCAGACACCTTAGTTATGGATTTGGAGCAACGAGGGCTACTAGACGACACGTTGGTCGTCTGGGGCGGAGAGTTTAGTTGCACCTACTTCAGGAAGGCTGATCGAAANCAGCTATGAACGAGATCATTATCCTCGGTGTTTTAGCATTTGGATGACTCGTGGGGTTAAACCTGGATTCTTCTATGGAGAGATAGGCGATTTCAGCTACAATATCGCCGAGAATCCAGTTCATGTAGATGATTTTCAAGCTGCCTTGCTTCGCCTACTTGGTATTGATCATGAACAACGAACCTTTAAGTTTCAAGGTTCGTTGTTACCACTTAGCTGATGTCTATGGGGAAATCGTCAAAGAGATCTTGACTTGATCACACGCCTTCAAAATTGAGGTGAATGTCATCTAAGGAGAGGTTGTGTTAGAAGAAAAAGTAGAAGCGTGGTCCAAATCTCATCTCTATGGTTGCCTGAGAATCGTCGGATTTACTCTGGTTGGTATTGTCCCATATATCCGGTGCGNGCTCCTAGGATTTCCTTCAGTTCACCTTGACTACTGTTAATGATTTCCTGTGTGGGGTTACATCCGGGCCAGCATTGCATCCATGGTGGGGTGAAACCGTAGAACATGGTATACCGAGTCCGTTCGGAGAGGATTGGCACGCCAGTATGGATCAAGGCTTCTGTGAAATGCAATACTGATCCGGCTNTAGCTTTTATCTGAACAANCATCGAAGGATCGAAAANCTCCCGCCAATATTGGGCTTCAATTTGATGAGAACCATCCAAAATCATGGTTCCTCCGTCTTCAGGCCCGACATCTGTCAAGTAAGTAGCATTGTTAAGAAATGTCGTATTAATGTAGGTATGATTATTGGCCGCAACTATGCCATATTTCGGGCGTATTCCACGATGCCAACCCATCTCCGAGGGATCAGAGAGCTGGGACCACTTTGTTTCTCGATCCGGATGCGGACACTTGATCATAGCATGACAACATTCAAAGCGAGGTGGTGTTCCTAAAAGTTGCTTCAAAACTGGCAGAATCTTTGGATTCATAATCCAGTCACGAAATATCTGGTCGTAATTCACCATGTTGTCGATGTTCTTGATATCGGTGGTGTCTTGATGAACCATAGTTGAGACTTTGGATTCGTAAAGTCTATCCAGGGCGTTTCTGAAAGTATCGATTTCTTCTGAACTAAAAATATTTTCCTGAAGAACCCAACCGTGGACGGCGAAATGATAGAGTTGCGCATCAGTTAGCATAGATAAATTCCATTTAAGTAATACTTAGGTTAAAGTCTTGTTTCTAGCAGCTCTTTAGACAGATCATAGAGTTAGTTTCACCAACCTGCGTAGAACCGTCTCTTTAGCTTTAACTAGTGCAGTGTCACATCAAATCAGGCATTGGCCGGACCAGAAGTTCTGGTGTTCCAATCTCTGGTGGAACTTCAGTTAGCACGGACAATTGTTTTTGCTAACCAGCAACAATAGACGAGTTGGCTAGATACTAAATTCGTTCTCTCCCAGGTTATGGTGTTCTGGATGAAGGGGTGAAGTACGGTGTCATGCTGTTTTGAAGATACGTATTCACCTGTCTTGATGGCAGAGCTAGGTTTAGCAACAGGGAAGGGCATCAGACGGGCCAAGTATATTGTGGTACTTTAAGGAGTTCACCGTCGTTCAGTGCTGACTGGTGGGCGATGATGCCTGGTACGGTCATGTTTAAAGACCAAGCAATATTGATCAGTGGCGACCGGTTCTCCAAGAGAGCGGTGACGAACTCATTGGTTAAATAACCGTGCGAACCACCGTGTCCCCCATCTTCCATACCAGGTGGAAGTTGGGGTTTGGACAAATCAGGAAGTTTGGCCTGATCTTCCGCCGGGTGAAATGAAGTGCTGTGCATATACCCAAGTTCGCCATGTACCAAACCGGTTTCTCCACCGGAACCACGCATACCCCAACAAACACTCATGCGCGACGACCCGCCTTCAGAAGTTTGGAACAGAGCAACCTCGCTGTCGAAAGGGTTTCGATAACGGTTGGCATCAGGCTGAAACTGTGGTATCTGGCCCTTAAATCCTTGACAGGAGACTTTGATGAAACTTTTCCCCGTCACCGCCACATAATAGGCAGTTGAGTGCGTTGGATACCACATCGGCGGAAGTCCTGTTCGCCACTCCCCATGGGAGGCTAAGGGTATGGGGAAATAGTGATAATATTGCCCTTCCGAATAGATGATTTTGCCAAAAGCACCCGCTTCATAGGCCGTCCGCATGGCGTAGCAGGCGGAATGGTAGGTGGACGTCTCAAACATCATGTATTCCAACCCAGTCGTTTTGACAGTTTCATAGAGTTGGTCGGCATCCTCCAATGATCCGAAAACCGCTGGCACCGCGCAAGCAACGTGCTTACCGTGATTCAGGCAGAGAATGGCATGACGCGCATGATTGGGGGCGTCCGTACCTAGAAATATAGCTTCCAACGACTGATCCTTGACCATCTCTTCTAGGGATAGATAGGTTTTTTGACAGGCGCAGGCAGCTGCCAGTTCGGCACAACGCTCAGGAGAAATATCGCAGACGGCGGCAACTTCCACATTGGGGTGGTGCTGGAATCCAAACGAAGCACCGAAATGGCAGACACCATACCCGGCAATGCCAACGCGAATTTTACGATCCGACACAGGTTGCCAGGTTTTATCCTGGCGACTGGTTGAATCGGTTTCGTCGAATCCCTGGATCTCAGTTTGAGGAATATCTTGTTTAGGAAAGGTCATATCTGTTTCCCCAACGGATTTGGCTATTGATTGGTATTAATTTTGCTGAATCTGTGTTAGGTATTCGAAGTAGCTGCGGTTTCCACATCATTTAGCCACACACGTTCACCACTGTTCCTCGCCGAGCGATGCACTGCAGCTTCGAACACCAACTCGTTCCAAGCCGCATCTCCATCGGCTGGAAATGGTTGATCTTTGAGCATTGATTGTATAACACCATCTGCCATGCGGACAAAAGATTGTGACATTTCTGGTTTACCTTCTTCAGCTTCCCATTGTTCTTCGGCTTCAGAATTGTTGGATTTGCATCGGCGGTATCGCCCCTCCAATCCCCATGATTCAGCATAATAATTGTCTCCTACAACCATTATACCAAGTGGGTGTTCCATTCCCCATGTGTTAGTCCCATCCAATGTCCCAATAGTACCATTGGCCCATTCCATGTGAATCATACGTTGCCAGCCTCCATTTTGATTAGGATCGCCCACCACACTTACCCATTCAGGCCGCCCCATGGTCCAAAGGATCTGATCAATCACATGAGACCAACAGTTAAAATGTGCTCGTGCTCGCACCATTTGGATTTCGCCTAACCGGCCTTCAGCGACATCATCATGAAGTTTCCGGAAATGGTGCATAAATCGATAGTTGAAATCGATTCCAAATTTCAGTCCTGAATTGCGCCATTCCAAGATTGCTGGTGCTGCAATTTCCACATCCGATTCGCGTAAGCGGAATTGACCTTCTAAACCACAGAGAGGTTTTTCAGTAAAAACATTTTGTCCAGCAGCTAGGAGTTGACGTANAGGTGGAATACGGCGGGTTTCGTTGACGATGAGCAAGACTAAGTCCACGTCACAATTTGCCAGCAATTCATCAATGCTTTCATACCCTTGTACTTGAAATTCAGCCTCAGCTTTTTCCCTGAGTTCAGGGTCCATATCGCAAACAGCGACTACCTCAGCCTCAGCATGATTATGGAAATTGCCTCCATGCATCATCCCCATTCCTCGACCACTGATAAGCGCACACTTAACCATGTTTTCTCCTCCAAATGTACTTTTGCAANTAGGTTGTTTTCCTGGTTTTAATAGCTTTTTATGTTTATTGGTTAATCCATCTGTGTCTTTTCTGACAAATACTATAACACGATTCTAAGATACTTTTAAATTTTACATTGATGTGTATAATGTTTAACTTGAGTTATAGAAATAATAATCAATTAAGGTGGAAATCTAAGTTTAAGGTTCATAGTTATGTTTACTATGGTGTCCACAAATTCCAATCTAGAGAGTGTTTCCATTTTTCGCAGGCTCGACAAGTACACAGATACCGAAAAGCGAGTCTTGGAGTTTGGCGAATATTTGCTGTGCCAGCATGAGCAAATAGGTGCTGAAAGAACAATACATCTCCACGTTTAGGCATCAGTTCGATAGGTTGACCTAAATCTAACGAATGGACCTCATTATGTAAATCNAGCAGGTATTCATATTTTTGTATATTAGATTCAGCTAGAGCTCGAATTCGTTGGTGTGACTTCGGCCAAACCATTGTACCACCACCTTTTGACTCGATATCACTCAGAAAGGAGAGCACTACCATCCGCAATGGGCCAGGAAAAGTTCGACGATGTTTCTTACCACCCAACTCAATACCATCGATATGNGCTCTTCCACAGGACCATTCTGCCGTTGGAAAAACGTTGATGGTATTAATCCCGTTGGGGCGGTGTGTTTCAATGGAAGGTTCATTTAGAAGTTGAGCAGTANNTTGCATGAATTCGGGAGTGCAACAAGCCATAAGATCTGGGACTGCTGTAGTTATATCAATCAGATTCCGATGAGACTCAACCTTGGCGTAAGCTGGTATAGTTTTCCATGACTGAGGTTGATCAGGCAGCATGTTCAATAGTGACCAAAGTGTTTCCTCTGCTTTTTTAGATGTCATATCTGGAATTAAACCAGAGGCAAGCAAATATCCTTCCTGATNATATTGTTCAATCTGCGATATCTTCAACATACTAATAACCCCAAAATTTGTTTCAGTAACTTTGAGTTACAAATATAAAGATCTAAATTCTCAGATGATTTTNTTGGTTTCGGTCTGTTTGGAAACCTCACCATACAGAATATAGGCATAATTTTTCAACCTTCAAAAAAACTTGTTTTTAGGAGTTTATATGTATCTCAATAACATATTGACACATTGTGCAATATCGTTTTGGGGCAAGCATTCCCCAATTATNAGTAAAGNAATCTTAAAAGGGGAAAGGTCCCACCAAAAGCCAAAATACAGTTCTAAAAGAGGCGAAACCTTTGCATAGTTATTGGAGAATAAATGAAAAATAGAAGTAAAAGAAACACAACTGCACATATTACAATAAGCGAGAGGTTCTCCTTGAGTAATTTCCATAGGCGAGCTTTTTGGGAACCTTGGTATTCACTCAGGCTGATGTCATCTTTGAAAGTTTTTTTGAACCTATTAATACTAATGGTTAAATGATGTGGGTTTTGTGCAGATTTGATCAACTCTTCATGTTTAGTATTGGCTTTGACCAAAGATGATTCTTGGAGAATATCCTTATTCTTTGTTTTGTTCATATAGCTGGTTTTCCTCAAATCATCAAAAATTGACCGATCAAAATTCATTAAAGACCTTTACTGGTTTACCTGATTCAGCGGACTCTACTCCTGCTACAAGGGCCGCAACAGTTTTTGCTCCTTCACGAACGTCTATCATCGGTCTTTGACCACCAAGAACACATTCAATAAAGTGTGNGCTTACCAGTCGAATTGAGTCCTGTTTCTCAAATTGAATCTCCTCAACTCCACCTTGGGCTGTATACAATTTATTCTGCCAAATCGTTCCTTCTGTGCCATAGATTGACAGAAATCCTTCTCCCATACCATGCCCTTTGCATCCACTGGTTACAAGTACTTTCCCAATACAACCATTCTGAAATTTACAGGAATAGATATAGCAATCATCCAATGGNAAATCCGTGGCTGCGTATCCGTTAGAGTAGGCATGGACCTCTTCAATATCTGAGCCTACAGCCCATCTTAGTAGATCCAAAGGATGGCACCCTCCACCGATGAGGATGTTTTGAGGGTTTTCAGGATCGGAACGCCATGTTCTTGGTGTGTAATATGNACGCATATCATGAATATAACTGCCTTCTACAAAGAAAGCACGGCCTATTTCACCCTGATCATAAATTTTCTTAATCGATCTGTATACAGATTCGAACCTCATAAACTGACTGACCATGAATGTTAACCCTGTTTCATCCACTGCTTGTACAATATCCCGACAACTCTGTAAACTAGTCGTCATAGGTTTTTCACATAGTACATGTTTGCCCGCTCTCAGGGCAGCAATAGCATGTTCCGCATGCGAGTGATCTGGGCTGCAGACCACAATAATATCTACAGATTCATCCTCAAGCAATCTTTTATAGTCGGTAGTAAAATACTCCATGCTTCCTTGATCTGATATGTTTTTTGCTGACTCTTGACTTTTGTCGCAGGCACCAATAAGCACTGCTTTTTCGTTGACTAGAAAGGATTCAACATACCCACCAATATGGACATCACTGCCAGCAAAACCAACTCCCAGCTTTCTCATTTCCATTTCCTTAGAAAAACTATTGATAAATTTTGGTTATAATATTTTCACTCAGTGCGGTTCGAACCTGATCAACTGAATCAGAAATGAAAGGTAATTTTAATTTTTCAAAAATGACTTGCCAACGTTCAGGTTGATCATCCTCAACATAAATCGGCATAAAATCCAGGTTCAAATAAGTTTTTATGGCTGGAAGTCGAAAATCGTCTGTGCCTAACACTGCACACTTGAAACCTTGCTGTCGATGATAATATAGAACAGCAAGAGAAACCCACTTTCCTAACCGATAACCGGAGTGTTCGGGCATAACACCAACCATGTGAAGCTGTCCCACCTCTTTCTCATCAGCGCCGTTCCATTTCCAAGCGCAAGCGGTTCCAACCGGTTGATCTTGATAAGTGCTAAAGAATAAGCCTGTTGACTCAAATTCTGGCCGATCAACGATTTGCTCGCGTGTGTCAGCGTCAGTCCGGTCGCCTCCAAATGAAGAGTTAATGATGTTGGCCCAATGCCAGTTATCATTTTCTTGATAGGTTCGCAATCGATAGCCAGGTGGCATTTTGATCTCCGGTAAATTGAGCAGGTTAGTCCGAATCATTCTCAATTGCATGTTTTTCTTCCATTATGTATGAATTATTAGTTTTAAAAATCATTGAATACTTTTACAGATTTCCCTGTGAGAATTGATTCCCAAGCAGCGGCACCAACAGCAATCGATTTAGCGCCATCAACCACATTAGGCGAGGGTTCTAGATCTTGATCAAGACACTGTTGGAAATGCTGCATATAACGGATAACTGTTTGACCATGTCCATATACACTGGTGTCGGTTTCTGGAGGACAAGTCATTTCTAACGGATGTTTAGCCGCCATCTTATCAAAAACAACTTTGATCTTCCCTCCTTCATTATCAGTAAAATCTGAGACCACAGTGCCTTTTGTCCCATAAAGTGTTACCTGCATCATCGGCATCGGTGGGTGGACGATATCATAGAGTCCCATAGCGCGAGAAATTTGTCCGTTTTTG
>PACG01000038.1 GCA_002699335.1 Candidatus Poribacteria bacterium
CGTATCGGGGTAAAGCGGTGGGTTAGTTTGCAATACAGGTCAAAATAAACCCACCCACACCAGCCTGAAGTCTAGTTCAGACCAGCATGGATGGGTTGTGCAGCGTTGGTTTTAGATTCTAGCTGGAAAGTATTGCCAAGTTGAAGTATAGGAGTAAGATGAAGTTACCGGGGTTTGGACCGCCGTGGGCATACTAGCGAGAACGTCGGAAGCTAGGTAGAAATCAAAGTCCAACTGACCGTCCTCATCGACTTCGATCTTTCTGATTAGCGTGTGCAGCGCTGTCTTTCTGATATCAATTCCTAATATTTTTCTTGCGAGTATAATACTAATACATTAAATTAAAGATGTTAACATAGTGATGTCGCCGCAAAAAAACAATCGGCTGACATTCCTAAAGTAACTGGCTCCAAAATGTAAGAGGCGATCAGGACTATTACCATGTCAAGATCCTCCACAGAATTAATCAGGTTACAATGATGAAGAATCTCTTTCCAAAGAAGCACAGCTATTGGATACTCCTGATTGCATGTGGATTTTTGGAGGCGTGGTCGTCTCTGGCAACGGCGCAGCTCAGCGAGGACAAGGTTAAGTTCTTTGAAACCAAGATTCGACCCATCCTTGCGAAACATTGCTACCAGTGTCATGGGAACGACCCAGACAAGGTCGAGAAAGAACTCATTCTAACGACAACGCATGGTATACGCAAAGGTGGACAGTCCGGCCCCGTCATCGTTCTTGGCAAGCCAGACAAGAGTCTCTTGATTCTGGCTATTCGTCATTCCAACCCGGACCTTCAAATGCCGGAAGACAAACTGCCTCGTGAAGTGATTCGTGACTTTGAGCGTTGGGTAGAACAGGATGCCTTTGATCCTCGGAACGATACGGACTATGAAACGAAGGGATTAGCTCAAGCAAATAGGGAATACGATTTCAGCCAAGGTCGCAAGCACTGGGCGTATCAGTCATTGCAAAAGCCAGAGTTGCCAGAGGTTAATGATAGCGGGTGGGTTAGGTCACCGATTGATCGCTTCATCTTGTCCAAGCTGGAAGAGCACGGTCTTAAACAGGTAGCGCCAGTGACTAAAAGCAAACTCATTCGTCGACTTACCTACAATCTGATCGGGCTACCGCCAACAGAGGAAGAAATCGATGACTTCTTAGCAGATAAGTCCCCACAAGCATATGGAAAGGTTGTTGATCGATTGCTCGACTCAGACCGCTATGGTGAGCGATGGGGTCGTCATTGGCTGGATGTTGTTCGCTATGCAGATTCAAATGGGGGTGATGACAACATTGGTTATCCCAATGCCTTCCGATACCGGGACTATGTCATCAAATCATTCGACCAAGACAAACCCTATGATCAGTTTGTGAGAGAACAAATTGCTGGCGACCTGCTACCCGATCTGACGGATGATGCTGCGAGATTTGACGCTTTAACGGGCACAGGGTTCTGGATGCTTGGCTCGAAGGTACTGGATCTTAAGGATCAGGAAGAGAAGGCCCTCAATATTATCGACGAACAGTTAGATGTGATGGGCCTGGCGTTCATCGGCCAAAATATTGGCTGTGCAAGGTGTCATGACCACAAATTTGATCCTATTCCAACCACCGATTATTATGCCTTGGCCGGGATCCTGAAGAGTTCAGTCACCATGGACGAAAATGACGAACGCGGTCACTTCATGGTTCAGCGACCTCTAGCAACCCAGTCCAAATTGGAAGCGTTTGAGAAAGCTCAGAAAGTGATCACGCTTGTGGAGAACGAGTTGAGTGATATCATCGTCGATGCCAACGATCAGCTTCGCCTCCAGCGAATTAGTAGCGTGGCGCGGTATCTGCTGGCTGCAGATCAAAGAAAACGCGCTTCAGAAAATATAAGCTCGAGGCACAAGCAAGTCGATCCCTCAGTGCTTGACCCAGACATCGTTCGACGTCTTTCCGACTGGTTGTCGTCGGACCGCTTCGAAGCGCCGATCTTCATAGTCTGGAATGTTTTTTCGGATGCATTTCATGCAAAGGATGTAGATTCGCCGGCCAAATTGAATCAGCTTTCGCAATCTCTGCACGAGCGGGCGAAGGAAGATCCAGGAAGTGTTTCTGCTTACACGCTGAGGATACTCGAGGATCCTCCGGCCTCACTAGATGAACTGGCCGCACGGTATCAGGAACTCTTCGTAACGTTGGATGAATTGCTAAAGGCACACCTCGACTTCTATTTATTGCGTGGAGAGCTCGACACTCAACGCATCGCCCAAGAAAAGAACACTGAGATTCCAGAGAATACTAAACTAAGTGATTACCTGAAAGAACAGACAAAGCTCACCCGGCAAAGCCGAGCGATTTCCACAAAACTGGACTACATTGAGACTCGGTTAGGGGCATTGTCTGGTAGTGGTGTGCTTAAGAATCTGAAAGCGGTGAGGGATCACCTGCAGGAAGCGATCAGGGCACAACAGGATGCACAGGAAAAACTCATCGACGGAAAAGCGAGAGAATCCATGGAACTCCGCCGGCAGGCCCACGATTTTCTTGAGCAGGCATCTCAGCGCATCGAGAAACTTCCTAAGAAACATGAAGAGCGGATACAGAATTTCGTGGACAAAGTGCGCCTTGAGGGAATATCAAGACTACTTCTCACTCGCGACGATAGTCCATTTATCCTCACTCAGAAGGCGGAGGAACAACGGTACAGCGAAGACACAAGATCCCGCATTGCAAAACTGCGAAAGAACATTGAAAATCTTAAGGATCACACTCCAACTCAACCTTCCTGGGCAGTAGCAATCAGGGAAGCGGAAGAGATTGTGGACCTTCCAGTTCATCTTCGCGGTAGCCATCTGGAAAAAGTTGACACACCTACACCACGCGGATTCCTACGGGTAACGGATCATCTTGTCAAACCACCACGCCTTCCGGAAAATCAAAGCGGGCGATTGGAACTGGCACGTTGGCTCACCGATGCGAACCATCCACTCACTGCACGTGTCATGGTGAACCGTATTTGGCAATGGCATTTTGGTACTGGGCTCGTTGATACACCAAACAATTTCGGGACACGCGGTAGCGAACCGAGTCACCCGATTTTGCTTGATTATCTTGCAACTCGTTTTATCGAGTTAGGTTGGTCCGTGAAGACACTGAATAGGGAAATTGTCCTCTCCAACACCTACCAGTTGAGCACAGAACACCATGCCGGCAACGCAGAGAAAGACACGGATAACAAAATGCTCTGGCGTATGAATCAGCGAAGGCTGGAAGTCGAGCCAATCCGTGACGCCCTACTAGCCCTCGGTGGGAATTTGGATTTGACAATGGGTGGCAGGGTCAACCAATACAAACCTGGGCGGGGAGACCGAGATCGTTTCGTGTTCAACGAAGGAGCAACTTGGTTTCGCCTTAAGGATGAACTCTACATCGCGCCGCGAAGATCTGTGTACCTGCCCGTGATCCGCAATGCCTTATTTCCCATGTTTTCAGTGCTTGACTATGCGAATGCATCGGCGCCGATTGATAATCGGTCCAGCACAGTTATAGCTACGCAGGCATTGCTAATGATGAATAGCTCTTTTGTGATAGAGCAAGCTGAAAGGTTCGCGCGGGAGTTACTGAAAGGCGATTTGAACAGCGAAGACCGTCGCATCGAAACAGCGTTCATTCGTGCCTACGGACGACCACCCACTAGGACAGAGATAGCGGATGCCAAGCATTTCCTAAGAGCCATGCGACAGCAAGCTTCTTCTCAAACATCCGAAAATGACCTTGTACCAATAGACGAATTCGCCTGGTCAAAACTCACCCACGTTATGGTTTCTGCCAGCGAGTTTATTTACATCGATTAAAGCAAGAGATCTGAACTATGAGGAGACAATACCAATGACCCGCCGAGAAATGCTCAGAAACTGTGCTGCTGGTTTTGGAAACCTGGCTTTGGTTTCACTGCTCACCGAACAAGGATATGCAACGGATGCAATTGGCCAGCCACTTGCCCCTCGCATGCCACACTTCGCTCCCAAAGCGAAGCGGATCATCTTTCTGTTCATGTTTGGCGGTCCTTCTGCGCATGACCTATTTCTTCACAAACCCCTTCTGGAACGCGACCATGGCAAGCCGAATCCTATTCCAGAGCCACGAATTGTCTTCGCTAGAACCGGCAAATTGATGAAGAGTCCTTGGAAGGTCAAGCAGCACGGCCAATCGGGTGCGTGGATTGGGGAACTGCTGCCGGAGATAGCATCAGTCGCCGATGACCTTTGCTTTCTAAAAGGCATGCATGGTACTAACCCTGAGCATGGAGCAGCTGCTTTGATAACGCATACTGGAAGTAACCAGTTTGTGCGTCCCTGTATGGGATCGTGGATATCCTATGGATTGGGAACCGAGAACCAGAATCTTCCCTCGTTCATTACGATTTGCCCAAACATTGGGGGTGGAGCATCTCAAAACTATTCCTCGGCCTTTCTTCCCACGGCGCATCACGGTACTCCTCTTGGTACCGCCCAGATGGACAACGTCGCTGAGGCACAATTCGCGTTTCTGGATAATCCAAAGATTTCCAGATCTTTTCAGAGGCAGCAGCTCGAACTTCTTCAAAAATGGCAACGGTCCCAACTCGAGCAGGCTGGTCCTAACCAATCACTGGAAGGTCGCATCAAGTCGTTTGAGCTTGCCTTCCGTATGCAGACCGAAGCACCTAGTGTCCTCGACGTTTCGAATGAGTCTCAGGCCACGCGAAAACTATATGGGCTAGATGATAAGCCAACCAGCAACTTTGGCATGAGATGTCTTCTGGCTAGGCGTTTTATTGAACAAGGGGTTCGGTTTGTTCAAGTAACCCACGGTGAGAACAACAAATGGGATCATCACGAAAACCTGCAAAGGGATCTTCCTATAAGTTGTCGAGAAATTGACAAGCCTGTTGCTGGACTCATCAAGGATCTAAAGGCGCGTGGCCTACTTGATGAAACACTGGTGCTCTGGGGAGGAGAGTTTGGTCGCACAGCGGCGGTCGAGTTGGACCTATCTGGCGACCCTGGTCGTGACCACAATCCCAACGGCTACACCATGTTCTTGGCTGGTGGCGGAGTGACGCCTGGTGTGAGCTACGGCCAGACCGATGAATACGGGTACTACGCTGTCAAGGACAAGGTCCATATCCACGATCTGCATGCCACCATTCTTCATCTAATGGGCCTAGACCACCAGAAACTGACCTACAGGTATCAAGGACGTGATTTTCGGCTGACAGATGTCTATGGAAATGTTGTGCATGACATTATCGCATAACCGGAGATGGTTGCCAAAAGCCTAAAGTATAGGTAATAAGATTGGTACCATTTCCGACCAACGCCTGCTTAGAAAGAGCGGCATTCGGCTTGACGACACAACGTTCACTGACCGTAATAGGGATTGACAATGCAGACCATACAATGACAAGAGACGAGTTGTCTATCTCAGGTTACCCCCCTCTGAATGGCGGGATGTATTTCCATGTTTGACAATAGCTGTATGATACCCCCACAAGGGGGGGACCGCCGTGGGCCTATCGTGACTCGTGGGGGTAATTATTGGATTATTCTGCCTACGAAGTATCAGGTGACTACTGACCAATCCCAACAGGGTTATTAAACACATGCTGATACCCGCCTGATTACCCCGTACACGAGTTATCTTTTGCGGGGTATCAGTGAGTGCCTAGTTGCTTAAAACTTTTAGTAGAAATCGGGAATGAAAACCCGCCCATTTTATTTTCATCAACCAAAAATAGGAGCTGAAAACAGATCTTTGGTTCTACCGCTGGCTTTAGCCCGCAAATACTCTATTTCATAAGGTGACTCGATCAGCCGTCTGGAGCCATTTCGAACATCGTTTTCTAGGTTAAACTGCGCCGGGTAATGACTGTATATCATCAACCGCCGAGGTCGACCCGAGGTATTTGATCTGGAATTGTGAACCAAAACAGAGTGAAAGAACATTACTGATCCGGCTTCACATAGAATCTCCTGCCCAGTGTTGAAGTCGATCAACCCGTCTTTGACCTGCAATCCCAGACTGANGCTTTGATGTTCGAGATGTTTTTGGTGCGACNGAGGCCAAACACAAATTGGCCCGTTCTCTGNGGTACACGCATCCATACTAACGGCGGAGGAGATAATTTCNTGCGGGTAGTTCTGCGCCTGATAATAGGCCCAGTCGTTGTGAATGGGAAACCGATCTTCCATCTCTGCCGATTCGATATCAACCGGTATCGGTAACGGTTCCTTGTAGTTTAGTTTCTCTTCCATTAATATAGGTTGATCAGCCATGAGTTGGGCCAACGGCACCAATAGACGTTGTTCGG
Organism: Candidatus Poribacteria bacterium; assembly: GCA_002699335.1. The sequence continues at coordinate 6,344 of PACG01000038.1, forward strand.
TAGAGAGACGACTTAGGCAGAGCGACAGGTCGTTAATCGGTTGTATTTTTCGCACAATCTGNCCAGTGTGAGTCTGACGAATATCNAACCGTCCGCTTTTTCGCTGATGATAAAGGGANGAATTGACCATTAATTCCAAGATNAAATTGGCNTCTTCTCGCATNGCCTTGACTTCGGATAGATCGAAGACTGATGGTAAAACGAGATAACCATCGGTCTTAAACTGACAAATTTGTTGCTCTGAAATTTCGANTNCCACTTATNAATATCTCCTTTAACAATGCATGACATGTGTTNTTTTGATGTTTNCCAAGCGATACGACCATCATATCGNGATGTCATCGGTTTGCCAAGGAAAACAGGAGCGAGCAAAGGACACTGGNTACTAACCTTACAGGACTGTCAATTGACTGTTAGCGTTAAGGTTTGAGGTCCAACANCAGTATTATCGCTAGTAGNAGTTAAAGTGAAGATCAGTGNAGTNGGTTTNCCAATCAGCTTTTCNTGCAACTTCCGTCGTGCAANCAATCAGCAAGGTTNCCAGNATTGTGNTTATTGCCATGAAATGGTGAATTCTTTTAAATGTGTTTTTCATCTGNTCCTATCCATTATTTATTTTTTCNTGATTGCCTTATCCCNNAATTTTTTCATATCAAGACTTGGTACGATAGCACCATGTTGTATAAGCAGTTCATGCAACGCTGTAACTGAAACTTGNCCCGGCGTCGTTTCCAAACGTNCAGATAAAGCCGCAGCAGCGCCAGCAGCTTGCCCCATCGCCATGCATGAGGCTTGAACCCGTAAGGCGGAATTAGCCAACCGATCACTGCTCACACTCCGCCCGGCTACCAACAAATTTCGGCTCTCCTTGGGGATAAGCGCCCGGAGTGGAACAGTTGCTATGATTCCTTCGGACAAAGGCTTGGGTTTGACACCATCATGGTCATGGAGATCAATAGGGTAAAAAGAGTAAGAGATAGCATCATCAAAAATCCGTCCGCTGGTATAATCTCGGTGGGTTATTTGCACTTCACCAACAATACGATAGGTCTCGCGCACCGCTGTCTCAGGCTGAGCTTTCAAAACACATGCATTTTCACACCCCGGCAGAGAACGCACAAAACGCAAGATACGCAACAAAGACTGACGACCTGCAATGTTGGTTTTTGTATGCCTGTCAGAGGTGGAGGCGTCAGCCTCAAAGACATGCTGGGCATTTTCACCGCCGTTTCGAAGAAAATGAATAAAACGCCCCCGAGGATTGCTTACATCACCATGCTGCAAACGACTATCTTCAATAGCCGCCAAAAAATGTGCTTGAATGATTTCATCATCCAGCGATTCAATATCATATCCACCTAGTTTAAAAATCAGGGTCCCGGGTTGCGTTTCTTCTTCACGTAAACGGGGCAAACCGATCACACCCACAATATTGGCACCGCCAGTACAATCAATCAGCTGCTTGGTCATAATAGTTCGACGCATACTTTTACCTACAGTCTCTACTTTCCAGCCTTTTTCCGTTTCAGAAACTTCTGTCGGTATTTCGTAGAAATGTAATTGCACCCCCGACTGTAAACAAGCTTCTTCGGCAAGTGCGGCATAGACAGGACCGTTGATACGAATCTGATGCCACCAATGCCTTGGGGGTTGCACCGAAAAATCTGGCAACTGGCCGCTGTCGAGGGCCACAGCGTTAGTAACCAACTCCCATCCAATACCAGCCACAATCTGCTGGCCCCAGGCATGAAAAAGACCAGGGAAAGAAACACCGCCGGTTGTGGTCACGCCACCGAGCTGACTACCTGATTCAACTAAGGCCGTCCGTTCCCCCAACCGGCTAGCCTGTACGGCAGCAATCGTACCAGCTGTACCACCACCGATCACTAGAACGTCTATGTTGTCTGTTACATGTTCCATACTAACCTTTTCCTATAGCTGGCTGCGGTCTGAAAGTCTACTTTAAAACCAGTGGCAATCTTTGAGTTTGAGCTGAAGTCCGTCAGTCTGCGGCAACTTTGGGGTTACGCTCATCATTTCAGAATCACCACCTTCCTGTGCCTGTATTTTTGTCAGGTCTTGAGTTCATTGTATTTGTTAAAGGCTTGCTTTGCCGCCCACTTGGCGCAGGCTACCACATCATCCCAACTGACTCCCTCCAGATGATTATCTGTCGGTGAAGACTTGCTAATATCAGGCAGAAGCCTATAACCTGTAGCACTGATAAACTGCTTATATTGCTCCACCATGAGAGGCATGTTTACATTCCGTTTTAATTCTACTTTAATTGACTGCTTTCAGCGCCTCGGGTGTACCTATTTGCCTTAATACCTGTGCTACATTCCTACGAACACCCTCATCTGTGATCTTGCAATGCTTGACTTAGAACAGGGACTACTTTTTGATACCAGCAATAATACCTTATTATTCCTTAGTTGTGTGGGATTTACAAATATTACGACTAACAGGTTATGAAGTCGAAAGTACTTGTGGTGAGATATTCACAATTATGCAAGATTATAGCCTGATTCAACTTCTGTCGTGCTATGGTATTTTGGTCTTACCTAACCTAGTGATAGTTAAGTAAACTAATCAATTGAAAATTTAGCCTGACCTTACACCTCATTAATTCAGTAGTACCCTCCTTACTTTGAATTTGTGATTTATACCGAATTGTACTAGTTAGCGACGTGACTTCAATTGATGTTCAAACGTTTCTAATTTCTTTTAAACAGGTTCAAAACTCATGCTTGTGACAACAATATAATCGACACCACCGCGCAACCCACAGCACATAGTTTCCTTGAGGTCAGTACCTCTATTTTGAGTACTATTGAGAGAAATAGTGCAATGACAAAGCTCAAATTAGCAACTGGGATAGCAATGCTAGCTTCACCGTGTTTTATTGCTAACATCAGGGAATTGACGATGAGGAATACGAGTATGCCTGATAGTAGTGAGTATAAGACTTTTTTTGCTGTTAGGCGAAAACGTTTTTCGCGCAATCTGGCATAACACGCACCACCTATGATCCAGCTTGAAGAGAACAACAGCAACATTGCATTTGGGTCTGCACCTTGCGATATTCCCGCCTTTGCAGTTACACCGTATGCTGCTCTGGCTAATGATGCCAAAACAGCAGAAGTAAAGGAAACAATAAACACAGCATTATGAGTAGAACTACTATATTGTTTATGATAAAGTAGCGACGCCCCGATGACGCCGGAGACGATGCCTAGAGACTTCAGAAGACCCAACGGTTCTCTCAAAAAGAAAACAGAAAGGACGATAACGCCTATTGTGTTCAGCCGATAAATCGTTGAACCAAGGCTAACATCGATATAGGTTAAACTCTCAATTAGTAGGATATTAGAAATCGTCAAGAAAACTCCTGCCATTAATCCGAAAAGGAGTGTATTCTGGTCGAGTAAAAATGTCGTACCTTGGACTTTAAAAGTCATGACCTGTAACACAGTCCATATAACACCGATACCAAAAACGTACATCCCTTTGGAGCGTTCCTTACGTGAATAATACTTAAAGGCAACATCGTTTATGCCCGCGAATAACAAGCTCAGTAGCGCGAATGAGATAGCAAGGTTCATATGATTCACAGTCCTTGGATTTGGTTCTGGGATGACGAGCGACTTTTTTCGTTTTGTGGAAGATCGGTTGAAACCTGATGTAGTGTGGTCAGATAGTCAATAGTTCCTGATAGACTATTCTATTTAATTATTCTACTTTTGAACCAACCCAGTTATAAAATGGGTTGGTTCAAATTCCCTGATACGGATTATCACCCATTTGTCTGTTTGGGACACATTGGAGGACACACTTCGTATCATGAAAAACTCTTATCTGGTTCACCATAAAACGGGTAGTTCCTACCTTGTTCGTTCCGTAGTTCCCCTTGATCTTCAACCTCTGTTTGAATCCAGACAGTTTCACTTATCTCTGGGTTGTGGTATCTTGAGTCAATCTAGATTACTCTCAATTTTACCTTAATCGGGTGACACAGTCTCTATATAATTTAATCCGAGAAAATCCAGAAATGAAGAAACTGACCATCAGTGACATCAAGGGAATCCTCAAGTTAGAACTGGAAAAGTCCAAACGACATGTCCAACACTATTATCTTGGTACTAACCGATTCAGTGAAACAGATAGGTTGAAGAGTCTCCTTAACAATCAAGAA
>PACG01000039.1 GCA_002699335.1 Candidatus Poribacteria bacterium
AAATTGGAGAAAACGAGCTAGTTTTGTCATTAAGTCAAAATTATTGACACTTGATCCATGCGTTAAAAGATAAAATATTTCGTACCGATTTAACCCAAAAGTGTAAACGGGGTAATGAAAGATGCCAAAAAATGCTTGCGTAATTTGGTCAACTCGACTATAATGAACGCACTTGATAGCTAAATCTAAAGTTTGTGGTCTGGATTTGGGAGGAGGAGCCGATGCAGATTGGTATTAGATATGGACGTGGGGTTGTCAATATCGAAGTACCAGATCAAAATCTAGTTGTGGTCTTGGATATCCAGCCGTCTGCTCCTATCGCTGATCCCGAAGCCGCCATTTGGAAGGCATTAACTGCCCCCATCGACTCACCCTCTCTAGCCGAGTTAGCAAAAGGCCAGCAAACCACTTGCGTGGTGATTTCTGACGTCGCTCGTTCTGTCCCCAACAAACTGATTCTGCCACCAATATTACAGACACTTGAAGCTGGGGGAATCGCCAGAGGTCAGATTATAATTCTGGTTGCTACTGGTATTCACTGCCCTAACTTCGGAGCAGAATTGGAAGAGATGGTTGGGGTTGAGATCATGGCCAACTACCGAATCTTGAACCACTATTCGGAGCGATTGGAGACACACACTGACTTAGGAACGACTGAAAACGGCACGCTGGTTCTAATCGACTGTACCTGTGTGGAGGCAGATCTGAAAATTACTACTGCATTGACTGAGCTTCACTTGATGGCCGGATACTCAGGTGGACGTAAAGCGATCTGTCCCGGATTAGCCTCCATCGAAACGATGAAGATTATGCATGGCCCAGAGATTCTTGAGCATCCTAAGGCCGCTACCGGTGTTTTTGCCGGCAACCCATTTCATGTCGAAGCGACTGAGATCGCCCGAATAGCTGGTGTCGATTTTACGCTCAATGTTACTATTGACACTCAACGTCGGTTGACAGGTGTTTTGACCGGTGATCTGGAGACGGCTCATTTGGCAGATGCCGAGTTCACCGAGAAATCAAGCCAAAGCCACCGTGTCAGAACCGGCGGATGCCGTCCTGACCACCTGCGTTAACCACCCACTGGATGCTACTTGCTGCCAGGCCGTTAAAAGCGCAATCGCTGCCCTTGATGTGGTTAAAGAAAGTGGGAGTATCGTCCTATGTGCAGAGTGCAACCACGGACTAGGTAGTGGCCCGTTTACCGATCTGATCTTAAAAGCGAAAGATCTAAAACAGTTTGCACATGACATTTACGATTTTAGAAACTTTGTCATCGACCAGTGGCAGTTGGAAGAGTTGGCTAAAGCAGCTCAAAAAGCCGGGATTTACTTTTATGCCGAGGGGATTTCAAAAGATCAGCAGACAGACCTATTTGTAGAACCCTTGGATACCCCGCAAGCGGGGGTCGAACGAGTGTTGGAGAAACACGGATCAGACGCTCCAATCGTTGTCATTCCAGACGGGCCGTACATATTGGCCAAACTAGAACCGGAAGAACTAAAAAGCTGAAAGAACTACAGATGGAAGGAAGCAGAGACGGGAACGATTCAATTCAGGCTATTCCAACGTCTCAGGTTGTTGAACTCAAAGGGTTTCGCGACGGTCTGCGGCTGATGGTCAATGCCTCCGCNAGTATCGAGGATATCGGAGNTNCAGTCAAAGAACGGATGGCCAATCTGGGNGACTCTTTAGCCGGNACNTCGATCGTGATTGACACNNGTGGTCNGNAGTTAGCGGCACCNGACCTCNAGCATCTGAAATCGCTGATTTTTGAGACCTACGGNCTGGAGATTGTGGCTGACCCAGAACNGCCCAAGCCCANGCCTGAGAAGCAAGAAGATAAACAACAAGAGGCCAAAAAAGAAGATTTAAAATCTACCGGGCNAAAAGCCGTCGCNCCGGCAGACAGTCAGTCTGATGTCGGTCGNATTATCCCGGCCAANAGAAAGACTAAACCGACCGCCAAAGCAGAGACTACAACACCACTGTTGACAGATCTCCCGAGTCGGGAAGCCACCCATGTTATTCGGGCCCCCCTTAGATCTGGTCAAATCGCGCGCTTTTTCGAGGGGACCTTGATCCTGTTCGGAGATGTCAATCCTGGTGCTGAAGTGATCGCAGGTGGCGACATCGTTGTATTGGGGCGACTTCGCGGGTTAGCCCATGCTGGCGCGTTAGGAAATACATCTGCTATTATTATGGCCATGAGTCTAACTCCCACNCAGATGCGAATCGGGCATCTGATCACTCGTCCACCGTCAGATGGCATTCGATGGAAGAAGTCTCAACCTGAAATGGCACGAGTCGAAAACGACAATATTGTGGTCGAGCCATTTAATGGCTTTTAGTCAGAGATCTTGCTGTTGAAAAAGAGAAGAATAAGGATAAAATGGGTAAAGTAATCGTCATCACCTCCGGCAAGGGAGGGGTGGGCAAAAGTACGTCCGTCGCTAATGTCGGTACCGCACTGGCCATGCTGGGAAAATCGGTAGTGGTCGTCGATGCGGATATCGGGCTCCGTAACCTCGACATTATCATGGGTTTNGAGAGCCGGGTGGTCTATAATTCAATGGATGTCATCGACGGGAGTTGTGAACTGGAAAAAGCGCTGGTGACCGATCGCCGGGTGGAAAATTTAAAATTGTTAGCGGCTTCTCAACGAAACAACAAAACCGACGTTCAGCCAGAGCAGATGAAGGATGTCTGTCTCAAACTACGTGAAACCCACGACTATGTGCTCGTTGATTCGCCAGCTGGCATCGAGCAGGGATTTGAGAATGCTTCCTCGGCGGCTGAGGCGGCATTGATCGTTACGACNCCAGATGTTTCTGCCGTNCGGGATGCCGATCGAATTATCGGTTTGTTACAAGCTAAAGAGGTCTACGATCTGCAACTGATTATTAACCGTTTTGCTCCCAACATGGTTAAAAAAGGCGATATGCTTAATCAGTACGACGTGCTAGATGTTTTGTCGATCAAACTAGTCGGAATCGTGCCGGAAGACCCTAGCATCGTTGGATCCTCTAACCGGGGCTTGCCACTGGTCTATGACGCTACTTCTGAGGCCGCAGGTGCATACAAGCGGATTGCGCGGCGACTCGACGGGCAGAATGTTCCGGTGCCGGAGTTCAAAGCGATCGGTTGGTTCAGTAACATGTTTGGCAANTTGTTTGGATAGACTAAACCACCACCACCTGTAGNGCACCACTGATGGCAAAGAGACCTTCTAAAGAATCCCCTGATCGGGGTCGAGGACATGCTAAGATACAATGCTTCAGCGACTGATTCGATTTCTTCGGCGTGAAGAGCCGAGTAGCAAAATAGCTAGCAGTCGGCTCAAGTTGATTTTGGTCCAGGACCGGCTTGGCGTCAATGAAGAGGTGATGAAGGATCTACAACAAGAGATTACCCAAGTTTTGTCTCGTTATTTTACACTGGACAAAAATCAGGTTGAAATTGATCTGCAGCGGGAAGATCAAGCTATGGCATTAGTGGCCAACATTCCGATTAGGGGGATGAAGGGCCGAGGCTAGCATCTTGACGAGAGAATAACTGAAGACTCAACAGCAAATTGAACCCGTCCCTTTTGAATGGGGATCGAGACAGAGATGGCACTTAGATATACCTGCCCTGGTTGTGAAGCCAGTATTACCGTTGCCTACCTAGAGGTAGACCAACCAGCCAAATGNCGGTTTTGTGGTGAGATTAATCCAGTTCCCGCAGATGCTGAACAGGCGGTTACTGCACCACCTAAGCTGGTTTCTGCCCGCGCTCTGGCAGGTGGAGGGAGCGATTTAGGTGAGCGATTGCGTCAGTGGATACGAACCGACATGGTCAAGTATCTCGGCGTGACGGTATTGCTGATTATCCTTTCGGCTCTGATCGTATTTGTGACTGAACCGGCGCAATACACCGATAGTGTCGCTGGTCATATTGGCAAGGAGGTAGATGAGATAACCTCTTGGGATACTTTTTGGCATACTNTCTGGTGGTCAGTCGTAACCTTTACTACCGTTGGCTATGGCGATGTAAGTCCAACTACGCACTTGGGTAAACTATTCGGCATGTTAATCATGTTTGCTGGCTACACATGGAATATCATATTAGGAGGAGTGGTGGCGTCACTATTAGTTATGGCAGGGTTAAAAGAAGTGGACGAATTGGATGCTGATAAATATACAGATCACACGGTAATTCTGGGTTGGAACCCAATGGTAGAAGAGATTTTACAGCGGATGCAGACAGATGAAGAGGCTAAACCGGTAATGGTTGGTGCCGCACCGCTGATTGTGCTAGTTAACGAATTCGATCGTGAAGAGTTATCCAGGGTACCGCCAAACTTTGGGCGACTCGATATTGTTCATCTCTCTGGTCGCTATACTCAGCCCGTGATGCTGGAAAAGGCCTTAGTTGCTCAAGCTGGAACTGTCGTGATTGTACCGGATAACAGCAATGTCGAACTTGACGGGCCACCAAGCGAAAACGATACTGTGACTGCTGTTTATGCGATTCGGGATCTGACCCCTTCGGCGACAATTGTGGCACATACCCTGGATGCAGAACTGAAAGATCAACTCGTGCGNGCCAACTGCAACGAGGTGATTCTCGCTGACGAATATACACCTGATCTAATTGCCAGTCATATTCTGAATCCGGGTGCCCCGCAGCTATTGGACGAGGTTATCCGTTTCNCTAACCAAANCCACCAGCTAATCGTTGAGGATATGCCTCCGCTGTTAGCAGATTCCACTCACATCCAGGTCTTCAACTTTTACAAGGAACATCGCAGTGCAATCCTGTTAGGATATGCCAAGATGACGAGTTCAGCAAACCTGGAGGAAGTAATGGGGGGGAGTGGTAGCACATTTATCCGCGACATGATCACGGAACAGATGGTGAATGCTGGTATTCAGATGCGTAGCGACGAAGAGTTGACGATCGAAATTGGCCCAACCGACGACTATCAGGTAGACGCTCAGCATAGATGCGTTCTACTGGCCAGCGGATTATATACAGAAGAGATAGATACCTAATACTGATCTAATGAGAAACTATAATCAGATCCGAGACCACGCCGACCTGTGTGAAATGTACACCAGGGGAAATNAAAATTTAGAATTAAAGATCAGGCATCAAAGCTTACCCTCGACCTGGTGGAAGATCCAGCTTCCGTTGGTGCGCTCTTGATTCGGAGGAATTCCAGAGTGAAGATTCCAGATTCTAGATTAACNCTGCATCGTCGGTCGCTGTGCGCAAGTCGGTTTTTGGCGGCTGGACCCAGACTATTGGTTATTGTGCTTTCACTCTTTTGTCTCGTTGGCATTGCGCTAGAGGCGCAACAAGTGACGCCTAAACGGGTCGAGGTTCCGACGGAGATGATTACAGTACAACCGGGGCAAACTTTGGCCGATTTGGCCGAAAAATACTTTGGCGACCGGCGTCAGTACAAGAAGTTTCTGGAATACAACAACATTCCAGACATCAATTCCATGAAACCTGGCGATCGTTTGCAGGTGCCGGTCAACTCGANTGAGTCAACCAATTTAGACCAGGTAGCCCCTAACGCAGAAGCCGGTAAANCTGCAACGCNAGCCGCTGAATCTACCCCAACATTATCCGTAGCGGAATCTACCAACCAGACTACTTTTGACAGCCTGCAGACAGCAGAGATTGAAGCAGTGCNAGAGCTGGCNCCACCGACTGAGGTCAAAGCCAACGATGTTCCCAATGATGCGATTANAAANGGGCGTGGAGCGATTATTATCACCTGGACAGCACCAGAAGATACCACTAATCTCAAAGGGTATCACGTCTGGCGNCAGGCGATGCCAGACGGTGACTTTGAAAAGATTACCAAAAAACCACTTAAATCAAGTAACTCGGACTATCTCGACAAAACCGCAACCGGCGGTCAAAGCTACGTTTATCAGGTGGCTTCAGTTGGCGGTGAAGGTGCTTCAGGGGCGCCTGGAGTGGCAGAAGTCGTTTCAGTTGCATCCAAGCCTGCTATCGCTCAGGGNAACTGGTATAACACCAAAAAATCATATCTTTTGTTGACCATCATTGTGTTTTCAATCATTTCCCTCTACTACATGGACCGAGGGATGAGTGGGAAAGACATGTTTATCCGGCGCATTGCGGCTTTAGATACCATTGAGGAGGTTGTCGGCCGGGCAGCAGAGATGGGACGACCGGCTATGTTTGTGGCCGGTAATGATGATCCTGATACCGGGTCGACTATGGCGGCTTTCTCTGTCTTTGAATCTGTGGCTAACTATGCAGTGGTGACTCAGACCGAAGTCGTGGTTCCGGTACAAAAACCGATTGTTGATCAAGTACTTCGATCTTCGCTCAGAAACATCTTTACTTTAGCCGGCCGACCAGATCTGTTTAACGAAGAAGATGTAACCTATGANGTGGATAACCAACCCGCATTTATTGGAATTNTTGGTGATAACATGGCTAAATACAACCCGGCTAGCGTCTTCTATTTTGGTGATTTCACCTATGAATCCATGGTCTTTGCTGAAATGGGAAACAACGTTGGTGCGGTCCAGGTTGCAGGCTGCGAAAATCCCAAGCAAACAGCATTTTTTATCGTTGGCTGTGACTACTGTTTAATCGGTGAAGAGCTATTCGCTGCCGGCGCTTACTTAAAACGGGATGTGGTACAGATGGCGACTCTGCTGGCTCAAGACAGAATCAAGATTTTGGCATTTCTGGCCCTCCTGTTGGGCATCTTGATTTCCATTTTTAATCCAGGTGGGGGAAATCTAGTACTCGATTTTCTAACATTTTGAGTTCCGAATTGGCTCTTAGATTCAATAGCCACGNCCTTCAAGCTGTTATCTTCATGTATTCAGAAAGCCCTTTTTAAGGTTGTATTTAGATGCAAACTGCACTCCCAATCATTCTTTGTTCATTAACCTGTCTGGTTCTGATTATATCGCACTTTATTCCCCATGAAGCCAATACGGTTGTTTTCAACCAGATCAAGGGCAACTGGTACGCCGTTATAAAAGTGGCAGGTTATGCGATAGCGACCTTGGCGGTTCTCAGATCGCATATCAGGCGACTTCAAGCAAGAACAACCGACTGGCAATATAGTGCCGTGGCCTTAGTATGTTTTTTGGTTTTTCCACTGACCTATCTATTTGACAATATCCGGGAAAATAATGGTCTCTTCGTCACTACCACTTTCTCAGACTCAGACATTACCGACACTTCAGTCTTAAGAGACGCAACGGTTCAACTTGAACCTGTNACAGGAGAGACATACAGTGGAAAGGTCTTTAAGATTGATGGAAAGAAACGGCGCTTAACCGTCAAATTAGATCTGGCTATCAGCGATTTGGGGAAAAGTGGTCAAAGCCTGAGAATTGGTGAACAATCGTTGCAACTTTCGCTAGGCGAGACAACCATCATTCCTTCCAAATTGATGCCGGTAAAAAGAAGAGGTCTTTTCTTTCAAGGTTTGGGCCGGCCCTTGTCTATAAAAAAAGATGGTGTTGTCACCAGTTGGGTCTATGACAATGTCGTCAGTCCTCTGGATACAACCATGTTTGCATTGGTGGCTTTTTACATCTGCTCTGCTGCTTACCGATCATTTCGAGTCAGAAATTTTGAAGCTGGTGTTCTTTTAGCCACTGGCATCATCGTCATGCTGGTCAATTCACCGCCGACATCTTTGATTTGGGATGGGGCATTTCCAGCTAAAACTGCCGTCGATCAGTTTTTCGTTGACAAGGCCCTGATCAACTTAAAAGATTGGTTGCTGGCAGTGCCGGGGCAAGCGGCTAGCCGAGCNATTCTAATTGGTGGGGCACTAGGATTAGTAACCCAATCTTTACGAGTGCTGTTTGGGATCGAAAGGAGTTGGCTTGGCTAATGTGGAGAAAGCTTCTCTCACTCAATACCAGATATATCTATTTAGCCATTGTGGTGATGGTCGTTATCCCTGTCATTTTAAAAGTGCCGTTACCAACCAGTCCCTCTGAACCGACGCAGAAACTTTTTGACCATATCGATANACTGGAAGCAGGAGATGGCATCTGGTTTTTTCTGGACACACGTCCGGCGACCACAGCAATTCACAGACCCCAATTACACGTNCTCTTGCACCACTGCTTCTCAAAAGGCATCAAAGTCGTCGGCTTTAACCCTTTGGCCCCCGAAGCAACAGGCATGGGACGGCCCTTCATCCAGGAAATTGCCGTCCAATATGGCAAGCAGGAGTACACGGATTGGGCCTATATGGGCTATACGCCGGCTGGGCTGGCGGTTTTTAACGCTATGTCTAAAGACATTAAAGGTCTCTATTCACAGGATGTTACAGGTAAAGCATTTGACGAGATCCCGGTGTTACAACAGTTCAGGAAGTATAGTGATGTTGGGTTGGTGATTACACTGGCAGGTTTAAAAACGCCTGGATACTGGGTGAGGTATGCGCAAACCCCCTATAAGTTTCCATTTGCTTCTGGTGTAACAGGTCCCATGNTCGCTGATCAATTTCCTTTTCTAAATGCAGGTCAGATGGTTGGTATGATGGGAGGTATCCTAGGTGCTGCTGAGTATGAAGGTCTTCTGAAAAGCAATAATATTCGAAAACAATTTGGTATAGCCTCGGCGAGTATGTTTGTCCAAACAGTTGTTCACTACATACTGGTTGCCATCATCATTTTGGCTAACATCGCTACCTTTATTATTAACAAACAAGATGAAAAAGATCGTCAAACAAGAGACGTGGCCAGAGCCAGAATCGATAGCGGGATAGAATAAACGCCGCGAGAAATTTTCCCCGGTTGGGGCGAGGACATGTATGGAAATTGTATCATTATGGGTGATCGCCTTCTTTTCTTTATGCATCTTCTCCTACTTATATAGGAATAACCCGTTTTATAAGTTTNCCATCCACGTGATTCTGGGCCTAATGGTCGGGTACATGTTTCTGCAACAGGTCCTCATTGGACTAGAACAGCTTGTTGTTAGCCCCATCTTAGAAGAATTGGGCCAACCTTCGCCGGACNCATTCGACATTCTAATACAGAGAGTTTTGCCTCTTCTCGTGGCTTCTCTTATCTTTACTATTTTTGTTCCTGAGCAGCGTTGGTTATCCCGAATTCCAATAGGTTTGCTACTTGGCTATGGAATGGGGTACATGTTGACAAAAAGTTTAGAAGCTGATGTGTTCAAACAGCTAAATGCGACCTTAACACAGTCGATCGCAGTTATTTCTGGTGACTCGATTTTCAGGTCCAGATGGCCAGCGTGGGGGCAATTCTTACCCGGACTCAGTGCCTTAACAGTCATCGTTCTAACTATCTTTTACCGCTTTAGGATGCAGCATCCAACCATTCGAACGATCATATATATTGCGCTTTCTCTTTTTATTCTTAGTCTAGCAGACTCTATTATGATCTTGGTTGGGGTTCTGGCAGTGTTGTCCTACTTCTTTTTCTCTTTCGAGCGACGAGGTTTAGTAGAAGAGGTCTCGCGGGTCGGTTTAGTCTTTATGATGGTCTACTTTGGTGCCGTTTTCGGGAATACAGTTTTGACCCGGGTTCAAATCTTTATTGGACAGGTCGATTTTCTAGTCTTCGAGTGGCTTGGCGGAACCTGGCAAGCTCTCTTTGGTGGCTAAGTTCTCCTTTCATTCTCTCGCCAGTATTTTTTGCTAACGCCTTCACTAATTGTTCTGGTTAGCGGAGCGACGTCTTCTGTTGCTCTTCCGCAAAAGCTTCAATTAAGCGGATTGCCGTTTTAACCCCATTTTCCCCTGTCATCTGTTGACCAACTGATTTTGCTGCTTCGAACATCTGAGGTGAATTGAGTGTCTGCTGGACGCGCTGTGCCAGCTTAGCCACGCTTAGTTGCTGGCGATGCAGCGGTTTCGGTGCCAATCCTCGTTGTTGCAACAAGCCAGCCCAGTAGGGTTGATCAGCTAAATGCGGCACGACGATCGATGGGANACCAGCCCGGCAAACAGCCGTTGTGGTTCCTGCTCCGCCGTGATGGATCACCAACTTGGCCTGCCGAAAAAGGAAGCCGTGCGGTACATAATCGACGCAAAATAGATCCGATGTTCGAGGGTCTTGATCTGTGGAACCCTCCGACACACCCAAATTACCCCATCCCGACTGAATAATCACCCGTTGCCCANTACGACGTATAGCCTNCAGGATTGTTGGCGTCGGATCGTGTGTTCCACCCATAGAGCCAAAAGAGACTACGATTGGTTTGTCTCCAGCGTCCAGAAAATCGAGGAGATCTAACGGTGGATGGTAGTCGGCTTCGTCCAGCGTCCAGACTCCGGTAAAACAGTGGTTAGCAGGAAGATCTCGAGGAGGAGGGGCAATGGCGGGTGAGGCTGCCACCAGATTCATAAGTGGCGAATACATGCCGGCAAAACCGACCATCCGTCGCGGTTGCCCGCCCACCTGTCCAATGAACTGGTTGAAGAGAGGATCCACCTTCGTCACCATCACCAGTTCTATCAGTTTCCAGAGCAGCCAGCTAACAGGTTTCCCNAAGTTAACCATTGGTGGCGGCGGATTGGTAATCGACCGGATAAAGGCAGGGCAATAACTGACGGTGATGTTGGGGATGTCAGCCCGAATTGCGGCCTCCTGCCCGGGAATGTCGGCAGAATGTGAAATTGACAGGTCGAAGCCATCCGGTGTTCCTATCGGTGACCGCATGGCCTGCAGACAGTCATCGTACCATGTCTGTGCTCCAGATAAAATCCCCTCTTTGGCCACCACCATGGCAGAGGCTAAAGGATTCCGAATTTTAATAATCTGATCCATCAGTTGATCGAATCGCTCCGGTTCAAAAGGGAGACCTACCGGAAAAAAATCGGCACCGGCTTGGATGACCCNTTGCCGATAGATCTCTGAGGTGCACAGTCTGATACGATGACCGGCGTGAACCAGTCCACTAGCCANTGCCAGGAAAGGTTGGACATCGCCCGTTGTGCCCCAAGAGGTTAAGACNATATTCATTTATAAACTGACTCTGGTCGGCAATGTGTAAAGCTGAGAAACACGAAGATTTTCAAATGGGCTAGATGGATCGAATGGTGAATTTTTCTGTCATCCTTAAGAAGCAGGTAATACAATCTCTTTTCTCTGAGGTATCTCTAGCAGACGGACAAAGCCTACTACGTTATGCTACCTGCCATCAACCGACTCTGGCCAGCCAAAATCATCTATATCTGCTGCTTGACGAATTGTGGCAGATGCTGTATAAAATAGCCTACGTTTAAGTTTTTAGGTGTAGGTAAGCAGGAAATGAAAATTAAATCCATTGAAACCGTTAAGCTGAATCTTCCACCTCGTAACGGACCAACGACCAAACCTCGCCGGCCTTCCTGGGCTGACTCGGCCGAAGTGGCTAACCCAATGTCGAAGTTCCCGAAATACAAGCGCCACCGATCTAGTTGGATGCCTCCATGGGGAGCCGTCTGGGTCAAAGCGACCGCTGAAGACGGCACCTGGGGGATTGGGCAGACCGCCTTTGGACGTCCGGTGGCCGCAGTAATCGACGACCATTTTACCCCTATGCTGGTGGGCGAAAACTGTTTTGCCGTGGAAAAGATCTGGGACATGATGTTCCGGATGTCGAAGCCTTACGGATCGCTGGGATTAACCGCTTGTGCCATGAGCGGCGTCGATCTGGCCATTTGGGATCTGATCGGCAAACTGAAGGGTCAGCCTGTTTACGAATTGCTGGGGGGGCCAGTCCGGGACAAGTTATTTGCCTACGCTACCGGAAACGATACCGATTGGCAGATGGAACTCNGTTTCAAAGCTGTCAAACTAGCCTGTCCTTACGGTCCAGCCGACGGCTTGTGGGGACTCCAGGAAAACGAAAAGTTAGTAGCCCAAACACGGGANCGCGTCGGAGACGAAGTTGAGATCATGCTCGACTGCTACATGGCCTTCGATGTTGACTATACCATCCGCCTGGCTGAACGCTTGCGACCCTACAGGTTAAAGTGGATAGAGGAATACCTGATTCCAGAGGATATCGACGGTCACCAGCAGGTACGTCAGGCGGTGAATTGGGTCTCTCTGGCTAGNGGGGAACACCTCTATACCCGGTTCCCTTTCAAACAGATGATCGAAAAACGGTGTCTGGACATTCTGCAACCCGATATCAACTGGGTGGGAGGCATTACAGAGTGTGTCAAGATCTGTCACATGGCCGATGCNGCCGGNCTGACCGTCATCTTCCANGGTGGTGGCGGGAANCAGNACGGTCTACACCTCTCTGCTGCTATGCCCAATACACCTTGGGTGGAGTACTTCGTCGGTTCGCCCCCCGGTGTACCNCTAAATGAGACCAAGGCTATNGCAGGCGAATCGGTACCGNAGGAGAGCTGGATTCGACCCAATGNTGGTCCCGGATTTGGTTTGCATCTCGAGGAAGAGTGGTTGACATCTTTTTGGGACTAAACTGGTGGCAGCANCATCACGAAGACAGAAATGGAGAATGAGATGGATAAAATAAGAGTTAGTGTAATTGGTAGCGGGGGGNATCTTCCGCAATTTACACNCGTCCTATTACCAGGAACCGAATCGACGCGCAGATATTGTGGCAGTGGCTGACCTGAACGCTGAAAGNGCTGATGAACAAGCNNCGCATTTCGGGGCGCAGGCCTACACCGATTACTGTCATCTACTTGATCGCGCAGATATTGAGGCTGTCGATATCTGTTTCACCCAGCACCACATCTAGAAATTGCCCTGGCCGCAACAGCAGCAGGCAAGCATATCCTGATGGAGAAGCCGATGTGCCGAACGGTGGAAGAGGGCGATCAGATGGTGATGGCAGCGGAAGCGGCAGGCGTTCTGTTACAGGTTGCCTACATGATGCGTTTTGACCCCGGACAAGCTAAATGAAGGAACTACTGGATAATGGTACACTAGGTACCTTGCAGATGGTTTACTCCAACCAGGTTGGCNGGTTCCGTCCCCAACATCCGTGGCTTTTTATTCAACAGGAATCGGGTGGGATGCTAGTGGAGCAAGCCATCCACCACCTCGATCTCTGGTTGTGGCTTTACGGTCGAGCGACCTCGGTGTATGGTTACACTAACCACGTTCCCCTCGGTGGCACATATCCGTTACCGGAAGAGGCCGTAGAAAATAACGCCGCCACCATTATCCATTTCAAGGATGGCGGCATTGGGATGAGGATCAAGAGTCGGGCAGCGGAGGTGGGACACAACGGGAATGGAATGGTCGGTAGCAAGGGATCAGCTACGCTGCTTAGCCGCGGTCTGCGCTGGAAAACGCACGATATGGACGCTGCAGAGGAGTTCATTGCCCCCGTGCCAGACGACGATACCTACCGGAGTTTGTCAGACGAGCGGCGGCAACAACGGTATTGGGGCGTTTACGCCAAAGGAGCTAGCATTGATCATTGGCTGAAGTGCATCGTTGGTGAAAATACACCCACCACCGATGGTCGGATTGATCGAGCGGGTGTTGAACTGGCTGAAGCCGTTTACCGCTCTCACTAGCAGGGAAGACCCATTGATCTTCCGCTTTAGTCAGACTAATGGACAGGAGTAACAATGAGTAGGTCTTGGGCATCCAGCGCAGCCAACTCCACGAAACGCGGAGCGTTGGATTGCCAACCGAAAAGTGCGGGGAAAACTAGGCTTGTTGATTCAGCAGTACGCCCTGGCCGGAGACTTCGCCTTTTTGGTTCCTGGAGACCTCTCCCGCTTTGGAGGCCACCTCGGCTTTTGGATGGGCTTGTGTCAGTTCCGGTTTTGGCGGCGGCTGCGATTTTAGGCTTTGAGCCGAGTCCTTGATGTAACTGCCTAACCGTGTGTAATAACCGTCAACGGAGGATGCACCCTCGGATGTTTGTAGACTCATGAGTGACCCTATTGAAGTTGCAACTATTATAACACAGAGGAGAATAAAATGAATGTTTTAGTTTACGGTCGATTGAGCGAAGAACTACAACAGATGGTTGTAGAGGCTGCCAACAATCATAGAGTGATCTTTGCCAACAGCGAAGAAGATTTAGTTGAGGAAGGCACTAAGGCTGATATTTTCTATGGTTTTTGCCACGAAAAAATGTTCCAGTATTTGCCAAACGTGAAGTGGATTCAGTCTTCCAGTGCTGGTATGGACCAACAACTATTTACCGCCCTGAGAAACAGCGAGGTGATCCTGACCAATGCCGCGGGGCTGTATGCCACGCACGTGGCTGATCAGGGGTTTGCTCTGTTGCTGGGGCTGGCACGCAACATACCGTCTGCTGTTCGGAACCAGGATCAGCAGATCTGGGGGCGTCTCAGTCGTCCGCTGATCGAGATTGGCGAGTTGACCATCGGGATTGTCGGTATGGGTGGAATCGGTCAGCAGATGGCGAAGCGGGCCAAAGGGTTTGATATGTACGTTATTTCGGTGGATGCCTACCGAGATGGTCAGGTAGAAGCAGTGGACGAACTGATGGGCCTCGACCAACTGCCAACCCTGATGCAACGATCCGACGTGGTCATGATCGCTTGCCCATTGACGGAGGAAACCCATCACCTGATTAACGCCGATCAACTGGCCCGGATGAAATCGACCGCCTGTCTGATCAATGTGGCACGTGGGCCGATTGTAGACGAATCGGCGCTGATCGAGGCACTGAGAAAAGGCCAAATTGCCGCCGTCGGCTTGGATGTGACCGAAACCGAACCGCTATCGTCAGATAGTCCATTGTGGTCGATGGATAATGTGCTGATTACCCCACATGCTGCCGGGCAGTCACAGCACCGGATTCGTCGCGCCACCACCTTTTTCTGCCAGAATCTAAAACGTTATCTCGACGGGGAACCGCTGCAGAATCTAGTCGACAAAAGCCTCGGGTTTTAACCGGCCCGTGAGGATGGTCCAATGAAATTGATCACCCCTCTTCAATTTGTTGTTCCACTGCTTCTGTTGTCTTCAACTAAAGCAGAACTGGAAACCGCTGGTGACAAAATGTTCTGATATTACTTGGCACAGGAAACGGCTAAGATTGCCGATCGATGTCTGGCCGATATCGACACTTAAAGCAATATGTTGCATTTCCCATCAGCTACATTTTTCGAGGTCGCCCAACCAGGCCTTCTCTAGGTTCTAAAATTGATTTTTTCATCTTTCAAAAAGAAATGGTGATCGTGTCCACCTGCACCCGCAGGACCATCCAGGACCGAATCAATACCCACATCGCCTTGGCCAGTTTTGATCCACATCCCCATAGTGAAATTTTTCTCTGGTACATCTACTGCGACTTCCATATGAGCTTTGGCATTATCTTGCAACTCACCTTTATTGCCATTCGTATCCTGGTCCTTACCTGGATTTCCCTTGTCATCAGAAGAGAGGTTGAAGACATGGGGAAGTGACGAAACCCCCGCTTGGGCTACTGACTTTCTAAAGGGATAGAAACCGCAGAGGGTTAGCGCAGACGATGTTGCCCAATACTCATCCTTTCCGATTGCAGGCCTGATAGATTTCCGGTTTACCCCTGTTTGGGGGGGCCGATGGAGCGCCATTGAATTGTAGCGGGTGCGTCTCACGGCCGCGACCCGATAATCCGGGGCGATCAATCCTGCTAGCAGAGAAAATGGGGGTAAATCGTAAGTCAAATAGAGACTGATTGACAGTGATACACTCTCGTGTTAGAATGGACTCGCCGACAATAGATAACAAAAATTGAAGTCCGCTCGGCAAGCGAAAGATAAATTTGTCCAATCAACCTTCATTTTACCTCAGGATTGATTGGAGATTTGAGGAGTTTTTATGGCAGATATTATTCGAGGTGCGGTAATCGGTTACGGCGGTGCTTTTAACATGGGTAGAGGTCACGCCAGTGCCATGCAAAGCACCGATGGCATTGAGTGTGTTGCGATTTGCGATATCGACCCGGAACGGACGGCTACCGCCAAAGAGGATTTCCCCCATGTGTGTACCTACAACAGTAGCGATGCGCTTCTCGCCAACGATGAAGTAGATCTGGTTACCATTGTCCTTCCACATAACCTGCATGCACCGATTGCCATCCAGATACTTAACTCAGGTAAACATGCTATCAGCGAAAAGCCGATGTGCATCACGATGGCTGAAGCAACTTCTATGATCGAAGCAGCCAAAGCTAACAACAAAATGTTGTCAGTTTACCACAATCGACGATGGGATTCGGATTTTTGGACGTTGCGAGGAATCCTTCAAAGCGGTGTAATTGGTAAACCACACACCATTGAGATGCGTGCCAGTAGCTATGGCCGTCCCAATCCAAATTGGTGGCGAAGTGTCAAAGCGATTTCTGGTGGCATCATCTATGACTGGGGGGCCCACTACATCGACTGGCTGC
Source organism: Candidatus Poribacteria bacterium (assembly GCA_002699335.1). The sequence goes on from PACG01000039.1 coordinate 16,369, forward strand.
TCAACATCATCGACAACAAAATGATCAATGTGACTGGGTTCTACATCGACAACGAAGTTTGGGACGATATTAGCAACGAGGATCACGCTCGAGCCATCATCCGCTTTGACGGTGACCTGATCGCTGATGTTGAGTTTTCTCAAATTGCCAAGATCGGTGGTCCACGCTGGAAAATCCTGGGAACACACGGAGCCATTCAATCCGGTGATGGTAACTTCAAAGTCTGGTCTGAACTGGAGGCTCACCCCGACGAGCAGGAAATTTCGTGTCAAGGTAGGCCGGGGCCCAGCTATTACCAAAATATCGTGGCACACTTGAGCGAAGGAGAACCATTGATCGTAACACCAGAATCAGCTCGTCGAGTGATTGCAGTAATGGATCTGGCTGAGAAGTCGGCCAAAACCCATCAGGCGGAGAGCATCCCTTACGAATTCTAGAAACGCGAATCCGTTCTGGACTAATAATATCGCAAAACTGATTATGTGATCTAACCGAATATCCTGACTAAACTTCGATTTCGAGAGTTGTTGTCGTACTCACCACAGGTCGCAATTTAGATGGCGGTTTTTGGAACCCAAGCTGCAAAATTGAAATTATTTTAACACTTCTTTGATTTTTCGCTAAACAACCTGCGCTTAAGAACCGATAAAAGGATGTTCGTGCAAAGACAAGCGAATAGATGCCAAAGCCGCAACCCGGATTTAAGCACGCCATCATCAACTAAAAAACAGGGCGTTTGACAAATCCAGTTAGCGGCTTTTTTTAATCTCTCCCCCTACCGATTGATCAGGCTTCACTTTACTCTCCTATTGACAAAACCTGGTTGACGGCAACAGCCTTGACATTTCTTCTAACCCTTGTAATAATGGACCTACCATAAATTTATGGAGGGAATAACGATATGCGCTTTCAATCGATCTTTTTAATTGCGGCTATCTGTTGTCTCTTGGGCACACCTGTTCGAGCTGCAATCGATGATAAATCGTTAGTACTCTACCTCTCATTTAATGAAGGTGAAGGAAAAGTGGCTAAAGACGGCACCAAGTATGGACACGATGCCGAACTGGTCAAGGGACCGAACTGGGTGGATGGCAAATTTGGAAAAGCCCTGGAGTTTAAGGGGGCCGAAAGCCAATACGCGATGGTACCAATTACTGATACTTTGCAAACAACCAAAACCTTATCAATTGCCTTTTGGGTCAAACGAGGTCCCACTAAAGACCAAATTAGAGATTGGAACTATATGATTGGTGGCGGGAGTCTCAAATGGCACGTCATTTTCAAGAAGGGGGGCGAAAAAACGTATGTCTGGACCAAGTCAGGTGGGGCATGGGCCCAAAAAGGCATTTCAGATGATATCCAGCCTGAAGACTGGGTGCACATTGCAGTGACACACGACACGAAAGCCAACGTCTCTATCTATTTTGACGGAAAAAAGACGGGAGGCGGACCAAAACCACCCGTAATCGATGAAATCGACGGCTCCTTCATGGTCGGAGCCAGACATCCGGGTGAAGAGTTCTTCACCGGCGTCATCGACGAGGTTTACCTTTTCAACCGGGTGATAAAGCCAGATGAAATCAAGGCGGCTATGGAAGACACATTACTGCCCGTTCAGCCCGGAGGAAAATTGGCCACCACCTGGGCGCGCATTCGATTTCATTGAGATTAATTGAAGCAACACAAGTAAGGTAAGTGTTTCGTAGGACGACCTCGATTGTCGGCCATCCCCGGTTGGTCGAGTTGTTCCTTTGGCTAGTGCTAGTGCTGCAGGCTGAGTTGACGAGTGGTGGTATGCCTACTGCTCAGCCTTCAGATCTGCTGATTAGACAAGGGATTGAAGCCGTCGAGAAGGGGGCTTATCAACAGGCAATACGAATCTTGACCCAGGCTGTTGGTCGATCCACAGTTTCGCCTGTCGCCGTTTTCTATTTGGCTGAGGCTTACATACATTTGGACCAACCAGGCAATGCTATCCCTTACTACCAAAGGTTGATTCAGTCACAGCCGGATGCCGTCCAAGCCCACTACGGTCTGGCTGCGGCCTACCGGGAACTGGAGGAGTATCCGCTGGCGGTTGAATCCTATCAACAGGCAATTGACCTGTCCCTGGAAGCTAGGCCACCAAGCGAACTTCCGATTCTCAAGAAGAGATACAACCCCGCCGACATCTTACAGGATCTCGGTGTCGCCTTTTCCGAACTGAAACAGTATCAATCGGCCATTCAATCCTTTCAGCGCGCAATAAGACTCGATTCAGGCAACCCAACTCCTTATTATAACCTGGGATTGGTCTATTTCAAACAGGGTAAGCTCGAGTCGGCGATAATCTCGTTTCAACAGGCGGTTGATTTGGAGCCTAATTATGCCGATGCCTATAACGGGTTAGGCGAAACCTACCTCAAACAGTCGAAACTTAAACTGGCAACTCAGGCCTTTCAACGATCGGCTAACATTGATCCTGATCAACTGTCACCACACTACGGTTTAGGACAGATCTACAGCAAACAGGGCAAACATCAGCAGGCAGTTGAAGCTTATCAGCAGGTGATCCAGATCCAACCCGATTATTCCGATGCCCACTATAATTTGGCTCGTACTTACTTAAAACTGGGGTTGAGAGAAAAAGCGACTGAAATAATGTCCTACTTTGAAGATCTGCGACGGACCGATCCTCTATTGAGGCAAGCCCAGTTATGGGTTAAACAGTATCCGGACGATCCCAGAGGCTACCATAATTTGGGGCTGGTCTATGAAGCCCGCCGGCTCTATGATCAAGCGATCGAATTTTATCAACACGCGCTGATTCTCTCTCCAGATTTAGCTGCAACTTGCTATAATTTGGGCTTGGTCTACAGTCGCCTCGATCGCCTGAGGGAGGCTATTGAGGCCTACCGTCGGGCGATTCAGCTCGATGGCCAACTGGCAATTGGACACAATAATTTAGCCTTACTATTGATAGTTACTGAACCCGACCAGGCTCTGAAACATGCCCAACAGGCGGTTCGACTTCAACCCGAAAACGCTAATTATTTAGATACTTTGGGTGAGATCTACTACCACCTGAAACGGTATAGAGAGGCCAAACAGGCTATTGATCAAGCAATGGCATTGGATCCTGAACAAACCATCTATCAAAAACGACAAGACAAAATTCAACAGGCAATAGCGCAATCACAGAAATGAAGGATGATTCTAAGTCTGACGGTATTGGTAATTTCAGAGTCTGCTAGATTTACTACCCAAAATCGAGATTAACCAGTATCAGAGCGACAACAGTCAGTGCCACGCCAACGGTCAGCCGTTTATTCAACCGCTCGCCGAGAGCCAGAATTCCGATGGTGGCTGTGAACAGCATACCACCCGATCCAGAGACAGGGAAAGCAATTAAGGCATCCAAGTGGTCTAGTGCGGCCAGAAACATTCCGCTACCTGAGACATTGCAAACACCGATCAAGACCCCGTAGCCGATCTCCCAACCTGTGGGCGATTGCCGTTTGTGTAGGCAGACGAGCAGATACGGCACCGTCGTCACCAAAAAGAGAGAGACCAGATACATAGGCTTTTGGTCGACAGGGCACATCTCGTTAAACCCTTTCATTGCTAACCGCCCCATCCCCGCATTCAGAAAAAGCAGTGCCACAACGATTATTCCGACCTTCGATGATGTTTCCCAGGCCGGTCGATTCGTTACTTCAGTCGGTTTCGCCCGCATTGACAACAACGGTAAGGCACCCAGAGCAATCAAAATCCCCAGAGTTTGCCAGAGGCTAGGCCTCTCATGCCAGATGATCACTGAAATAAGGATCGGTATAACCATCGACAACCGTATGACAGCGGTGGTGACAACAATCCCAGTCAGACGCATTCCAGTCACGACCAAGACAAAACCGAAAGCATAAGAAATACCGTTGATCAAACCAAAGGTAAGTGTTAAAGGGGTAAAGGCAAAACTCTTTCCCCGGTAGGCTAAAACACACGAGAGAATGAAGGCAGTAGCATAGTTGATCAAACCGATGGGATTTAATCGGTGTCCCCGATTTTCTGCATCTTTTAGAAAGAGTCCAAAACCAGAAAGTAACACCACGTGGAGAATCAGATAAATCATAGGCTTTTAGGTATTAAATGCAAATCAATTGGCTTGCAAATTCAACCTCTAAAAGCTCCGCGGGTTTTAGTCATAAGTGCGCCCCTTACTTGTTTTAATTTGACTCATCAATCTATCACGGGGGATATTCAAGCGTCAAGTATCCTTTATTTTGCCTCCATTCTAGCCCGCACTTTATGTGCAGTCAATCGTGTCTATATTTTCCCTTCTACAACCATTATATTTTTCCTGTCCTTTGATATAAGCATGTTGTCTTTGGGTTAATATTCTTACGCTATATTTCCGACGACTTCGAGCAACTGTATGCTAAATTGAGAACTGATGAAGGCAAATATGGGGAGCAGACCCAGAGGGAAAAGACGAGTACCAAGCTGAAAGCGTCTTCTTTGTTCCTGAGGTCGCACGTTGGTCATTCTTTCAATCCGGAGCCAAGTTACCTAGTATTGGAAATGTGTTGATGATGCCATGGACACCATTGAACAGGAAAACTTACCTCACAAGGGGGTATTGCCCAAAGTCTTTGCTGAGGAAATCTTGACCCCACCAGTTTAGACGGTTTGATTGATTTGGTCAGTAATGTGGCATTAGGTGAAGCCAAAGAGAGAAGTGCCGATGTACTTGGACATATCTTTGAATACTTCTTGGATGAATTCTCTCTAGCAGAGAGTAGAAAAGGCAGACAGTTCTATACGCCCCGTAGCGTGGATGTCATCTCCATTTACGGACAAGAAAGAAACTAAACTACGTGGCAATTGACTAGGATGAACTTTTGGCGATTCGTGGAATTGATAGCTCTCAAGTTAAATTGGAATAACGAAGATTCATTTCTCAACGATGCCCGCCAGGATTTGAAAGCTGGCTATGTAATTGCTAATTCACCATTTAACGATAAATTCTTAAAAGCATAAAATGTTAGTTGGCACGGGTCAGTTGAGATGGTAGACTAAATTTTAGCCGATTGAGATTTTATTGGCTACGAGCATAGATTTACTGCGTTGATTTCTCCGCCTAATCCATCAGATTGGTTGCCGTTCATGTATCATCATTCAAATAGCTTCGGAGGCGTATCGTGAAAATTCTCCACAAGCGCCATTTCACGCGAGTCGCGGCAATCGGAATTTGCACACTAGTCATGATTCCAGTAGTCTTTGCCAAACCTCAGTGTCCAACAGACCTCAATTGGCTCAAAGAATTGTGTGGGGACGGTGCTTTGGCACATGAATATAATGGTCAGATTTACCTCACCGAATTGTCTGCCGGCCGGACAGAAGGCGTGGGCAAAGGTGACCAGCCGGAATTTTCGCCGGATAGCTCTAAACTAGCCTGGCTTCACGGTTCAGAAGCCAAGGGACGTCTGCGCCAGGGCGATCCTACCATCCACTCCATTGCTACCAATGTCGATCGACGAGGAGGTATCCACTGGGTCAGCAACACGGAGGTGGTCGTCCTAATGAAAAAGGATCAACGGAAAGTCTGGTATCGTGTTTCTCTTTCTGGGGTAAGAACGGAACTGCCACAACTCAAGCGTTTGGGAACCGCTCAACGTGAAACCGATGTTAAGTTGGGTAAAGACGGGGTATGGTCATATGTGTCAGCTGAAACCTGGAAAACGTCTGATGGTACTAGCGGTCATATCGGCGGCAACTGCTCGACCAGCCTCTCTCCCGATGGTCGATCGGTCACCGGTTTGCAAGGTGACCACCGGCGTTGCCGATTGACAGCTATTCGCCCAGGCGGTGTCGATGGTTGGCTTCAGTGGAAGTACGACGGCACCTTTGATAATCATCGCTGGTCTTCCAACGACCCACGGTTTATCGTCTGCGAGGACGAGAAATACAAGCGGATGGTGGTGATGGAGTTTGGCACGGGCAAAGCTACACACATAGGGAAGAAAGGAGAAGGTAACCCAGAGGAGAACATGTATGGTGATTTTACGGTGGGCAATGGAAAAGGTAAGNCCTGGCCAAAGCAAGAGGNANCTCCAACTTCCAAAGCACCGACAGAGTCTGCCTGGCTATCGAAAACGGCTGTACTGGCNAATACNTGGCCCGGCAGTCGCAGANGGACTCATATTCCTGTGGGAAAACCGCCGAAAGCCNAACGAAATTTTCGACNNCNAAGCACANACACCNCGATATTGCAACGGTCGTCTTCGAGGCTNGGCTAAATTTGACCGCTACCATGCAATGGATNTGGCGGGAGGAACATTCGAGGCTCAAGATATTAATCAGATTCTTTTGGAGGCCTGTCTAAAGACAAATCAACTGGTCCTAGAGGCAGTCGTTACCACAGAGACGATTTCACCTAAGCTTACCTGCCCCATTATCACCTTTTCCTCCGGGCTGGATTCACGTAATTTTGCGTTGGCTCAGAAGGGTGGTAATCTGGTTTTCCACTTGCGAACAGCAGAAACTGATGGCGATGGGACAAAGCCCGAGGTAACCCTTTACAGGATCGATGTGGGTAAACCTCATCACATCGTCGTAGCGTATCATCCGGGCAGACTTGTCTGTTATATAAATGGTGCGCGTGTGCTTTCGACAGGCGACGTGCGCGGGGATTTCTCCAATTGGTCGTCTCAGCGNTTGTTGTTTGGCGATGAATGGGGCGGCAAACGGGATTGGGAGGGCAAGCTTGAAGGAGTTGCCATTTACAACCGCTTTCTCNCNTCAGAAGAGGCAAGACACAATTATGCCCACTATGCGAAGCGATTGAAAACTCGCAAACCCGTTGNGCGATTCGTTGTCGAAGCGANGCTGCGTGAAAAGACGCAGATACCAATGATTGCCAAGTTACAAGAATATCCNCGTGCATTGGTTGTTCACACCTATGANGTGCAGAATGTGTTGAAAGGTCTCCTNGATTCTAGGNGNATTCTGGTTGCACACTGGGCGTTTTTAGACCTTCAANCCGTGCTATCNATTTTCNAAAAAAAGGTCGGCGACCTTTATCGGCTTGAGCTTGAGCGATTCGATGATAACCCACAATTGGNGTCGGAGTTGCAATTCAACGATTGCGAAGAATTCGACCTGCCGTTCTTCTACGATGTGNGNCAAGGCCAGAAAACGGAAGGGCAAAAATGAATCGCCTCAACAAACCGCAACTGTTCCGTGCCGTTGTGATCTTTATCGGCATAATAGGAATTTTCGCCGATGCGGATGACACTCAGATGGCGCAGCAATTCCTGACCGACATCCGCATACAAGCGGAAGTTGCTGAAAAGGCGGGGAGCACTGCTGTCAAAGGGTCAGATGGCTGGCTGTTTTTCGCACCCGAACTTCGCCACCTGAGCGTGGGACGATTTTGGGGAGATGCTGCGGCAAAGGTGAGCCGTGCTTTGAAGCCAGAGTATGCAGACCCATTACCCGCCATTCTCGACTTCAAAGCACAACTAGACAAAGTGGGAATTGAGCTTATCTTGGTTCCTGTGCCGGCAAAGGCGACGATTTATCCAGAGAAGATTTCAGACCAAATNGCTGTGCCATCACGAGTTGACCNAAATCATTTGGAGTTCTACGATCTCTTGCGAAANCAGGGGGTGAATGTGCTCGATTTAACCACATTTTTTATCCGACATCGATTCACCAAGGCAGGGCCATTGTACTGTGAACAGGACACACANTGGTCTGGATACGGTTGCATCTTAGCCGCACAGGCNATTGCCGAGGCGATTGNCGATCGCCCATGGCTGNCAGAGGTTGAGAAACGGGATTACCAGGCCGAAATGCGCATCGTCGAAATCACAGGCGATCTTTGGAAGGCANTAGGCGAGGAAAATCTTCCAAAGGAACAATTACAACTNACATTTGTCAGAGAACGAACAGCAGATGGAACTTGNCCNGTAGCACCATGGAGGGAGAGCCCAATTGTGCTCTTAGGGGATAGTCACAACCTCGTTTTTCATTCGGGTGGAGATATGCACTCGCTAGGATCAGGCTTGCCAGACCATCTTGCTCATCGAATTGGTTTCCCCGTTGATTTAGTTGCTGTTCGTGGCTCTGGAGCAACTCCATCACGGTTGAGCCTTTTTCGTCGTCGAGATAACATGAAAGGGAAACAACTGGTCATCTGGTGCTTCAGTATTCGGGAGTTTACAGAAGGACAAGGGTGGCGTAAAATACCTGTGATTCGATAACCGCGAGTGTATTGATAAACAACTCCTTGGAATGAAAGAAAAAGCCTGCAAAATTGGATATGAATTGTAAGTTTGTCAACATGCTTACAAACTTCAACACATAAAGAACGCTTAAGGAGCAGAAGATAGGAGGTCCCTGGATATCCACACATTTATTTTAGTTTGGATTCGTGTTATCTAAATGATTAAAGAGGAACTAACTCCAGTGAATTTTGAAAAAACAGCTTGTTGCTGACTTCCAACGGAAGATTGAGTGTTGGCAGGAAAGTCTGAAGTTCCTGCCCAGGAGCGTCCCGACCGAANAGCAGACGATCTGAATAATGGATAATAAACTTGCGTCCATACTCTGGATCACGCCTGATTNCCCCNANACCTGATCCGGCNGATAAATCGGCGTAAAGGTTNGGATATGTGTCTAACAGTCGCTGAANTTCACCTCCNCGAACAATCTTACCTTTTGGATANGTGTNNGGNTCTTGNTTAGCATCNCCNCTAATGTANCGCCAAAANCCAGGGGCNTGNCCAACAAANNTNGTTTCNGGACAATTCTGNAGNGNNCGTTCNAGNGCTCCAATTCCACCACCATACCAGTTGNNNTGATANNCCTGANNNCCNTTNCCNTCTGGCAGATATGGTGCATCCATNTGNAATANNACNGGACANNNNAGNNTGCCNGCAGTTCGAAANAGTTCTAAGGCACGNGGATCATCCAGCAGCATNCGGTAACTCCACTCNCCNCANACNCTGACNCCNTGCATATGATAAGCAGTTTCAAATAGCTCAGATGCGCTACCTTCAGAAGGGCATGGACAATATCCAGCTACGAAGCGGTCCGGATAATCGTCTCTAGCTCGTAACACCTCATTGAGGATGGCTCCGGCATGTGAGCCATCTGGTCGAAAATTCAACGGGTTAAATGCACCATGGGTTGAACGGACATCTTCTGATGGTGGTAGATACCATGTTAATAACCAAGTGACGTCGATACCAAATGTGTCCATTTCTGCAATCACACCCTTTGGAGTTAAGTTGTGATAGTAAACGTGTTGATGTGCATCGATAATCATTTAATTTACCTTTTATTATTATTTATGAAGTAGATCCTTGAAACGCTAACCTGACTTACTCCACAGTGGTTGGGATAATATGTGGTCAAAAAATAATATATCTAGACCATTTGATTTTACGGTATACTGCTTAGAAGGCGATTCAGCAGGAACCGAACTAGTTAGAAAACACATTTCCCTCCAAAAAATCAGATGTAATGGTTACTGCAGTATTTCCTAGCATACTTTATTTCGAAATTCGATGCGATTCTACTGTTTATTCAGTCTGTGGTCAATCAGAACACTCAATTAAGTGATCAATTGAAGAAAAGATTTAGTATATTCAGGTTTAGGGATTAATCGCTTATGAAACACAGCATTTTTGTCATTTTAGGATTCGTTCTAACGATTAGTATTCTCATTTCTGTTACCAGCTACTCTATGGATAATATCTCCCGTCAAAATACGGTTGTATTTGATGCTAGTTGGATAATCGCTAATCCACTTAACTTCAATTGCCTGGTACCTGGCGTGCGGCGTAGCCAAGGGATGCATCAGGCTGTGTGGGAACCACTTTTCATTCTTAACTACGAGACGGGGGAAATTGAATCTTGGTTGGGTAAAAGTTTCGTGCCTAATCCGAATCTCGATATATGGACACTCACCATTCGCCGAGGGGTTCTGTGGGCTGATGGCGAGACCTTTAATGCTGACGACGTTGTGATGACGATTAATTTGCTTTTAAACGACGAGTCCCAATCTTTAAATGATGCAGCTAATATGCAACAATGGGTTGACAGCGTTCAAAGGATTGACGACCTTACTGTCCAGTTTAATTTAAGGGGACCGAACCCACGGTTCCAACTGGATTATTTTTCAGTTCGTGTTGGGGGCAGTATTGTCATCCTGCCTGAGCATGTTTGGAAGGATAAAGACCCGTTCACTTTCGATTTCTATGATCCGGAAAATGGATGGCCACTGGGTACGGGACCGTATCAGTTAGTTAAGGCAAGTGAAAATGAGTTTGTATATGATAGATGCGAAACTTGGTGGGGGACTGAAGTGGGTTTTGAGGATATGCCTGTTCCAAAACGACTCATCTGGGCTGTAACCGGATCAGAGGAAAACAGGTCTATGCTTGCAATCGACAGTCAGCTCGATAGCTTAAGTGATATTACACTGGGAGCATTTGAAGCCATCCTTGCTATGAATCCGAACATCATTTCTTGGCAGAGTCAGATGCCTTATATCTGGTTGGATCCGTGTCCACGACAGTTGTCTGTCAACCACCAGGTCGAACCGTGGAGTCAACCAGACATGAGACGTGCTTT
>PACG01000040.1 GCA_002699335.1 Candidatus Poribacteria bacterium
ATCAGTAACTTGTCGTAAATTGCCTTCGATTTCCTCAGCTAAACTTTCTTCACCTTCTTCGATCGCCAATTCAATTAAGACTTGCAGATCCTCAAGGAGGCCCCCTATTTTATTGTATCCTTCAATCTCATCTTGCAACCGTGAGATTTGCTGCGTCACTCTTTGAGCAACTTGAGAATCATTCCAAAAATCGGGATCTGTAGACTGCTTCTCAAGCTGCTCCAAATCTTCTCCTTTTTTATCTAAGTCAAAGATAACCTCGTATTTCAATTAAACGACTCGAAGTAATTTCAATTTCAGTCCGTAAATCTGCCAGCATTTTCACCTTCTCCCACAAGTTTCAAATTCGCTGATGGCTTTTCTTCAGCAACCCTCACCTTGTTTCCTCCATCCTTCTTAGCTTCATAAAGCGCTGTATCCGCTTTGCCAATGAGATCTAACGCATTGCTATCCCCCTGACACGCCGTAGCTATGCCAACACTCACTGTAATATTCACTTCGTCATCTAGAACTGCTGGCAAATCTTCTTCCACCGCAGTCCTGATACGCTCGGCCAACTGGAACGCATCCTCAGAATTGCAATTGTTCAACACAATCAGAAATTCATCGCCACCATAACGTCCAACGGAATCAACAGGCCTAGTGAGATCCAGCAACTTCTGTGAAGTTTGGCAAAGAACATTGTCTCCAGAAAGATGACCATAAGTATCATTCGTATGCTTAAAACTATCAAGATCCATCATAACAATACTTACAGAGCGCCCTCTAGTCTCAGGAAGATCAAGCCTTCGTTGTAACACATCAATAATTTCGTTGTGATTGAGGAGGCCCGTCATCGGATCGTGACAGGCTGTGTACCGAAGCTCTTTTTGGGTATTCGTTAATTCCATCTCAAGGTCAAGAATCCTTGTCGCAACTCTCAGACGAACCCCTAATTCATGCTCACAAACAGGTATTCTCAGATAATCATCAATCCCTTCCGCAAATATGAAATCACCTAACTGATCGTCACTCACCAAAGCCAACATATACAAAGGAAAACCTATTTTTTCCTGACGACCTTCTCGACAAATCTCTACTAGCTCGGCGTGTCGGTTAAGATCAAACAAAACAATGGAAGGAGACTCCCTTTCAATCAGGATACGCTGAATTTCGCCGACATCAGTCGCAGTGACAACTTTACCAACTTGGGGCAACAACATCTCACCCAATAAAGCACATAGCGACTCATCAACTATTGTCAGCAGAGTCATCAACCAGATCTTTCCCTGCTACTNTACTNTACCGATATAATAGAATCCCAATTAAGCCAAGACTTATCACAAAACAGNTAATTGGAAACCAATCACCATAGCGAGTATAGATTGTTCTCTTTTTAGCATTTGTTAGNGTAATGCTATTTATTAGAAAACCATCCTGATCCTCAGGTAATATCTGCATTTCTCCGACTCGGCCAAATCCGTCAATTATACATGAAATCCCGCCATTAGCGCAACGAAAAACGGGCACNCGGTTCTCTACAGCACGAAAGGGTGCCATTGAAAGATGCTGAATAGGCGCTGACGTCCCTTNGAACCATGCATCGTTGGTTAAAANACCNATCATGACTGCACCTCTCTTAACAAATTGACGAACGAGATTAGGAAACGATGATTCATAACAAATGGCCACGCCCATTTTTAGGNCTAACGNCGAAGGAATTGGGAAAATATCATACGATTTACCTGCCTCCCAGCCAGATTCCTGAATTAGATCNGGGAAAAAACTAGCTATCGGAGTNTATTCTCCAAAAGGNACGAGGTGCATCTTAGAATATGCACCTGTCCGATCNCCGTCCGGATTCAGCAAAAACACNCTATTGTAGGCCTTACCCTCAGTATAGTGAGGTGTACCAGNCAACAAATTAAGTTGTTGATCTTTNAGAAGTTGTTTCAACACCATTTGATACACATTCTCCTGATTGTAAAAGATAGCCTTAGGAATNGCTGTTTCGGGGAGAGCAATGAAGCTCAAATCAGGATGCTTGTCGCTCACTANCTTCATCAAATTNAGATATTTACGAAAGATAACATCGAAATTTTTGTGTTTCCACTTATCAATCTGACGGATATTACCGGGCACAATACCAACCTTGACTTTTGAGACATTTGAAAGCTCAACTGGACGCATAGCCAAAACTCCAAAAACAAATACAACAAATACAATCGCTAANGGTANTGCAANATGCTTAATCTGCGCACGAAATCTTGCCCTNACAAAGATAAGTTCTGCTACTGTTGCATTAAACAAAACAATCACNAAACTTACACCATGAACACCAAATATTGACGATATTTGAATTACAGGCAGATTTTTCCACTGNGTATANCCTAGACTACCCCATGGGAATCCNGTCATCAACCAACTTGCAATCCATTCACATGCTGTCCAAACAGTCGCTGAAACAAATATCATGAGCGAAGTNGACCAATTCAGTTGCTTCAACACCACCGAAAAAANAGCAGGATAAATNGCAAGATACAAAGACAGAAGCAAATAAAGAAAAATGGTTACAAAAACATCACTGGCAAACCAACCTGTATTTGCATACGGATACAGCAAAGCAATCCAGTATANTGTCCCAAGGAAATGTATAGAGCCACTCAGATAACCAAAGAGNAACNCCGATTTGATTTTTTCAGCACCTTTAACAGCTATAAGCANAGGGACAATAGCAATCCATACCAGTGGGAACCAACCAATCCCCGCATTACNTAAAACAAGTAATATCCCGGAGAGAGCGCTAAGNAGAAGACCTTTTTTCATACAANCTCAATTCAGTTTCAANTGTCATTATGTATAAACAACGACGAAACAGCTACTTCCNACCCAATACNCATNCACNAAAANCAATCAGNAGAAAGATTTAACAATAATTCAGGNTAATTTCGTGATACTTAGATTGTTGNAGTTTTTCTCGAAACCTACATNCCNATTACNTTTGACACAAACAATATCAATCAAATGTAAACCTTATGAAAACCGAAGACGTTTTGAGCAGTCGGCAATTGGATTCCAACAATATGCTTAAAAATTATACGGAGATCCAAAGAATGAGGCAACAAAAGAAACTTATCCTCTTAATTATTTCCTTAATTATCTCCTTGGTTATTAGTCCGTTAACAAGCACAGTTNCCTTCGCTGGCGCAGGTCGAACAGGAGCACAAATTCTAAATTTAGGAGGTGGTACCCGTGCAGCTTCGCTCGGTGATGCATTTTCTGCTATTGAAGGGGATGTAACNAGTACATTTTGGAATCCAAGTGGATTGAGTGGATTGCAGGAAACACAAACAATTCTCTCTTANACCGACTACAAAGAACTTTTTGGGGATGCAAGTGAAGGTTTGTACTACGCACTCTTTGCAGGAGCCTCCCATATTGAAGATACCGGAACAATTGGTATCAGCCTTCAAGTCCAGGGTCAAGGAACGATTCAGGTAACCACAGACTCACCTGAAGTACTACGTGAAGAAAACCTTGGTACAAATTGGGCACTAGCACTATCTTATGCTGATCAACTCTCAGCGGGGCTGGCCGCGGGTATTAGCGGAAAAATCATACGCCAGAGACTCGCACAATATGGTGGACGTGCCTATGCCATCGACTTTGGCATACAATACGACTTTCCACGCACTCCATTTCCAATTCGTGTCGCNGCAGNANTACAAAATTGGGGAACCCGAATTAAGTTTAAAGATGAAAACCAAAGTGANCCTCTCCCTCGCGTTTTCAGGTCAGGCACAGCGATAACATTACTTAACACTGGATATCATAAACTACAATTTGTAGCTGATCTAACAGCAGAAATTGATAAACTGAGAGAAGACGATGAAAAAGGTGTCACAGCATTTCTTGATCAAANTCCTGGCATGACACGAAGCCAGTTGATGTCAGAGCGTGGTGTTGGCCTACACGCCTTAGAGTGGAGACATTTACACAAAAACTTTGGCATTGAATATTCACTTAGCAAACTGATTTTCCTTCGTGCTGGCTACAAAAAGGAGCCGGGGATTAATCTACCTGGATTTTCCGACCACTTAACCTATGGACTGGGTTTTCGTGTCTATTTTGGGCAACTCGACTACGCTCAAATCCCTGGTGGAGGACCATATAACAAACGTTTAAATGTTGTCGCGTTGAAATTTATCTTTTAACGGAAAGGAATCTGGATGAAGCACATTACCTGGGTTGCTATAGTATTATCAATCAATATTTCTTTAAGAACGTTCGCTGAACCCAATCTTTATGGTCATCTTCTAAACCAATCATCATCCTCTCTAGTCAGTGCAGTCAAAAATCAGAAACCAGTATTGTTTGCTCGGCCGCAAAATATAGAACCGGAAATACCCAGAAACCCAAATCTTGCGTTTTTATACTCACTGCTTATTCCAGGTTACGGTCAGATTTACAGTAAAGCAAAACGAGGCTATGGGATGATCGTCGCTGAGGTGGCCTTACTAACTAGCTATTATATAATTCACAGCAACGCAAAAAGTGATCGTGATCACTACCGTGATCAGGTCCGAAAACATGTTCGTTTCGACGGCGGCTGCGGTGGAAACCTAGAATCCTTCTCTTTTGTCCACAGTACCTCTGGCAAACGTATTGAAATTCCCTGTGCCTTTGACAAATGGGATCCTGTGGAAGACTTTGAGCACTCCACAGAATTCTCAAATTGGCGAAATATCTATAACGCCGACACAGTAAAGATAGAGGAACAATATCGTTCAATTGATAGGCTTAATAAAACACAAATTCTCGAGCAGCTACAAAGACTTGATTTACAACAATTGACAACCCTTGAAAGAGTTGGGTTATGGTACTGGGAAGATCTAGAAACCTACAAAGATGAGACAAAAAGGCAAGGCAATAATGGTCCTCCATCCAAGCAACGGCAAACTGCATATGATCTCAGAAACAACGCCAACGATAAATTTGAACGCGCAAAGGTCTTCCTTGGGTTGGTCATGTTTAACCATATTGTCAGTGCAGTCGACGCTCGGATTGCAGCCAAGAATTATAACAAGACACAGACATCCCAATCACGGACACAACTCAACTGGCAAATAGAGGTTTCACCACTGGCCATTGAAAACCGAGTTCTACTCCGAAAGCCCTTTTAACCGCAACCATTTAAATGATGCGCTCCCTACCACGACGACCTTCTTCAGTTTGGGGGCTAAGTTGAGAAGAATCAAATTCCATCTTAACCTCTCCAGCTAAAGAAACCAGCCCAACAACAAGACGAGAGATGAAACAGAGAGCCAAGCTAGAATTTTTTGTTATTGGTTTCATCTTCAACTCTTTTTACAGCCTCATCGAGGTTACAGGGGAACCAAACCCTTTATTTATCTGCACCAGTTTCGCATACTGAGAATAAACCGGTATTTCCTGATCATAACGAATTGACTTCAAGATATTCAGAATGAATTCTTGAGTTCTTAAATTATTAGCGGAAACATCAAAAGTCAATACACTGTTATCCATAAGCTCATTGACCGCATTCTTGATCGTCGGATACTGAACTGGTGGCAAACCCTGAAGTCTTAAAAGATGTTGAGTCGAAGCATAGTTTGTAGTCACTGAAGCCGTCATGCGAGTCATGTCAAAATTTAAAACCCCATGATCTCCTACAACTACTATATTTCTTTCGTTCCTCCCTAGCACATATTTCCCAACTAACACCGTGATGGGAATACCGATCTGCGTTGTAAATCGAATCTCTGCATAGGTCTCGCCTATCCGCTCCTTGGGTATCTGGAAATGACTCCCGACCATATCAAGATACTCTTGACATCTAGCAACTCTAACAGTTCCATAAAAATTGCTGTCTGCAACTTGTCCTAAATAACTCTCCAGTGTTAAGAGCGGTGCTATTGCATGTAACCCCAAATCCTGAATCATTCCACCTCCCTCTTGCAAATCTATCAAGTGACTTCCACGGTGATCCAATCTTCCAAACTCCGCTGATCCTTCGAGGATATTCGACTGGACATACCTGGGAGCCCCAATCAGTTCTTCAATTTTGCCCCAAAACCAAAGTGGATTTTCATGCGTATCGCAACACAAGTCACCAAAATCTCTCGTCGAGCTGAAAACACATTCTTTTATTTTTCCAGCTAAAAACGCCAACAGTACAGCATTCCACGTCTGACAGGATTCTAACATGCAGATTGCCGATGCGCTGTTCTGTACTTCTAATAAGAGATCAGAAAATTGTATATGATTGATACAGTATGGTTTCTGGATGATGACACGATAACCGTTTTTTACTANNTCTATTGCATCTGGAGTGTGAAATNGGTTAGCATGTCCCAAGAACACAATCGGGTTTAATTCAGAGAAATCTGACAATAATGAACTCAATAGCCGNCCNNCTGTCCTGACCCGATGTTCCACATCAGTTAAATATTCCGATCTGCGCCTTTCTGTNATATCAACTGTTGCAACNACATTNGCAAAATTTTCCTCTTCCAACTGACTGAGCACACGAGAAAGTACTCGAACGTAATAATCCCCGGTTCCAACGACAATTATATTATTCCGGCTCACTTTTCTTTATCCATCTTTTAGCTTACAGTCTAGGATACTTAAAGCGCCAATCGTCATCCACAAACCATTTTGAAATCAATTTTGCCAACTCGGGATCATACTTCTTCAGCTCACTTCGGGTATTAATTTCATTTGGCTGAAAGATATTTTTTATAGAACAGATCCAGATTAAAAGAGCGGCGAATTAGAATTGGAATTGGGGTTACCGCTTCATTTTCCTGCAGTCTCTCTACTTCTGACACCACTACTTTTTAAATGAGTAACTGAGAATCACAACCCAAGTAGGCCACAAAAAGTAAAAACATAAAAGAAAGAAAATGACATGACATAATTGGTAACATACCATTCATGATCTAGTCAATTGTCAGGTCTCCATTCTTAATAGAGAAACCAGTCCTTAACAATTAATTTACATACAACATATGGTGAGGAGCATGATAATTGAAAAAAGATCAAACCCAAGACGACCAAAATTATGATTCCAAGCAAACCAGCAATCGGCAGAACCCAATTTTTATTTTCAATCGATTCGAGAAATCAACAGGCCATAACTAACACAATTTCATCACTGCATCCACTAAAGCAGTAATATAACCGGTTGCGTGCGCACGACCGGAATAATTCGAGTCACTAACCATGGTTGGAACATGATCGTCGATTATGAAGCCAGAAAACCCGACTTCTTTTAGTATCCGCATAGCATCAATAACATCAACATTACCTTCACCGATAAAGCACTCCTGAAAACATGGAACATGTCCCTGCACATCCCGAAAATGGACATAAAAAATTTTATCTATGCTACCAAAGTGACGGATGGATTCAACCACTCCAGGCCCCATTTCGGAGAAACACCCCATACAAAAATCGAGGCCGCTGTTTGGACTCGGCACAACGTCCAATGCCCGTTGAAACCCCTCGGGCTCATAAAACAACCGGGCAACACCACCAAGCATAGGAACAGGAGGGTCGTCCGGATGTAATGCCAATTTGACACCTGATTCTTCAGCAACAGGAACAACCGCTTCCATGAAACGAATATAATTATCCCACATCTCTGAACGACTAATTGTAACCCCTTCCAAAATATCGAGTGTCCTAGTTCCAGCCGTCAACGGCTGTACATCAATCAAATCTGCATCAAACGAGGTAACTGTTGCCCCACCACGCCCACTAACCGAAGGAGTTCGCCAAACTCCATTAGGCATCCAATGGTAACCCAGAATTGGAATACCAGCTTTACCCATATTGGCAATTGTTGTCTGATAATTCTCAATCTGCTGATCACAACCGGGCAAACCTAGCATAGCTTTGTCATAAAAATGGATAGGAACGTTTTCTAATGCTTCCAAACGTAAACCACGATCTTCCGTTTTATCTTTGAGAGATTTCAGATCGGAATACTCCCAATATCCTCTTTCACCAGAAATTGCCGGTGTATTGAGTTGCACTCCTGATACTCCCAGTTGTTCAGCAAAGGTTAATCTCTCATCTGTCAACTCACTAAATTGCCCTATTGCTACACGCATTCTGTTTCTAACCTCCTGTAAAGCACTTACGACGCCACGCTAACCTATCATAGTTCCGAGACACCGTCAAACCTTCTTTTTACTGTATGTCAAGTTAGCGACCAAACATAGCGGTCTTCTTAGACATCCTTAACGTGCCAACACTCATTTGCCAAATTAAAATGCACGTGTTAGACTACGAATATATCCCAACATATTCTTTAAAAATGTCAAACACAAAGCACAGAATCTAGTCTGCCAATTCGAGAGACCGATAATGGCATACAGTATCGGTCCTATAGGAATGATTGAGGCCAATTGCACTGTATAAATCCCGAAAACAGGATCTCTTATAACAAAGAAACAGTAATTTTCTCGTTATAATCACCGATACTAGTATCTCGCCGAAGGGACAAACGGGCATTGTAAAATCTACCTTCAAAATATGGTGATTGTTTGACTATGTATCAGACAATAGCCCATACAACTCTATCCAAATGAAACTGCCTATGACCGGCACGCTCGATCGGCAATCGCGATGGGGCGACCCATTGCTTGGAAACCGTCGGGTTCAAAACCAACGTTGACCAAGACAATCTGGTTGAATCCACACTATCCAACCCATTAGCTCAAAAAGCCGGGATTCAAGCTGGTGACCGTATGATAATGAAGAGCCAACCAATAATTTCAATCGTATACATCCAATGGGTATTGCATTATCTACCAAAAGTCACTAACCCATCAATCATCTCGATGGAGTTGCCAATGGCCTAATTTACTCAACCACAAAAAGCCTAAGGTTTCGTAAAAACGTCAAACCTTTAATCTACTGGTTGAAAAATTCCACTTTCCTGATCTCCAATCTGGGGACTTAACTGAGCGGAGAATAACACAGTTGTAGATTCTGAAAGACCCTACAAGAAATGAAGAACCTAAAAAGAACAAGACGATTTGCCTGCTTACCCTTTTTATGTCCAAATGGAAAAATTTGATTGATTAAAAACCAGATTTCAAATCAAGGTTGAATTGAAAGAAAGGAAAATACCCATGACGGGTGGAGAAATTTTCGTTGAATGTTTAAAAGCTCAAGGAGTAACTGACATCTTCGGCATGCCAGGAGGGCATCTGAACCCTGTTTACGAATCACTTTACAAAAGCCGTGAACAAATTAGTCACTATGTAGTTCGTCACGAAGGTGGTGCCGCCTTTATGGCCGATGGATATGCTAGATCAA
>PACG01000041.1 GCA_002699335.1 Candidatus Poribacteria bacterium
ACCGGGGCCGTCTGGCGAACCACGAATCTGGACCATTGCCCACTGGGCAGAAAACCAATGGGCGTTTTACCAGGTCACCTGCTCAACGCACAACTACGATATGGGATCGCTATACATTGATTCTCCAGAGGAATCATCGAATATCGGTTCACCTGGCCTGTGGCGACCAATTGCTCCAACCGAACCGGGGCCACAGTACTGGGGAACGGGTGGCGAAATGGCCATCTGGATTAGTCGGGACCAGGGACAACATTGGGAAATGGGAAAACAACTGACNAGAGGGAGTCATTTCAACCATACCTATGCTCGTCGTCCAGTGAATGCCCACCCCGATTTTTANGCCTTCTGGGCAGATGGAAATCCTGATCAGTTTTCTGAATCCCGCCTCTACTTCACCGACCAAACCGGGGATCGGGTTTGGGTCTTACCCTCCTACGGGATGAATCAGGAACGTGAAGAACCTATCCCGTTTCAACCCTAANACCATTGGAACTTCTAGCAAACTATTTTGTGAAATCGAGAGGGGTTACTTGACAATNTTATCGGAAACAGCACTAATCTCCGTGTAATGCTCNGAGCCAATCNGCTCGCTTTGGAANGACGAATCAATTGTCGTTACTGATTGGTTTTATCGAAAGATTGTTGGTCGTATGATCTCGACTTCCACGCTGGATTTTTCCCTTATGCCAAGGTGACCGAAGAGAAGAATCCGCCGAGCTATAGCCTACCCTCATTATGCAACCATTCCTTAGGTCGACTACCATATCNGATAGACGACTGACTGTGTGAGNCGAAAAGGGTTGTACGGCAGGACGCTGATTCTTTACAATAGTAATCATAGCGATTATATAGACTATCATCATCTGTTGCTGAAGGATAATTTAGTATGTACGGACCTTTGCCCAAAGTACTGTCAATTNTCAAATATCCGAATTAGGTAAATGGGAGCAAAGGTTTCGATGGATCTAAGTGACTCCTGCCGGTTACCCTCTACCTTACTGAAATCAGGTGGACTGTACAGCGCTNGAAACTCGCTTGGAAAAGGATCCATACGAACTGAANGGCCTGTTTTTCGATCCAGATCAGCCAGTTAGCCGAACTCAATCAACTTCAGCTAGCCCGGTTCCTATGGATGTTGTTTGATATTCCAACCCCAGCTTATCTGGATCAGAGTATTACTGCCATTCTGGCGGAGAACACAGTACCGGAGGAAGGTAAACATCGCACCTAGACCTACAGTTATTTAAAACAACAGATGGGGAAGATCAGGTTGGAAAGTTGACAAAGCGGAAATATAGGCGTATATATCGGTATCGCTTGTGTGTTCGGACGATCTTGGTATTGGTAATTTGTTGGCTAGGAGGTTTGGCCTTAGCTGTAGCTGAAGATGTCATCAATACTGATTACCAGCAAGGGTTAAATTTTTTAGCGAAAAACCAGAAACAACAAGCCCTCAAAGCCTTTCAACGTGCGGTTGCACAAGATTCAACCCTGGCTAACGCGCACTTTTCGATTGGAATGTTGAAGAAAGAACAAGAGCAGTGGTTGTCGGCAAAAAGCGCACTAAAGCGAGCGATTGAAGCTGATCCAGATTACATCGCTCCTTACTGCGCTTTAGCCGAGTTGCAGATTGAGGTGTTTGCCCAAGTCCTGGCTGCAATTAATCTCTTAAAGACCAGATTAGGTGTAATTCAGATCGGGTCAATCTCACCTCACGATACCACTAAGATCTATCAACTCCGAAAATGGTTAGGAATCGCTTATTTTCGTAACGGACAGTTTCAAAAGGCAGAGGCTGAACTAGCCGCAGCGAATCAATCTGATCTGACTGATCTTCAAACGGCCTACATTTTGGGGATAACACTGGTTCGTATCGGTGATTTAAGCGCTGCCGCTCAGAAGTTTGAAGATTTAATCAGTAGAGATCCGTTTCACAAAAAGGCGTATTTTAGTCTGGGTAACGTTTATCGTCAACTTGGACAACCGGATTTAGCTCATCGGACACTCCAACGGTTTCAAGAGATAGATCTAGAAGACGAACGGATTGCACATTTGGAGCAGGTGGTAAAGCAATATCCAACTCATGTTGATGCTTGGTCACAATTGGGTCGGATTTATACCAAACGTCAGCAGTGGGAAAAGGCAATAACAGCACTTCAACAGTTAGTCGCTCTTGTACCGACTAACCCTGCTGCCCACGAGGCCCTCGGGTTTGTCTACTTTAATAAGGGCGATTACCGCCAAGCTGGTCAACACTATCAACAGATTGTGCAATTGAGCCCAGATAACGCAACCTACCGGAATAGTTTGGGGAGCATATACCTAATGCTAGAACAATATCAAGAAGCAATTCAGCAGCTAAAAGTAGCAGCCGAACTCGCTCCTGAAAATCCGGAAATCTACCGCAATTTAGCTACTGCTTACCAGCAGGCTGGAGAGAAAAAACTAGCAGAAGAGACCTCTTGGCAGTATCAAAAACTGATTGCGCCCGTTGAATAAAGCAAAAATCAGGACCTCTTTTTTTCTGACGGCTGTGATGCCCGATTAATATGCTTAGCCGAAAATATCCGATGACAATACGGCAGATCGTTCTTTTTTCTTTTTTAGCTTGGTTTAGTTTCAACACAGGACAAGCGCAAATTTCCATCTATCTCCAAGCTGAGGCTGAAGATCCCAAACTGCAAGCCATTAACCAAGCTCTTAAACTCTCAATTTCAAATCAGTTACACCAACCATCCGAAGTTAAAGTCTATGATGATACGGATCAAATTGATCTGCCTACACAGATCTTACAGATGGACAAAGTGCAACTTCTGAATGTTCGTCGAACAACGGGTTTTGATGGTCTGATTGGGGTTGCTACTATCGACCCATCGCTCGACGACGATTTGCTGACCATTCAACTGGATCTGGTCGATTTTTCGGCTGGGCAAATTGTCTTCAGCCATCAACTGGAGGGTACTTTTGGTGCGGACCTACTGTCCCAGGTTGAGGCTAAAGTCTCTTCCTTTTTACAAACCTTAGTCCACTACTACGATGCCAAACTATCGATTATTTCTGATCCCATTGGTGCTGAAGTTTGGGTTGATGGACGCAATCTGGGGCAAACACCAACCGGGAATTTGACCATAGCTGCCAACCAGCAACTCAACCTAGCAATTAAGAAGAAAGGTTACCTGACTTATAATAGAGTGATCGAAGTTCAATCGGGACAGTACACGCTAATTCACGCCCTGCTCTACGACCGGATTACCGATCAACTGTTAAAACAACAGAGGCATTTGGATTCGATGAACTTTAGCTTAGGCTCTCAGTTCTATGCTTACGATCTCGGCAAGATCGGCTTGAAAACGCAGCCGGCCTTTCTCGTCCGTTACCTCTCGAAGTTTGATCGTTGGCAGATTGGGGTCGATCTTAGTTCAGCCAACTGGGAAGGTATTCAACAATTCGATACCGTTTTAGGGACAGCGACGGGTCAGTCAAACATCGACTTTCAGTTGACTCGATTTTCGTTGCTGGGTCAATATAATCTGCTAGAGCGGATAAACCAGTTTGATCTGTATACTGGGTTGCAGGTCGGATTGGCCAACACACTGTTCGATTATCAAAGAAGGCCGACGGGTGAATCGACTTTGACTGAAACCTCCGCAGTCAACCCAGTTGTCGGATTCGAATTGGGGGGGAGATTTTATTTCGGCTACCAATTCAAACTGGAAAGCTATGCCGGCGCCGAATTGGGTGGAAAAGCCACCTATTATCAGAAGGTTGCCAACTATTGGGGGGCATCAACATATCAGCCACAGATTATTTCCCTTAACCGACTCTATTTTGGCGCTATGCTAACTTATAGTTTCTGGCCCAAACACAGAGAAATAGAGGCCAAAAAATGAAACTGGAGTTTGAAGTAGTTTCTATTAAGTCAGCTATTCAGATCTGGATCTGCCTACTGTGGATTATGGCTCTGGTTCCAGGTTGCAGTTCGATGGATGAATTATCGCCTGAAAGTGAGGCCGATTCGGACGAATATGGGTTGACCCGAAGGAATTCAGATACCGTTCTGCAAAATCGGATCTTCTATCGGACTATGATGGTCGAACTGGAGATTATCCCAGCATCTTCCACTCCCTCCTTTGCATGGAGAGCGATGGGGTCAAAATACATGGTAATAACGGTTTTTGATCAGAAGATCGACCTGATCAATGACACTATTTCTAACCCCACAGATGCGGTCTGGACCTGGCATTCAGGTATTGGGCGCGGTCGTGAGGGGAACGTCAGTTTTAGCGATGGGGCGGATGTCCGAAATGGCGTGATTTTGGACGAGGTAACCCCGCTGGCTTCAGGCGACTATTTCATTGCCCTGTGGGGATATGACGACAGCCATGATCTTGCCTATTCTAGTCGTGAGTATCGGTATCAGGTGCCTTAATTACGGTTTCTAGGATAATCTAGCCTTGGCCGTGAGTCCAATAGCTGAGACCATCCGTCCGGTTTGGTTCGCTAAGCCATTGGATTCAGCCCGATAGGAATAGAATAGATCTGTCCGACAAGAGGTACAGTAGGGAGAGGCTACAATCGCTTTACTCGGCACACCTTGTCGCACCAATTGGGCTCGGTTGGCGTAATGCAAATCGAGAAAGTGGGTTTCCGTTTTGACCTCGTCTCCGAAGGCGCAAGCGAATTGATCAGCCAAATCCTGTCTTACCACATAACAACATTTCTGAATGGAAGCCCCTAGATAGATCTGGCAATTTTTGGGTTGCGTGCCAAATGTCTCCGTCATTGCCATTACAGTTTTGGCTGCAATGCGAGACAGCGTACCACGCCAGCCTGCGTGAGCGATTCCGATAGCAGGTGTTTGGGAATCGAAAACAAAAACCGGCACGCAATCGGCAGTGTAGACCCCTAACCCTAACCGTTGTGTCCTCGTAATCATGGCATCTGCCGTAGGTCTGGTTTCAGGCATGGCCTCCAAATGAACCACCACGTCGCTATGGGTTTGCCGACAGAAAGCGACCTGTGGAATCAGTTGGGTCAGAGATTGATCCTCAAAACCCCGGAAGGTGGTAATGGCTGTTAAGTCTACCGTCCGGTTTTGGAAATTGATCTGATAGAAACTGGACATTGGTGACAGGGCTGTGAGTAACAAGGCAGGTATAAAAAACCCGATGGTGAAATGCGAGCCACAAAAACTATTGTGGATGTGTCTGCTGATCGAACTTTTTAACAGCTAATGCAACGGCTTCTGCGATCTGCTGTTGCCGTTTGGGAGAAGTCAGTTGACCGTGTTCAGACCGGTTAGACAGAAACCCGAGTTCGATCAAAATAGCAGGCATTTTGGTGTCAGCTAAGACCCGGAAAGGGGCTCGCTTGACGGCTCCATCTGGTGCATTCACATTCCTGTTTTTGACGTGTAGTTTAGATACTAAAACCGATTGCGCAGTTTTAGCGGCTTCCCAACTAAACTTCTCGCTTCCTCGTTTATGCAAACTGCTTTCAATGAAGTGGATCAAGTCAACCCGCGCTTCCGCGTTCTCCCGTTGGGCTAATGTTGCTGCATGTTCGTCAGTTGGCAGGAGATCAAAAATATAGCTCTCTATGCCGTGTATTCGTCGATCCGAGTGAGCATTACAGTGGATGCTGATAAACAAGGTTTGGTCTGGTGGATAGTTATTGGCGAGTTGGACCCGTTTCGGAAGACTAATAAACCGATCTGTAGTTCGAGTCAAGTAAACTTTATATTGGCTTTTTTTTAGCACTTCAGCCAGTTTAAGCCCAATGGCTAAAGTAACGTTTTTTTCTTGTATTTTCCAAGGACTGATACAGCCTGAATCTTTCCCACCGTGTCCAGGATCAATCACAACTGTCTTTAATATATAAGGGGATTTTGTTGCCGTAGATGTGGCGAAGACTAGAGGTTGGAGACCGCAGGAAATTAAAGTAACTGCCAAGCAGATCTGGCGAAAGAATGCAGTGTGTCGTAGCATATAGATCTACTGTTTATAGCTAATCGATTGAAGTACAAATGATGACCAGGAGACTGGTCTACTCGTCTGAGACAACTCCATCAGGCACAGGAGATGAAAACAATACCCGTCGGCACACCGGACAACGTAAAATCTCCTGAGTATTCGGGATCTCACCTGCCAGCTGTGGTGGTAATTTCATTTGACAGTGTCCGCAAGCCCCATCTCTCATCGGTGCGAGGAAAGTGTCTTGTCGACGCTTAACCCAATTCTCGTATTGACTTAAGATCTTATGGTCCAGATGTTGGCATATTTCTTTACGCTGCTGGCCCATAGATCTCATATTTTTAGTCAGTTCCGTTCGTTCTGCCGCATACTCTTCTTTACGATTCAATTGCTCAGTCTGTTGGCGTTCGAGTTCGACCGTTGCCTCTTTTAACTCCTCGTTTAGCTGATCTACTCGCTCTAATAGTTCCAGTATGGTGTCTTCGAACCCCATTTCTTTCTGGTCCAGGAATTCAATCTCTTTGTCGAGAGCTTCATACTCTTTGTTGGTTTTGACACTACGCATTTGCATTGTCAGCTTATTACGTTGTTCGGTCAGCAACTCCAACTCACCGCTGATGGAACGTTGCTTTTGTTCAGACTCTTGAATCTCAATTTCTTTAGCTTCGACACGTTGACAGAAATCCTCTAATTCAGTCTCGAGCTTTTTAATTTCTTGAGGAACACTCTGAGTGTGACGATGGATGCCTATCGCTTTGGTATCTAGTTGTTGCACTTCGTAGAGAAGGGCAAGCTGCTGGTGTAAATCAGTCATAAATATTCAGACTCCTATTTTAGTCGATCTATCTCACGCATATGTAGGCGGCTTCTCAAGAAGGTATGCAAAAAAGATTCCCAATTCGTAAAGCGCGCTTAAGGGCAATGCCATCAATAACATGGAACCGGGATCAGAAGGAGTTAAAAAAGCGGATAAAACAAAAATCCCGACCATCGCAAAACTCCGCTTTTCTCGAAAGCCGCTGGTATCAATAGCGCCGATCCAAGTAAGAAAAGCCATTACAATTGGCAATTCGAATGCGACGCCAAAACCGAGCAAAATCTGCAAAATGAAGTTGAAATACTGTTCGATATCCCAGTTGTTAACCATACTTGGGTACAACCGGGCCGAGAAATCAAATACAACTGGTACCACCACAAAAAAGGCAAACAGGGCCCCCACCAGGAAAAAGAACAGGATGATAAAAAAGAGTGGAAGTGCAATCCGTTTCTCTCGCACTGTCAGGGCCGGCATGATAAAGGCCCAGATCTGGTAAAGAACAATGGGGGAGGCTATCAACGCCCCAAACGTCATGCTGACTTTAAGGTAGGTTGTGATGCCGCTCAAGGGGCTTAGNTTCATCAGAGTNGCGTTGATACTAGAGGCACTTGCACGGAGGGTAATTGCAAGAAAACCCATAAAGGAGACTTCTTGACCAACGATCCATTCGATCAAGNTGGCCAGAAGCCCGTTTGTTGAGAGNTCTANCGGCAACCGAAGGATTCTCTCAATCGGTTTGCCAAAAGATAAGCTGAGTAACATGAATAGGCCAATAGTGACCAAGGAGATGATGATCCGACGGCGAAACTCCTCTAGATGATCGAGAAAGGTCATTTCAGCCATAGAATTGACCGAATTCGCCGGCATTATCTAGCTACTCGTTTTAGTTGTTGTCTCTGATTCTGTGTTTTCAACTGTCTCTACAGCTTGGGTAATGTCCTGTTGAATCTCTTTCCCCGCGTTTTTGAACTCGCGAATTGCTTTGCCGATAGCACTTCCCATCTCTGGCAACTTCTTGGGGCCAAAAATTAGAAGAACGCCGATGAAGATAAGAATAATCTCCCAACCGCCAAGTGCACCCATTTCTACGCTCCCATGTTTAGGAGTATTATACTTTGTACTATCGGTGTTTTTCAAACAAACTAGATCTTCATCTCACGAGTGTTCTGCTAACCGATTGGCAGAATCGTGCTATAATCTTGACCTATTGAACTTTGGTGTTCATTTCATTAATTATTTAACTGAACTAGGAGTTTTATGGTGGCCAAAGAAGTGAAGTTTGGCATTTTAGGCTTGGGGCGTGGCCGAAAAGCGGCCCAACAAGCCGCCCAAACAGCAGGTGCAAATCTAGTTTGTGTTTGTGATTTGCAGGAAGAAAAGGTGAAGTCCACCGCTCAAGAACTGTACTGTGACTGGACTACCTCATACGACCAGATGTTAGAGCGAGATGATATTGATGCTATCGGCGTTTATACTTCTAGTGATACTCACGCCGATTTGGCGATGCAAGCAATCGAGTCAGGCAAACACGTATTTGTAACCAAACCGATGGATATCAACTTAGCAAAATGCGATCGCTTGATTGAGTTAGCTAAGCGAGCGAATCTGGTACTGGCGGTCGACTTTGTACGTAGATATCGAAAGATCGATCATCAGATTCGAATGGCGATTGCATCTGGTCTAATTGGTAATGTCATTCTGGGGGATTTACGAATGAAATGGTATCGCGCGCAGTCCTACTACGATGGTGGTTGGCCACCTGGCTGGAGAAGTCATTCAAGGACAGAAGGGGGATCAGCAGCCAATCAAGGTGTTCACTCCATCGACCAACTGCAATGGTTTCTGGGAGCAGTTAAAACGGTGCAAGGACAGAGTAGTACCTTTAACCACCAGATTGAAACTGAGGATTGTTCGGTTGGAATTTTAACTTTTGAAAGTGGTGCTTTTGGAGTAATCCAGACCACGACCTGTAGCTATCCTAGCCTCGGTACAACACTACAAATTAACGGTAGTAAAGGAACAATTACCATGGATAAGTCAGGTGAAATCGAACTGCTGATTGCAGGTAAGGAGAATATGACCGTTGACCAAATTGAGATCGATGTAGATCTACCCTCAAATGTTATCGAGGATATGGTCGGAGCAGTTACTGAAGGTCGACCTGTTATAGTCGATGGTGAGGAGGGGCGAAAATCGGTTCAGATCTTTACTGCTATTTACGAATCCTCACGTACCGGTAAAATTATCCACCTTTTCTAGATCCGGCCTTATTGCACGAGCTATAAATGGATTGACAGTCTATCGTTTCCCTGATAAACTTTTGCTCGAAAGCAGGTAAGTCATTATCTATCGAATGCGATCTGAAGCCCGTGCCTTTGCACTTCAAATGCTGTATCAGGCGGCCATCTACCCGGAACAAGCCGCTGGTCAAATCCAAGCTCGATACTGGCAACAGGCATTCTTTGAAGATTCAGATCTGTACTTTCCGCTGCATCTGTTTCGTCAATTTTTCTGGGGCCCTCCACGCTCAGAGGAGCAAACTCAAACTCGGTATCAGGATCAAATGATCGAAATAAAGCAATACTGGGCCGATAAACAGGAGCCAGATTACGCTGCCGTTGAACTCATCGATCTCTTTCAACGCCTCTTTTGGAAAAAAGTGACTGACGAAAGAGAAGACGAAGAGCCGGTAGAAATTGAAATTACAGTTGAGGCATCCACCATCCGAAATCTATTAGATAAAGCAGATGGGTTGAGCCGTGAATTCGCTAATCTTTTAGTAACGGGAACGCTAGAGAACCTAGCACAGATCGACACCACCATTGAATCAGCTTTGATAAAGTGGGAACTTCGCCGGTTGCACCTGGTCGACCTGTCAATTCTCAGAGCCTCTGTCTATGAAATGTTATACTTGATAGACATTCCACCCATTGTTTCAATCAACGAAGCCATTGAGTTAGCCAAGAAGTTTGGTACTGACGATTCACCTCGTTTCATTAATGGCGTATTGGATCAAGTTAAAAAGACCAGCCTTGACACCGTCAGCCAAGAATTTTTGCGCACCAGCGAGAGTTCAGGATAAAAGATGCGGTTAGCCATTTCCCTGATTCTGCTGGGATTAACTTTGTCAGTGACTCTTGGGCTGGAGGCTGACGAACTACGGAAAGTATCTCAGTTTGGTCGCAAAGGGCGGGAAAAGAGCGAGTTCTCCGACAAAACGATTTTTGCCTTCGCCCCAGATGGTGCGACTATAATTTTGGATCAAACCCTCAAAAAAGTTCAGAAACTTTCACCTGAAGGAGAGTTTCTATTTCAGATTAGCAGTAAAGTAGGGTCTTTTATCTTCATAGGGCCAACCGATTTAACCGTTAGTCCACAGGGTAACATCTACATCTCAGACTGGAAAACGGTTCATATCGAAGGTACAGAAAACCCAAAGATTTTCAACCACTCGCCCTGTATCCATAAGTTTGCACCGGATGGGAGCTTTATAGAGACGTTTCTGATCCACGATCTGCGAGAAATCCTAAAAGGACCGGCTCCCTACAGGCAACACTACCTGGCACAATATCCAGATCTGTTGCTTAACGCAGTTCCATCACTCGATAGTGATGGTCACTATGCACTGTTTGTCCCACAAGGTAGCACGAAACGTCCGTTCCATATTTGTGTAGACCAACATGAAAACATCTATGTTTCCGACGATATAGAGATCCACAAGCTCGATCCTACCGGGAAACAGATCTGGTTAGCTAAGATCACCCAATCGGGTGTTAGTCAGGTCGTCGAAATTAGCGATATGGCAGTTGATTCTAAGGGTGATTTCTATCTAGCCGATGCAAAAATGAATCGGGTAGTGAAATACAGCACAGAGGGGAAGTTCTTGTTCTCATTTGGTCAGTACGGCGATCGGCCTGGTGAGATGATTCAACCTTTTCGTTTAGCCGTCTTAGCTGACGATACACTGTTGGTAGCTGACAAGGCAGTCTACACAAAGGATTTTGCCACCAAATTGCCAAGACGACAGTTTGATCCTTTCCGATACGGTGGCACGGTGAATCGCGTTTTTCGGACACGGATTAGGAGAATCCAGCGGTTTAGTCCAAAAGGGATGTATCGAGGGAAAATTCTAATCCGTCTCAACCGAGAGAAGATGGCAGATCTCTTCTTGACATTAAAGGCTATCGACCCTAAAGGGTATGTTTATCTGGTCGACTCAGACACCTTGCAGATTCATAAGTTCATGGTAACCAGGCCGCTAATTCGATCTGGTTTTCAGGCGGAAATTAAATTTCGTTTTGTCGATTCCTATGATGGTACAGTGATCGATAATGAAGACGACCTGGACGCAAACGTCGATGCTGGCGGTGAATATGAGGCTGTTAGTCTCAAAAATCAGTTTAATAATGATCTCTTGTTGGCTTATGACGTTAACCAAGATATTCGGTTAACCCTGACCAACACCCTATCGTGGGAAGCCAAAATCAATGATACCTGGTTTCGTGGTCCTCAATACTCCGACTTTCGTGGATCTTTCCCAATGGATACCAGAGAAGAGGCAAAAACCTTGAAAGATAAAGTCGGTCTGGATCTAACTTTTATCCTCAACCATAACCCATATAGCTATCGAGAAGCAGGTGCAAATACCTTCATCGAACTGACTAATGTCGGGATGGAAACTTATGCTTGGGAGCGGGAGAAAAACCAGATGCTAACTCTGATTACGCAACGCGTTCATGGTTGGGGAGCTGGAACTTACTACGACCTCGGAAAAGCCTTCCGTTTTCGCTTCAATTTGTCCCAGATGGTGGGGAGAATGCAGTACACGGCAGATGATCCAACCGGTATTCCCGCCGCTAAGGGAATGAGCAAAAAACCCTCACCGTTAACTCGAATTACGATGTTTTTGGATGGTGAATTTTAGCCTTTCCGTCCACTTCGCTTGCTGATTTGTCCTTCCAGACCTAACTCAATTAATTTTCAGATACCATAAAGTACGAGGTTAAAATCCAAGCGTTAAATAGGTAGTGGTTGATTTGTAAGTGACATAGCCTGGCAGTATTCAATGATAGATCTCCAGATGATGAGATGCATCTGACTCGGAGAGAAAGATGAATTTACCGGATGTTCAGGCCACAGTTGGTATAGTTGCCTCTTCGCACCCGAAAACCACAGCAGCAGGTCTGCACCTGCTCCGGATTGGTAGAAATGCCGTTGGTGCGGCGTTGGTAGAAATGGTGGTCGAGCCGGAGCGGAATGGCCTAGGAGGTTATGACGGCTGCATGGTGATCTATCGGTCGGAGTTCCAGGCGGTGGTTGAAGTCGATTATAACGGCGCTGCTCCATTGGCTGCCCGGTCTGACATGTACGACATGACACCGTCCGGCGATAAAAAAGACCCCAACGCGGCTGAATACGGGGTGCGGGGCAGAGATCCGGCCAACCGTTATGGCTACCGCGCGATTTCGGTGCTGGGTACGGTGGATGGATTGGCCACCGCCCTGACATATTACAGCACCAAATCCTGGGCCGAGGTGAGCACTCCTGCTATCGAAGTGGCAGAGACCAGCGTCAGACTAATCGAGAAAACAGTGCGTTCGATTCGCACAAATTCCGTGCATCTGCGTCAATTTCCTGCCACCTGTAATTTAATGATGCCTGGCGGTCGGCTGCCCAAGGCCGGGGAACTACTGCTGATGCCCGATGTGGCCAACACCTTGAAAACCTTGCGTGATGACGGCCTGCGGGCCTTTTGTGAAGGGGCTATGGCGACAACGATGGCCGAGCATGTCCAGTTGCAAGGCGGTATCTTGTCGGTCGAAGACCTGAAACAGTATCGGGCTAGAATCAGACAGCCGCTACAGACCAACTATCGCGGCTACGATATCTTTACTCCTCCGTTGAGTAATGGTGGAGCCACCACGTTACAGATCCTCAACATCCTGGAAGCGTTTGATATTCCTGCTCTGGTTGGTCGAGCCGGGGAGAAGTTGCCACCGGCAGATTACGCCCACCTGTTCCTGGAGGCTTGTAAATGTGCCAGGCAAGATTGGCTGACCCATTTCGGGGACCCAGAATTTGTCGATGTTCCATCGGACAAAATATTGTCCAAAGCTTACGCGATCGAACTCGCCACCTGTATTCGGGATAGGGTGAAAATTTCCTCGACATCAACTCCATCAACTGCGCATGGCTGCACCATGCGCAGTTGATGGGACCGCAACATGGTCTCGTTGACCCAGACACACGGCAACGGTTTCGGTTCGTTTGTGACGGCACCTAGAACCGGTATTATTCTGAACCATGGCATGTGGCGTTTTGATCCCAGCGAAGACAAGTAGAACAGTATCGCGCTTGGTAAACGGGTTTTGAACAACACGTCGCCGCTCCTGATCCTGCGCCAGGGCCAGCCCTACGCCAGTCTCGGTAAACCGGGCGGAAAACGAATTCTCACTGGACGGGCCCAATTGGTGGTCAATCTGCTCGATTTCGGACTAGCCCCTACGGCTGCACTGGTGGTCGCCCGTTTCCATTGCCAGATTGAAGGGCCGGTTTGGCTGGAACGTCGTGCCTCCGACTCCCTATATCAAAATCTCATAGATCGTGATCATCAGGTAAAGTGGCACGATCAGGTCGGTAGCGGCAGCCAGCTAATTGTCGTAGATCAGGCGACTCAAACATTACGTGCAGGCGTGGACACGCGATCCGATGCATGGGGGCAGGGGATTTGAAAAGCCGGTTCGGGCCGATGGTTTCGAGGCGCAGATTTCTGAAGATGTCCCTGGTCAGTGCAGTTGGGTTGGTATCGCAGGCAGACGGACCGGTTGACGCTCAACAGCGTCAGCGGTCAAAAAGGAAAGAGGTCTGGATGGAAGAGTTAACCATTAACCAACTTCAGCAAAAAATGTCTGACGGTGAAACAACCGCTGTTAGACTGACAGCCGATTATCTGGCCCGGATCCAGACGCTGGATCCATTGTTAAAATCGGTTCTAGTGCGCAATCCAGACGCCCTCAAGATCGCGGAGGCAAGAGACACCGAACGAGAAAAGGGGCAGGTTCGTGGGCTACTACACGGCATTCCCATCCTCATCAAGGCCAATATCGATACTGGTGACCGGATGGAGACCACTGCCGGTTCACTGGTCATGGTCGGCCATGTGGCTAAACAGGATGCGGCGCTGGTCAAACAGCTAAGGTCGGCAGGCGCCGTCATTCTGGGTAAAACCAACCTGAGTGAGTGGGCTAATTTCCGTTCCACGCGATCATCAAGCGGGTGGAGCAGTCAGGGTGGGCAGACTCACAATCCCTATGTGCTGGATCGGAATCCATGCGGATCCAGTTCCGGTTCAGCAGTGGCCGTTTCAGCCAACTTGGCGTCAGTTGCGGTAGGTACTGAAACCGACGGGTCGATCGTTTGTCCCAGTCAGGCCAACGGGATCGTCGGCCTGAAACCGACGGTCGGGATGGTCAGCCAGTCGGGCATCATTCCCATTTCACATAGTCAGGACACGGCGGGACCGATGACTAGGACCGTGGAGGAGACGGCAATTTTACTCAACTATCTGGTGGGGGCCGGAAATGGATCAAACGGGACTATTGACTACACTACCTACTTGAAAGAAGATGGCCTGAAAAGCAAACACATCGGGATCGCGCGTGAATACTTTGGCTTTGATGAACGTGTGGACGGCCTGATGGAAGGGGCCATCGATCTCCTCAGTCAAAACGGTGCTACTATCGTCGATCCGATTCCCTTGCAATCCAAGCAGTATAGCCAAGCTGAGTTTGAAGTCCTGTTATTTGAGTTTAAGGATGGTCTCAACAGATACCTAAGCCAAGTCGATCAAAGCCATCCGATTCACTCTTTACAAGAGTTGATTGAGTTCAACAACCAACACCAGCAGACCGTCATGCCCTATTTTGGACAGGAGATTCTAGAGATGGCCCAGGAAAAGGGGGAGTTGGATGATCGTGCCTACGAGGCTGCGCTCAAAAGGTGCCAGCAATTGTCCCGTCAGACCGGAATTGACGCTATTATGACGACGCGTCAATTAGACGCGATTTTAGCCCCAACGGGAGTGGTAGCCTGGACAACCGATCTACTGCATGGAGATCCGCACCTGGGTGGAGGATCTTCCAGCCCGGCGGCAGTTGCCGGTTATCCAAATATAACTGTACCTGCTGGTTTTGTCCAGGGTTTACCAATCGGCATCTCCTTTTTCGGACAGGCATACAGCGAAGCTAAACTGATCGAGATTGCGTATGCTTTTGAGCAAATTGGCAACCATCGACGACCACCGCGCTATGTGAAAACGCTACCCGACGATTTATAGGATAGTTAATAATATACCTGAGAAGGTCGATCGGTGCCTTTTTCATAGACACTCTTCTTAGCAAATAAATCACAGAATAGATCGGAAAATTGCCGATAGAACATAAGCTTATAACACATAAGCTTTAGGAGAATCTGATGATGATTGATAACATCCCTCGAACCGTATTAGGTCGTACGGGTATAGAAGTTACCCGACTTGGCGTTGGCGGCGCTTACTGCGAAACCGCCGATGGCTACCGTCAAGCGCTCGATTGTGGCGTCAACTATCTGGATACGGCTCGTGCTTATCGAGACGGCGAAGATGAAAAAGTGGTTGGTGAAGCTCTGCAAAATCGGCGAGAACAGATCATTTTAGCCACCAAGACAGAGCAACGCAGTGGAGACGGCGCACGCCGGGAGCTTGAAACCTCTCTTCGCCTACTTCGAACCGACTACATCGATATTTATCAATTGCATCACCTCAACACGGCAGAAGAGAGAGAAAAAGCGTTTGCACTTGACGGAGCCTTGTCCGAAGTACAAAAAGCTAAAGAGGAGGGCCTGATCCGGTTTATCGGGGTCACGGGACACGATTGGAAGCAGATCGGGATAGCGATTTCAACCGGAGCCTTCGATACGGTTCTGTGCTGGTACAATTGCGCCATGAAAGAACCGGAGCAGGATATTTTTCCCCAGGCAAAAGAGTTGAATGTGGGGGTGATAATTATGAATGCCGGCCGTAACGATAGACTGTTCAGTGATTCAGATGTTCCCGCCAAGGCGCAGTTCTACCGTTATGTGCTCAGCCATCCAGCTGTCCATTTGACCGTCATGGGCCTCCGGGATGTCGACATATTCCAGCAGGTGGCAGCTGGGTTATCTGTATCTGCCCGTCTGTCCGAAGCCGATAAACTACAGTTGGAAGCCTATGGCGCTGAAATGCGCCAACAGGGAAAACTAGGTTAGAAACAGAACGGAGAAAACAGAATGAGCGAGCATATCACCTCACCAGAAGCGTTTTTTGGCTTTCAACCCGGCACAGACCGCAAAATCGCCCGTTGGAACCAGATCAGCGACTATTTTCAAATCCTGGATCAGCACAGCCAGCGCTTGAAGCTAATTGAGATGGGGCCATCCACCGAAGGTAACCCCTTTTTATTGGCCATTATCTCATCGCCATCAAACCTGGATCGTCTTGAGCATCTGCGGGAATTAAACGCCAGCATCAGCGATCCGGTGGAAGGATCCAGCCAAACATCTGTGGTCCGTTCAGAGGGAGAGATGGCTAACCTGGTTAGCCAGGGGAAAGCCATAATCTGCCAATCGATGGGACTTCACGCCTCCGAGATAGGCAGTACCCAAATGGCGCCTGAACTAGCCTACCATCTATTGACTAAAACAGATCAGGAGACACTACAGATTCTGGACAATACCATTTTCCTGATGTTCCCCTGTCTGAATCCCGATGGTCAGATTATGGTGACCGATTGGTACAGCCAGCATCTTGAGACCGAGTACGAAGGCTGTCCGCTCCCCTGGCTGTACCATAAGTATGCAGGGCACGATAACAACCGGGACGCCTTCATGACCAACTTGGTGGAGTCTGAATACGTGGCCCAAACCCTGTTTCTCGACTGGCAACCACAGGTTTTCCAGGACCACCACGAAATGGGTAGCTACGGGGCAAGATTGTACGTGGCCCCTTACTGTGAGCCGATCCATCCACACGCGGATCCCTTGATTTGGCGGGAGATCAGTTGGTATGGCGCCCACATGGCCTATAAGCTGGAGGAGGCCGGCATCACCGGCGTTATCAATGCGGCCATCTTTCCGTCCTGGAGCCACATGGGGTTTCACTGGCTGGGAAATTACCACAATATCGCCAGTATCCTGACCGAATCGGCACACACCAACCTAGCCACACCGCTATATATCGATCAGAGCCAGTTGCAGGGACAAGGTGGGCTACTCAGGGGGTTTCCCGACTATCAAGCGCAAACTAATTTCCCCCATCCGTGGTCGGGTGGGTGGTGGCGGCTCCGCGACATTGTAGAGCAGCAAAAAGTCTCGGCTCTGAGTTTGCTCGACCTGGCCGCCAGACACAAGGATACTATTCTCTGGAACGCCTATCTGAAAGCCAAGAGACAGATTGAACGCGGATCCGATAGCAACGCACCGACCTACCTGGTTCCACCGCAACAACACGATCCGTTAACCACCGATAAGTTGATCCAGAAACTGCTGGGGCAGGGGCTAAAAATCTATCAGGCCAAGACGGAATTTAACGCTGACGGGCGCATCTACCCGTCGGGCACATACGCACTTTTCCTGAATCAGCCCAAGATCGGCGTGATAAAAACCCTGCTGGGACAAACTTACTTTCCAGATGACGCTCGAACCCGAAGAGCGGATCAGACGCCCGACCGACCTTACGACATGGCAACCGATACCCTGGCAGAATTTATGGGGGTGCAGGTCAAATCGGCCAATAACCTGGACCAGGATAGTTCGGTCTTTAGCCGAGTAACAGCAGCAACAATCTCGACTGGAGAACCGATTGCACCCTCGGAAAGCGGTTATCTTCTGGATGGCAGGCTAAACGATAGTTTTCGGGCTGTTAACCAGTTGATGGCAGCAGGTATTGAGGTTGCACGATGCGTTCAATCAGTGACGGTTGAGGGGAAACACCTTCCAGCCGGTTCTTTTATCGTTAATACTGAAACTACTGAATCGCTCGAGGTGGTGGCTCAGGATACTGGCGTCTCCTTTTTTAGGTTGGAACAGGAACCGAAATGCCGGCAGCCGATCGGGCCACCGCGTATCGGCATGTACCGCAGATATCGTGGGGGAAATATGGACGAAGGATGGACGCGTTTGGTGCTGGAGCAATTCGCCTTTCCCTACCAAGCATTGACTGATGAGCAGATCGCAGCCGGAGACCTACATCTGGATCTGGATACTATTATCTTACCCAGTGATTCCACCGCCATGATCCTGGGGCCGGACGAAGATGATGATCTCACAAATGCCGACACGCCACCAGAATATCGTAGCGGTATTGGGGACGAGGGCGTAAAAGCAGTTCGGCAGTTTGTCCAGGAGGGCGGTCGGTTGGTCGCGCTCAATCAGGCGTGTGACTTTGTCATCGAAAAACTGGAACTGAAAGTCAGGAATTTGTTGAAGGGCAAGTCGTCCAAGCNGTTCTTCTGCCCGGGATCAACTTTAAGAGCCGAGGTGGACACCCACCATCTCCTGGGCTACGGTCTGCCGACTGAAGCGTTGATATTGGCCTGGGACAGCCCCACCTTTGAGATCTTGCCCTCTCGTTTTAACCACANGTACGAAGTGGTGGTCCGCTATCCGGACAGGGATCTCCTGCAGAGTGGCTGGCTGGACGGCGAAGAATTGATCGCGGGAAAAGCAGCCCTAATTTCCGCCCGATACGGTGCGGGAAACGTTATCCTTTTTGGTTTTTGTCCTCAGCATCGGGCGCAAACACACGGTACTTTCAAACTCTTTTTTAATGCTTTGATCTAATTATTCCGCTCCACATCAGGCTGAATTTGACAGGCCTACATTCAATTGGCCGAAAGTGGTAGCATCAGATAGATCCAGCGAGGAGAATTGTAAATGAAGAGCAGAATTGCATTCTTTGGTTTTACATTCTTTAGCTTACTGTTAGGTTTGGTTCTCATTGGTCTGGACAGTTATGCTGCTGTGCCGGTACCTCTGCGCAGCACCATCTATAATTCAGGTNCGAGGGACGACTGTGTGCCCGGGATTTGGTCCTGAAATTGAAGCCGGGTACCACTCCACATGTGCCATTGGCTACCACCCTTCGCCCTCAATGAAGATCCTATAAGTATTAACTGGCCTGGCGTTGCTTGGCCCAGCCAAGCTGACGTGGAAGTGGTTTCAGGGCGAAGCGGACAAACAAATTAGTGAATTAACCCCTTCGAATACATCCAGATTGAGTGGAGGATTGGTTGGTACTGCTTCGCCCCTACAAGGAACGACTACAAGCTGAGCCCAAAAAAAACACGACAAAAGAGAGGAGAGGTGAATTACCCCCCACCGAGGATCTTCAATCGCCACCACGAATGCGCACTGTACATTCGCCCCCTTAGTAGAGGAGCCCCTTTAGTCAAAGGACAGGAAGGGGCTCATTCATCCCCGTATAGGGGTCAAGCACATGTAATAAGCTGGGTCATCCCAATAGGTTACAGTTTTAGCCTTAGATTGGGTTAAGATAAAGATTCACACTGCTTGACCCAAAAACAGTAATAGGCAAAGGCGTTCGCTTTTGAACATCAATCCAAGGTACTCATTCCACGAATCAATTCTCTATGCCCAGCAGGTATCAAAATGCAATTACAGAAACAAAGGCTGATTATCATTAACCTGCTTCTACTGCTACTCGCCACTATATCTTCCTTCGCTGATGGCCTCATCATTCCGCCACCGGAGTTTCCGCGTCTGTCGGTCAAGTATCATCACGTTGATGTAACAGTTGACAACCAGGTCGCGACCACAAACGTGGATCAGGTGTTTGTCAATGAATCACCGTTTCAAATGGAGGGGACTATATCTTTCCGTTGCCCGATGACGTATCTATTTCTGAATTCGCGATGTACGTCGCGGGTGAGCGACTGAAGGCTGAGTTGTATTAGGACCGACACATTTGCCCGGACATTGGTCGACACGATTTCGCCCGATATTGGTGCCTAGGCCAAATGGAAGTCCAGATGTATTTTTACACCGCAATAACAGCGCATCGGCTTTACTCTCATTAAGCGGAACTTATCGATGGCACTATAGTTTACTGCCTCGTGCCTTCTTCTCTTCCTTTTCGGTCAGGATTTCTTAATCTTTGCCCAACCGTCTTAAATTTCCCCACCCGGCTAAAGTTCTTCCCACAACCCATTGTTTGGCCAAGCGATTATCGATGAAATAATCCAGGTGATACGTTTAGAGATCAGCCTTATCGTCTCCTTCAAAACGGCGACAGTTGTTAGGCCTTTACTAAAGACGCAATGGAGCAAGATCTTGTTGGAACCCTGAAGTTGATCGCCGATGGCGTCGGATGCCAGCTGCCGAATTGGTAACCTCGCAGTCCTAGACGGAGTCAGCGAAATTCTGCTGACTATGGTTCCCAACTCGGACACAAAGAGCTTGATATAGCGGTGTCGCGAGTCTGTGCAGGC
Source organism: Candidatus Poribacteria bacterium (assembly GCA_002699335.1). The sequence goes on from PACG01000041.1 coordinate 20,310, forward strand.
TCCAGTGCAAGGGTTGATTCCTGAAGTAGATACGACAGGACGATATCCAAAGACAAGGGGCATGGGGACAGCTGCCGTAATAATTCTACGAGATCTTGCCAGGCACTATCTCGATAACTTAGAGATGGAGGGCCTTTGGGTTTATCCTTCCACTGACTAAAACACTAAGCTAGCTAAGTCTCGTCCATTTACCCAACTTAACCTAAGTTCTAGGTGCCGCCTGTCGGATTTTTCAACTTCGTCAGTTCATCTTCCAACTCACTAACCCGAACCTTCAACCGCTGGACTTCGTTGGTGAGCTGGTGGATCTGGAAGTTCGGTCCTTTGATTGCGGTCTTTATCCGTATAGCGTTCATCCAGTAGGTGGCGAAAATTGCAATGGCGAGTGCGATAATCGTAGCAATTGTGAAAAGTTGCATAACCTCTGATCCGTAAATATAAATCTAGTGATAGAACCTTGTCTTACAAGGACTGAAAATTATACCCACGCTGGAAATCTGGTACAATAGAAATAATGTTAGCTACTTTCGAACACTACCTTCAAACCATTGAAAGTGCGCTCAAAGTGGACAACGCTACCGAATATACTCAGCAACCCACAATTCACCCTTTACCTTCGGCAATCCCGGAAAGATTCCACCAACTGATCTTCCCCGGTACCTCCAAGTCTTAGCTAAACTATGGATTGTGGTAGTAACCTTTGCTGGCTTTGGGTAGTATCGATGATGGAGCCTAGATTATGAACATCAATTTTCACATTGTGAAAACACGATCTACCTTGTCATAACTAGTTGGCAAAGTGACTTTAACTGAGGATCAGACTTCTCCAATTTCTTTCCAACAGGTTCTAAATAACACTTCCTTTCGCTAGTTCCTGTAGCCTATTCCAAGTATCATTCTCGACTAAAATCCCTTCCTGTCGCCGTCGTTCGGTCTCCTGGTAGGAGCGCTCCCCCGGTACCAGCACGGAATTAAAACCGTCGATAGCGGGCGTTTGATGGAGTCGATCGACCAAACCATCGGCGGCGGATTTCAAGTCGCTGAGCGGNAGGAAAAAAGCCGGGTTGATGGCGATGATCAACGCGCCTTCGACCCGCTCTTCGACATTAGCTAGGGTTATCGCTAGCAGATTCAGCATAAAGGTCAATCCGGACCCTTTCTGGCCACTAGTGATTCCGCCTANTGGTAGCAGGCCGGCTTCTCCATTGGAGAGGTCCACCTGTGGGTCGGTGACGGGTTGTCCCTGTGGATCAATCAACCATCCATCCGGACAAGATTCGTTTCTGGTTCGCTTCATCANGATCTTGCCGAAGGGGGCGACGCTNGTCGCCATGTCCAGCACAATTGGAAACGGTTTGTTGCTGGGNGCNCTGATGGCAAGCGTACTCTGGTAGAGTCGACCTGTCCGTCCACCGTAAGGCACCACTGCCCCCGCCGACCGACCAATGATGACAATCCCGATTTGGTCAGCAGAGGAGATCTGTTCCGCATACGCCCCCAGTTGTCCGCAGTGAGAGTANTTGGTAGCGGTGATCANGCTTAAGGGNGCTTGAAGCGATTTTTGCCTCGCNAACTCAGCCGCACGTGTTAGCACCACCTGACCAAAACAGTGATGNCCATCAATTTGCGCTGAGGTNGCGGTCTGGTTCTCAATTTGAAGCGGTNCGTTCGGCCGAATCTGTTTCGACCTAATACCGCTGATATAGGACGGAATTCGGACGACACCATGTGAGTCATGCCCTGCCAGATTGGCTTTGATCAGCAGACGGGTTACCAATTGTGCCTGCTCCGGTTCTACCCCGGCTCGATCGAAGGTTTCGAGGCTAATATCTGTCAGGTGGTCTACTGAGATGATTGGCATGGAACGGCGATTTGAATCGGGAGTGAAGCATTATGACTGAGAACAAAAATTGCGAATTCATTTTTCGTAGATGGTTCTGTATTTTACGGCGTTTACTTTTACTCGAACCCAGAACTCTCCGAATTTATTCGTGAGAAATATGTCAGCAGGATTGCCTGTGGATCAACAAGAACACTGGAACAAACTAGAAGTATATAACCAATGTCCACCGCGGGTCAATATCTTAGCCAAGATCTCTAATTGCGCAAGCCCAAAGGGAGAAGATACCCGTGGTAGGCAACATTAGCTGTAGCAATTGGACGTTGACGGAGCTGTTCACTGTAATGAGAAATTGCTGGTCCATCATCTGCTATTTTTAGTCGAAATTTTCTCCCTCTGTTGGCTGGCTAGATTGACTGGTTAGGACTGTCCTTTATTAGAAATGACAGNCTAATTTTTAAGCTATTATAAACCTTCGCCAAAAACAAATAAGCAGGGCTTCTTATAGTAAAGTTGTGATCAGCATAAGCATAACCTCTACAGGAAGTCCATCATGAATATTGTAGCATTTTACAATGTATGCTATACAGCCTTTGGTGTAGCAAACAAATGTACGCCGCAGGAGCAGAATTAAGAAGCCAAGCGATGTTGAGCGCCTCTCTTGTTGGGCTGGGAAAGGTGGCTGCTAGCGGACCCTGCCTTGCTTCTTCAGCACTNCCATTTCCTAGCCGTAAGCCTGTAGCCAGTTCTTAGAGCAGCATCTGTACGATGCCGAAGGTGAATGTTTTTTAGCCGGAGATGAAAGACAATGATAATAAGTAATGGCAAAATCATTGCCAGCTTTCGTCAAGGCGAGATAGCTTATTATATCAATCAAATATTTCATAAAATAGTCCATTCACGGTGACATAGCGATTTAACCGCTTCCGGGTTGGCTATAAATTGGCTCTAAGCATTACAACTTGCACTGATAATTAATGAATGTATTGCTTCCAACCCCCCAAATCATGTTCCTTTCGTTTTGAGCTGTTCCAGAACGACGGTAAGACCTTCCGGCAACGGCTAGTAAAGTCTTGCGGTGCATCCACTGCATGGTCAGTCCCAGACTGGCGAGTGCATTATGGGAAGGGTAGTAGTAATACGAACTAA
>PACG01000042.1 GCA_002699335.1 Candidatus Poribacteria bacterium
TCAATAGAAACGCCAGTTAAAGGCCGGAAAAGCCGAGGGCGCGATTTTAGTTTATGAAGCTTAATACTGATTGTGGTTCTTACTAATTGCTCTTCTATGAAAGAAACAAGATCAACCTTCATACATAATAGCTGTAACATAATCTTTTAAGCAAATCATACTTTGGCAACCGGTCTATTCTTCGCAAAATTGATGACTGGGAACTAGATTCTAGCCACTGAAGCACCAACACTGGCTTCAAATCTTTTCTATTCTGTCGTTTGTCACCTGTCAGCAGAGGAAGAAGTTGAAATCCTACGTACGCCTCCAATGGCAATTTAGAGTGGGCTGTTACCTAGTCAACCGACTCCAAAACAAATAGTGTTTATAGACAACTAAAGACAGAAATTACTTTCAGGTTGTGACTGGCAACAGTGTTTTTTTGACACCTCTCAACCACTGATACCCGTGCAAAAGATAACTCGTGTACGGGGTATTACCGAGAGCGTGGGTGTTAATATAAAACTCGACTCCGACTTGACCGTCTTGAGCGCCATCGACTTTGTTCGTCACTTCAAGCCGATACACATCTTCTGGGATAACATTAGCTCTTCTGCCATTTACGAATCCAGGAGGAATAAGACAGGCACAACAATTAGCCCTGGATCGGAAACAGTTGAGGCTGTAGCGCAACACCGACAAAGGACAGCAAGGTGGTTACCATTCGTTGACTGAGGGTGAAGCCTTGGACCAGAGCAAGGTGACTGAGCAATGGCTGGGCGTAGTCAAAAGGAATCAGGAGATGTTCACCGACAAGTTTGAAAAGGGGGAGTATGTTTATTTCCCGGCTCATACCATCGAAATTAAGTAGAAATATGCCCACTAACTAGCCAGGTCGGTGGATATACCCTAAGACACAGGATAGCGAGTCGGAAATACTAGNTTAATTTTCAAAGAATTCCCGGAAATACCACCTACTATTTGGGACATTTGACCGGATTTCCCTCTGCTAATACCATGGCGACTCCCTTCGCTCTGTTGGCTACCATGACGGCTAGTAGTGGTTGCACCGAGTGTTCTCAGTGGGCGCTTTTTGCGGTCGTCTTGGNTATNCCTNCCACTACAGTGGCCATCAGTCAACCTTTTAAGGCATCCCTCAAGATTAACTGTCCCGGCTCATCATCTTTAGAGCCTGTTTGGTAGAGCGTTGATATTGAAAGTGTTCCCTGCCAGAATGATTAGAAACTATGAATTAGGAACCAATCTGCCATGGAAGCTAGAAACTATAATTCAGATCTGACGGATCAACAATGGTAATACATTCAGCCCTATCTACCTCCGCCNTCAACAAGTGGNGCCCACTTTGGTCANTGGGAGATACAACTGATTCTCAATGCCAGCGGCTATTTAGTCAACACCGCTTGCTAGTGGCTAATGTTGGCCAAAGATTTCCCCCCTTGGCAAACGTCCGACNACCGTCGGCGTCTATTACCANTATCAGAAATGGTGCCGACGGATAGGTGGGTTCTAATACATCGGACTATGCATCGACAACTTGGCTGCCAAGCAGGTCGAAATGCCGAAGCCAAACTTGGTTAAACCAATACTTAAGTTATTGCTTCGCTTTCATCGGCAGTTGGGCGGGGGAAAGTTCGGGTTAGAGCAAGGTCAGTTGATCATCTTGTTCGCTCTCTTCACTGTTTTCGCATTCTTCCGAGGTTGATGGGGTCAAATCAGTATCGTCGGAATTGGCTTGATCCGGTTCTGGTTCCGGTTCATCCAAGATTAAGTGTTGGAGAGCCTTAGGTGTATTGGTCTTGCGCCAATCGGCAAAATCGGCTTCGATGGCGTCAGTCCATTTGGTATCCATTTGTGCTGAGNTGTAAACACCTTCCCGAATCCTTTGGAATCCAAAAATCTCACGCAGTTGCGTCTTTTCCGCATTGATAACACATTCTTCCACCAGGTGCGGTGGAATGAATAAAACACCAGAAGGGGTACCAAGTACCACATCACCCGGCATGCAGATAGCGTCGCCAATCCGGCAAGGCGTGTTGATGCCGACCAGCGTAACATCACGGATTGGGGTCGGGTCACACCCTTTATAAAAGGTTTGCAGGTTTGCAATCCCCATAATTTGTTGTAGGTCTCGAATCCCCCCGTCGATCACCTGTCCCCGTCCGGTTCGGGTTGCCACGGTCGAAGAGAGGTTACCGCCACAAAACGTGCCTTCGTAAATCTTACCGAATATGTCGATCACCATGACATCATCTCTTTGCAAGGTTTCGATCACCCAAGAATTGAAAAAACCGATTCGGTCTTCTTCTTTCTGTCCATATTCCAACAGATAATCGTGCAGATCGGGTCTCATTGGTACCATAGTAGCGGTCACAGCTCGGCCAACCAGAATTTTGTCNCCGTGTGTCGTCAGCCAATTTCCTTGGAACTGGAACTTATAGCCATTTTGCCATAGGATCGACCATGCCTCTTCAGTAGCGACCTTTTCCATCCGTGTCAGAATATCATCTGGAACCCTGGGGCGACCATTATCAAATCGGTCTCCTTCCCATTTAGGGGTTAGNTGGATGATGTCGGTTGCGTCATCAAATTTCACTATTGTATCTCCTTANCGACTTCAAGNCATGTTGATATTTTAATTTTTGACGACTTCAATCAATGATGGGCGATCTAAGCTCAATGCCTTTTCTAGAGTGGGTCTAAAATCGGAAAGATCNGTTACTCGAAGCCCGACTACGCCAAACGACTCGGCAAACTTGACGAAATCGGGGTTGACCAAATTGATGCCCAGAGTTGCCCTGAATTGCCGGACCTGACTGCCTTCAATTGAAGTCAGCTTGTTATCATTGACCACAATGATAACNATCGGCAGATNGTATTTAACCGCTGTGGCCAAATCCGGACTGGTCATCAGAAATCCACCATCCCCGGCAATTGCCACCACCTTACGATCNGGATACGCCACCTGAGCNCCGATAGCGGCTGGCAAGGCAATTCCCATAGTGACTGAAATCGGTGAATATATGAAAGTACCCGGTTGATAGACCCGAAAGTGGGGTAAGTTCGGGTAGCCGTCTACATGGACATCGACGGCCAGAATGGCATCTCGCGGCATAGCGGCACGTAAATCTGCGACCAACTGGGGGCACTCACTGGCCTCGAATTGTTGGTGTAGTTGGGAGGTTTGATCGTTCCATCCATCTTGACGTGATTGAGCCTCAAGTGCCTGGTTCAATTGTTGTAAGCAGATCTGGATGTCGGCGCAGATGCCGACTTGAGCGGGATACTCTTTGCTGATTTCACCGGGATCGGCCTCGATCTGAAGCAGGGGTTGTTTAATCTCCATCGTCCAACTTCCCGTCTCTCGGTAGGCAAAGCGAGTTCCGAGTGCAATCACCAGGTCTGAAGATTCAATAGCTTCTCGGGTAACCGAATTTCTGAACACGCCCAGCGAGTAGGGGGAATCTTCCGGTATGCTCCCTTTTCCCATAGCTGTTGTGGAGACGGGCGCATTGAGGTACTCGGCCAATTGCATTAACTCATTCATCGCCCGGCAATGATTAACACCACTACCGGCCAAAATGAAAGGCCTTTTGGATTGTTGGATCAGATCCACGGCTTGCTCCAAATCCCTGGCATTAGCGGGAAGACGCTGCCCTTCGTTTCGTGTAGGAATCGGTAAGTCGGATTCAGCTGACAAGGCATCGGTTGCCAATTCGATGAGTGCGGGTTTAGGGCGACCTGACCGGAGTGCACCAAAAGTTCGANTGACCGCCCCCGGAATCTGGTCTATCGTCCGGACAATCTCAATATGCTTGGTGATCGAAGATAAAAAGGTTCGTTGGTCCAGCCCGTGAAAGCTCTTACCAGGGTCGGTTTGTGCCAGATGGGACGAATTTTGACCCGTTATCAGTAAGACTGGAGAATTAGCGGTATAGGCCTCTCCCAACCCCGTTGACGCATTGGTAGTACCTGGACCTGGAATCGTCAAGCAAACGCCGACATCGCCCGTCGATCTGGCATAGCCGTCAGCCATGAAGGCGGCCCCACCTTCGTGACGAACCACGTAGTGACAAATCTCCTCGCGGTGGTGATAGAGNGATGCATAAACGGGGGTCAAGTGGCCACCCGGCATGCCAAAAATAGATGTAACTCCTTGAGCTTTCAACGACTTAACAAAAATTTCTCCACCTGTCACAGGTAGGTCAACTGCCATGAGCATCTTATCCCCTTCACTCTTTAAGTTAGTTTTAATCTGGGATTTGATCTAAAATCCGTCAAACGGATCTACTAGATAACCCCCGGCTGATATGTATGGTCAAAATTTAAATGTTGGCAGAATTTTCTATATCAATCGAGTAATACTAATTACGTAAAATAATTACCGTTTTTTGTCTTTGATTTTGCTATCCTAGACAAATGAAACATGACAACTTACCACCGATAGAAAAATATGACTTCGCAGCCTCCTACNAGGTTGAGCCTGATCCCAAAATTAAGATTAAATTACTGGCCTTACATCATGTTCAATTCGGTCTATCTCCAGCGGAAGTTTCGAAGATGGTATTGGCCAAAGAGAAAACGTTGCCTTCATGGGTAGATGCTTGTGGTGAAGTCTGGAATTGTTTTGGTGATGAAGAAGGCAATATCCAAAACATCGGTCATCGTACCTGGGCTCTAATATAGGTAATTATTTGACGTAATTGGTATAATTATAATTCTCTCATACTTTGGTATAAATGTCAAAACAGCAAAATACAGTCAGTGTTCGCTCTCGTCTACACCTAATGTGAGTCAAAGCATCAGGAAGGAATGATATCCGACGTACCTAACATGGCCCCTTGATTGGATTATTAATGATATGTTATCATCCACAGGTTATGTTGGCACAGAAATTACAGATATGACAAGTAAAAAAATTCGGTTGACCCAAACCGTTAAGTCCGCTGGCTGAGCGTCGAAGTTGGATCCGGGGGATCTGCACACTGTCTTAGCCCGAGTGCCGAAGGTAATCGATGATAATCTACTGGTCGGAACTGAAACCAAAGATGATGCCAGCGTTTATCAGCTTAGTGCCGATCTGGCTATTATCAACACCGCTGACTATTTCACGCCGATTGTAGATGACCCCTATACCTTTGGTGCTATTGCTGCTACCAATGCCCTCAGTGACGTCTATAGCATGGGCGGTATTCCCAAAACCGCACTCAACATCGTCTGCTGGAACGACGACCAACTTGACTTAGAGATTTTATCGGAGATTTTGAGTGGTGGAGCCGATAAGGTCAAACAAGCGGGCGGCGTTGTTGCAGGCGGGCATACAGTGACAGGACCAGAACTGTTGTACGGCTTGGCACTGACGGGCATAATCCATCCAAATCAAGTAGTTCGAAACTGCGGAGCCCAACCTGGCGATCTCCTGATCTTAACTAAACGGCTCGGCATTGGCATTGTCACTACCGGGTTAAAGTTCGATCAAGTCGGCGAAACTATTTTACCAACAGTCGTTGAATCGATGACCCGTTTGAATCAAAATGCTGCTGAAATCATGCTGCGGCATCAGGTCACCGCTTGCACCGACATTACGGGCTATGGGCTACTAGGGCACGCCGAAGAGATGGCCAACGGGAGCCAGGTTTCGATTGAGATCTTTTCTCAGCAGATCCCTTATTTTGATGAAGTGCCAGATCTGGTTCGACAAGGAGTGGCTACCAGAGCCTCCCAAGCTAACCAATGTTTTCTGCGAAACAAAGTCTGTTTTGACAACAGTGTAGATCCGATTTTTCGGCAAATTTTAATGGAAGCGGAAACATCGGGAGGCCTGCTTTTCGCCGTGCCGGAGGATCAAGCACAAACAGCAGTCGATAAATTACAGCAAACGGATTGCCCGGAAGCAGCTATCGTTGGACAGGTCCAAACCGATTCTGAGTTGATGGACGACTTTACTATTCAAGTTGTTTAACTATTGCAGATATAGCTTAACTAGCGGTCGGATAGTACGATGAACTACAAACACAGATAGTACGTTGGGAATTGGACGTGTCTTTAAGTTGGCGCAAATGAGGGACGATAGTAGCAGGCTACATTGTGGATTGGGATACTGATAAAGGTCGAGTAACCGGAGTTCGAGATTTGCCCTTGAAACTAGAGAGTAGAGCTGATCGTTTCGCTAATAGATTGCAGATAACGTCGTTACTTTGTAAAAGCCTCTTTATACAAATAGGCCCTTACGCATGGAGGTCGGCGTGAAAATCGCATTTGTTGGTGACGTAGTCGGTAAACCAGGACGACTGGCGGTTCGATCATTGCTTCCCAAATTGATAACAGACTCAAGTGAATTTGATGCCATTATCATCAACGGTGAGAACTCGTCCGGCTTTCGTGGTATTACACATCGAATCTTCAAGGAACTTATTCGGGCCGGTGCCACAGTGGTTACTACTGGTAATCATGTCTGGGCGCAACAAGATGTATTCAACTTTATCGACGATGAACCCCGTATAGTCCGACCGGCCAACTACCCCGCCGGCGTGCCAGGACGAGGCTTTACGGTTGTCACACTCAACGACGGTCGTAAATTAGGGGTCATTAACTTAGCCGGTCAGCTTTTTATGCCGAGTTTCGACAATCCGTTTCGAGCCTTAGACCGGATTTTACCACAGGTGGTTTCGGAAGCAGACTCTATTATAGTTGACTTTCACGCTGAAGCCACCTCAGAGAAAATCGCTATGGGGTGGTACGCAGATGGCCGAGTCAGCGCAGTAGTCGGTACACATACCCATGTCCAAACCGCAGATGAACGGGTTTTACCAAAAGGAACAGCCTACATTACGGACGTTGGTATGACCGGCCCACACGATTCGGTACTTGGGATTCGGACCCATCTAGTGCTAGAAAACTTTTCCACTATGTTGCCGTCTAGATTTCAGGCGGCAGAAGGCGACATCAAACTCTGCGGCGTAACAATGAAAATTGACAACGAAACTGGAAAAGCGGAGTCAATTGATCGCTTTCAACTCTCGTTACCGCAAGATTTCCCTGTATCCGATAGGTCTTGAGTGCGATATCAATGGTCAGTTATTCGTTTCCAAAACACTGGCCGCTGACCACTAATTTAATTGCTTCCCATTATCATATTGCCCGGAGATTTCTCAGCAAATGAACTTCCTACACCAAATTGATAGCCCAGACGATCTTAGAAAACTCTCCAAGGAAGAAATGAAGCTACTGGCGGACGAGATTCGCCAGTATTTGATTTCTGTTCTGTCTCAAACACCGGGGCATTTTGCACCTAACTTCGGTACTATTGAGTTAGCAATTGCCCTGCACAAGGTCTTTAATACGCCTCACGACAAAGTGATCTGGGATATTGGTCATCAAGCCTATCCGCATAAAATCCTGACTGGACGGAGAGACCAGCTTCCGTCTATCCGCCAACACGGTGGAATCAGTGGCTTTTTGCATCGAGGTGAGAGTGAATACGATGTTTTTGGCGCCGGCCATTCCAGTACTTCGCTAGCCGCCGCTCTTGGGATTGCCTCAGCGAGAGATCTGAAGCAAGAGGCTTTCAAAGTCGTAGCGGTGATCGGTGATGGTGGGCTCACAGGTGGTATGGCCTTTGAAGCCATGAATGTGGCAGGTGACTATGAGAAAGATCTGATTATGGTCCTTAACGATAACCAGATGTCGATTTCGGCTACAGTGGGGGCTTTTGCCAAATACTTCAGCCGTCTAACTGCTAGCCCAACCTATAATGTGTTCCGGACAAAGTTGAAAGAATTTCTCAACCATGTGCCCTCTGATGCTCGCCAGGTGGTCAAGCGCCTAGAAGCTGCGATCAAACCCGGCATGCTGTTTGAGGAGTTTGGGTTCCGCTATTTTGGGCCAATTGATGGGCACGACCTGGATCTGCTACTGGAGATGTTCACCCATGTCAAAGATCTTTCGCACCCGATTCTAGTTCATGTGCTAACTAAAAAAGGCAAAGGTTGTCAAATAGCAGAAGACGATCCAGTTGGCTTTTACAGTGTCAGCAATAAGTTTAATCCAGCGACAGGCCAGTCATTGACAGCGGGTTCTACCACGCCTAAATATACTGACGTATTCAGTCAAACGCTGGTCAAATTAGCCAAAACCGACCAGCGTTTGGTCGCTATTACTGCAGCGATGCCAACGGGTACAGGTTTAGACACGTTTCAGAATGAGTATCCAGACCGATTTTTTGATGTGGGGTTAGCCGAACAGTGTGCAGTGACGTTTGGTGCAGGGTTAGCCACGGAGAATTTGAAACCAGTAATTGCCATCTACTCGACATTTTTGCAAAGGTCCTACGATCAGATCGTACACGACGTTTGTATTCAGAACTTGCCTGTTACTTTCGCATTGGATCGAGCCGGTCTAGTCGGTGCTGACGGGCCCACTCACCACGGAGTGTTCGACTTCTCTTACCTGCGGCACCTGCCCCACATAGTGATAATGGCACCCAAGGATGAAAACGAACTACAATCAATGGTCAAGACCGCTGTCGATTACGAGGATGGCCCTGTTGCCCTCCGTTATCCACGGGGTTCAGGTGTCGGCGTCCCACTTTCCGACCAACCTTCGGCTTTGCCAATTGGAAAGGCTGAAGTTCTCAAAGAGGGTTTAGATTTGCTGATTTTAGCCATCGGTAATCGGGTCTATCCTGGGCTGGAAGCTGCTAATGTTTTGATGGATATAGGGATTAATGCTACCGTTATCAACGCCAGGTTCGTCAAACCGCTGGATATCGATCTAATTGCTCCTTTAGCCGAAAAAATTGGAAAAGTCATCACTGTCGAAGATCATGTCCTGGCAGGCGGTTTCGGTAGTGCAGTAATTGAAATGTTCGCCGATCAAGGCATTTCAGCTCACGTCAGGCGACTTGGAATTCCAGACGAATTTGTGGAACATGGCGATGTCAAGGTTCTCTACAACCAGTATGGTTATGATGAACAGGGAATCATAAAAGCGGGGCAAGACCTATTGTCCCTTGAATAGTAAATTTAGACTGGTGCATAGCAGTTGGTTTCATCATAAAGTTTAAGAAGAGACATGTGGATGTTGGGTAGAATAAGAAGATAAACCAATCAGAGAGATAAGAGAAATGGACAACTTCGCTGTTAAATAGCTACACCGGCCGACTCAATTGCCCTAGAGAGTAAACGACAGAGTAAGATAAAGTGCGGGAAATCCCCAGAAAATGAGATGGAAGTTTGGAGGTTAAGAGGCTGTTTGACAGGTATTTTATTCGTTTGAGCGTCAGTTGAATCCGCTTCTCTAACCAATCATGGCAATGTAAATCATGTTCTCCGAGTTGCTGACTTTGGAGCGCGTCGTCTCAACTCCAGCTTCGATGCCAAGCCAAGGCCTGTTCCACAACCATAAACTGAGTTGGACCTTATAACTAGTTTCTGCTTCCTCGCCCAGCTATTTGGCATCTCCCCAACAACTACATATTAATGGGTATCCAGATTTCAATCGCACCAAGGGAAGCGATTGTGGCCTAGGGTATCAAGGAAATTGAATCGACCAAATGTGGCACTTCCTAGGCTCAAAAAAACAAAAAAAATGAATTGTCACGGCCCGAGACTGTCACACACGACCGACTGTAGCCAGAGTTGTCATTGGCTGTAATACAGTAACAGTACGAAGGTTAGAAAAAAATTAAGCCCTTGAAGCGGTGTTGCTTCTACACCAGCCACGGGATGGCCTTCGCCAAAGTATTACCGGCCAAGCAATATGTGGTGGGTATAAAGTCGGACTGTACCATCGAACAGGACAACTCGAACACCTATCATTATCTGGGCCGGATGCCGCGAAGGAGCAAAATCGCTAGTTGTGGCGAAGAGATGGTCTCCCTTTCTCTTAGGCTTTGGCTAGCTCTAACCACACTGCAGGTCTGCCAAGTTTTTCGGCGCCCAAGGTCTCTGTGGCACAACGGGGTTTTTCAGGGGACGATCCCAAGATTCCGTAAACCTGGACGCCCAGGCGGCGGAGGGCTTCGGTGTGAACTGGCCCCATGAATACGGTACCAATGACGGCTGTGGCCAGATTGTTTGCCATGTTGTGCTCCCTATAGACCGGCTTCCTCGGCATAGCGTCGCATGTACTTTAGGGTAGTTTTCAGTTTCTCCGGTGGTGTGTGCTCAACAATCAAACAACCATCTAGACCCAATGCCTCTTCCAACCTTGTCGACACCATTTGCAGTAATGAGAGGAAACTCCTTACTATTTTAGTCTCTTCCTTTTTCCAAACAGGTTCTAAGCAGAATCAACTCCCTTGCACAATAAGATGGAATACTCCCTGTAATCAGATTAGCTTCTGTCAATCGTCAAGATGCAGTATTACCATTTTGAGTTCCGTCATTTCTTCCACGGCGTATTTCGGTCCCTCTTTACCCATACCACTGCTTTTCANCCCGCCATATGGCATGAGATCCGCNCGCCATTGCGTTCCCCAGTTTACCATCAGGTTGCCTGAATCGACCTCCCGTGCAAATTTCATTGCCCAGTCAATGTTTTGAGTGAAAATCGCCGNGCTTAACCCGTAATCCGTATCATTAGCTAGGGTAAGCATCATCAATATTGTTAACGCTTGTAACCCCTACAACGGGGCCGAACACTTCGTCAGATGAGATTTTCATCTCCGGTTTTACGTTGGAAAGAAGGGATAGGTGTATGGATTTGTCCATTTCTNTCACCACCCGTGATCAGTTCCGCCCCCTCGTTAACTGCTTCTTCTACCCATTGATTCACACGGACTGCATCGTGTTCACGAATCATCGGTCCCATCTTGGTTGAGGCCTCGATTGGATTTCCGGTTGAGATGNCTTCAACCTGTTCCTTGAAAGCATCCAGGAAATCGCCATGGATTTTCTGATGGGCAAGAATCCGTTGTGTTGAGATGCACACCTGTCCCGCGTTGGAGTAGCCGGATGCGGCTGCAGCTTTGGCCACCTTTTGCAGATCGGCATCTGGCATAATAATCAGCGGAGAATTCGATCCCAGTTCCATTGTTACTCGTTTCAGNCCCGCAGTGTGACAGATATGNTCGCCGACTTCACGGCTACCAGTAAAAGTGATTTTACGCACACGGTTGTCCGAACAGAGAGCGTCACCGATTTCACTACCTGCCCCGGTGATGCACTGAATGGCTTCAGTCGGAGTACCTGCTTCTAAGAAAAACTCCACAAGTTTTAATGCCGATAACGGGGTATCCGTAGCCGGTTTGAGNATAATAGCATTTCCGGATGCCAGTGCAGGCCCGACTTTGTGACAAACAAGGTGCAAGGGGAAGTTAAATGGACTTATCCCGACAACAATACCACAAGGTACACGTATGGTAAAACCGAATTTTCCCTTGACGCCAGGTCCGCCCTCAAGTGGAACAACTTCACCAGATAGGCGTTTGGCCTCTTCTGCTGAGAGTGCAATAATCTCGGCGGCACGACTCGCCTCCATCGTTGCCTCTGCTAAAATCTTTCCCTCCTCTNAGGTAATGGTTTGTGCCAGTTCTTCCANCCGTTCAGTCATTATTTCAGAGACTTTGTGAATGATTTCATATCGTTCATAGCCCGTCATCTTAGCCATAATCTCCGCACCGCGTTCAGCAGTTTTCAAGGCGGTTTCAACATCTTGCTGGTTCGCCCTTGGAATCGTATCAATGACAGAACCGCTGAAAGGGTTTAAGACCTCTATCTTTTCGGATTTATCGACCCATTGTCCGCCAATATGCATTTTCATTAGTATAGGACCTCCGCGCCTGTTCAAAAACAATTGATTCGATTTTACATAAAGTCTGATTTTAAATGNAATACTGAGCTCTTATCATAAATAATTTTGAACTGACCACTGATTCCTTAACAGTAGGCATGGGTAGTTTCATCANGCCTAATCATAGCACTTTATGCCCAGTTATTTCTTGAAAATGGTATAATTATGATATATCCTGAATTCAGTTGTGTTAGATCAACAACAATTAAATGCAATGACCACGCGGNATCGAAAAATTGCCAGCTACTGGCTGCAACAACAGAAAGCCCATCGGTNGTTATTGATCAACCTGAATGGTTTCTTGGCTTTAGCTGCCGTTATTTCGAGACGAATTTGTAGAACACGGCGATGTTAAGTTCTCATACTGTCAATGCGGTTGTGAGGAGTAGGGCATTGTCAAGCNGGTCAAAAACTGCGTCTTTAGTCGTTCTGACTCTAGCCAAGCAACCAATCGAATCGAATGTTAACAATTTCAACTAGAAAGGAACTCAGATGAAACAATCCCAAATTGCGGCCCAACTCTACACTTTGCGTGATTTCACCAAAACGCCCGCCGACATTGCGAGCACCATGAAAAAGGTCAAGAAAATTGGCTACGACGCTGTACAGTGTTCGGCTTTGGGGCCAATCGAGGCCACAGAGCTAAAAAAGATAGTTGACGGGGAAGGGTTGACCATTTGTGCCACCCATACCAGTTATGAAACCATGCGGGATAATCCGCAATTGGTGATTGACGATCACAACCTTTGGGGATGCAAACATGCGGCCATTGGTGGTCTGCCGGGAGAGTATCGTACTGGAGAAACTGGCTATATCCGTTTTGCCCAAGANGCCTCCCAAGTGGCGAAACAGTTAGCTGAAGGTGGTTTGGTGTTTTCTTACCACAACCACAGTTTTGAGCTAGAGCGATTTAGTGGGCGAACAGCTTTGCAAATTTTGTACGATGAGAGCGATCCCAAACTGTTCAATAGCGAAATCGATACCTACTGGATTCAACACGGTGGTGGCGACTCCGCTGACTGGATTCACCGACTCAAAGGTCGTGCACACCTGGTTCATTTCAAAGATATGGCAGTGATAGACAGCAAACCAGTGATGGCTGAGGTGGGTGAAGGTAACCTCAATTGGTCTGCGATTATCGATGCCTGTGTCGATGCAGGTACTGAGTGGTACATCGTCGAACAGGATACTTGTCAGCGAAACCCGTTCGAGAGTCTGGNAATTAGTCTTGAAAATTTGAAAACGATGGCCATTGGCTAACTACCGATNGGGTTNAAGCTTGAGGCTATACAAAAACCTGTACCGATACCACCATCTCTTTTGCTTTGGACCAACAGGCTAAAGCCACCATCAAAGTCTATGACGTGGGTAGACATAGATCATTCCCTTATACTATCCAAACATTCTTCAATAATCATCAGTGCCTGATCCATTTCCTTCTGAGTGATCATCAATGGTGGTGTGAGAGTAAGGATGTTTCCCATTGTTAACTTGAAGCTTAGCCCCTTGCTAAGGGCACGGTACATGACGGCCTCGGCCTCATCGGTCGCCCGTTCCTTTGTCATCCGATCTTTGACTAATTCTATTCCCAATAGCAGNCCCAGTCCGCGAACATCGCCGATGAGCTGAATGGCGTTCCATCATTTCTGTCATACGTGTCAGAGCGTAGCGNCCCAACTTGCGGACGTGCTCCACCAGATTGTGAGCCTCAATATGCTCAATCGTGGCCAAGGCCGCCGCACACAATACCGGGTTTTTCTCGTGCGTGTAGTGGCCCAGAGCACGGTCGGCGGCCACGTTCAGATCCTCACTTGCGATCAAGGCGGCCAGCGGTAAGACACCTCCACCCAGACCTTTGCCGAGTACTAGTATGTCTGGCGTCACTCCAAAGTTCTGGCAGGTGAACATCTCTCCGGTGCGGCCGAGGGCATGGGGAATTTCATCAAAAATGAGTAGTGCCCCGTGTCGGTCGCAGGCTTGTCGCACAGCCTGCCAGTATTCCGGTCGGGGAATGTAGGGTGTGCTCCGTACTGGCTCGGCAATCACTGCTGCCACGTCACCCTCCTTCTCCAGGATGTACTCGATGTAGTTGGCGCACTTTAAATCGCAGTGCCTGGGTTGAGCTGTTCGCGTATCGATCTCATCGCAGCATCCCCACAGGCAACGGTACTCGTCAGGCGGTGGCACGTGCTCTGTACCGGGTAGCAATGGGCCGATTCCGTGGCGGAAGATGGCTTCGCCTCCAACCGAGATAGCATCGAGTGAGGCCCCGTGGAACGAATCCCACATCGAAATTGTCTTGTGGTGGCCGGTGGCCACCCGAGCTAGATTGAGCGCCATGCCGATTGCACTCGTTCCACCGGGGCAGAACAGCACCTTGTTCAGGTTACCAGGGGCGATTTCGACCAGTTTTTTTGCCAGGTTCACGGCCGGGCGGTTAGTATAACGCCGGGTGCAAAAGGGAAGTTCGTCAAGTTGTGCCTTGATGGCTGCGATCACATCCGGGTTGCCAAAACCGACTTGATGAACGTTGTTGCCGTGAAAGTCCATGTAACGCCGTCCCTGCAAATCTTCAATGTAGATACCTTCGCAGGCGCGTAAGGCATTCATGCATGGGGTAGAAAGTGACTGATGCAGAAAGTAGCGGGCGTCTTCTTCAAGCAGGTCACGAGTCTCGGTGTTGAGGGCAGCGTCCTGCCATTCAGCCCGGTGNAGCGAGATGTTGATGTCACCCTCGGATTTGAATCGGGCAAGGTTTTCAGGGATACTTTGCATAACGGCTATTTTATTCTCCAGGAGGAATGGACACGAAGATGTGCTGTTTGAAGAGGAGTCTATTGATCTACGCCCATATACCATAGCGCGACGTCTAGTTGCAAACCAAACACCTGTCATTGCGAGGAACAGGACAGTAAAGCCACCCTAAATCTGACGGGTGAAACCTGGATATGAACTAGGATATCCGAGCCGTAAGTGTCGATTCTACCGCTACCCTGTCTGATGATTCAGTAATCGTTTACTCATGAACGTACTTACCTTGAGCCTTTCTTGCCAGCAATGTTCGGTTTAATCTTTGCAAAGACAACTTTTCTCTTTATCTATCAGTATCCTTTTCACCGCTTTTATCACTAGTTATCAATACTCTAACTAACTACCCCGACAAACAACGCTCATGATGAATAAGCCTTGAATTTATGGGTGTGACCTGCCATACTAGGCAGCGACTCTTCAAAGAGAAAGATTAGGCCATACTGCCGATGGTTCGAGGTAACGAACGCCTTTGGTCNCCATTGTGATCAACAANAATCTGCAAATAGTGGCTTTACCGCCTTTCACTCCTACTTTTAACTATTTCTGCTTTTAAAAGCTTTAGTAACAGGTTCTAACTAAATTTAGCGTTGGTCTAGTCTGATGCCATCTACTAAACAACCTAATTTGCTCTATATTCACTCCGACCAGCACGCGGCCGCCGTGGCGGCCTGCTACGGAGACCCGTTGGTGCAAACGCCAAATTTAGATCGCCTAGCTAAAGAGGGCGTGGTACTGGAAAATGTCTATTGTCCTTCACCCCTCTGTACCCCGTCGCGAATGTCGATGTTTTCTGGGCGATTCCCCTACGAAAATCAGGTCTGGACCAACTACCACTGTCTGGATTCAGGCATTCCAACCCTAGCACACGCTCTGGGAGCCGCAGGTTATCAGCCTATTCTGTTTGGCCGAATGCACTCGATCGGACCAGATCAACTACGTGGATACGCAGAGCGGTACGTAGGTGACCACTGCTCAAACTACACCGAGAGCAGTAATGTCGACCATGGGGAATTGCAAGGTACACAGGGGCCTAAACGGGTCAGTCTCATCAAGTCCGGATCCGGACAAAATGCCTACCAGGTCCACGATGAAGATGTGACTCAAGAAACGGTTGCTTACATCAATCAACTAGGTCAGAGAACACGAGAAAGCCTTGATTCAGGAAAAGTACCGGAACCTTTCTGTCTGAGTGTCGGCTTGATGTTGCCACATCAACCTTTTGTAGCCCGGAGAGAGGATTACCAGATCTACGAAGGCCGAATGTCGATGCCAAAGATCAGGCAACCCTTTTCGGAGCAGTTACATCCGTTTATCCATTCATGGCGACAGGAGGCGGGTATCCAGACCGTAACCAACGCTGAGATTTTACGTGCTAGAACTGCATACTGGGCCTTGGTGACGCGAATGGATCGACTCATCGGTCAGATTTTAGACGCCCTACGGCACAATAACCTGGATCAGAACACCCTAATTGTTTATATGTCGGATCACGGTGAACAGGCGGGTGAGCACGATTTGTGGTGGAAGCAGACTTTTTACGAACATTCGGTCAAAGTTCCGACTATTCTGTCGTGGCCGGGGCGTTTACCGGAGGGAAAACGGTTGCGTCAAGTTGTCAGTTCACTGGATTTGAATACGACACTCTTAGATGCACTGGATGCACCTGCACTACCTAACAGTCGAGGACGAAGCATACTCCCTTTGCTGGAACCGACTCGATCCGGTCAAGGTGTCACCTGGGAAAATGTGGCTTTCTCTGAGTTTTGTACTGACGATAGCCGACAGCACCGGATGATACGTCAGGGGGAGTGGAAATTGAACTACTATCACGGTCAACCTGTTCAACTGTTTAACCTGGCTGAAGATCCAGATGAGTTAAATGATCTGGCAGGCCATCCGGATTATACCGGGGTTCAGCAAGAATTAATCGACAGAGTTCTCGACGGTTGGGATCCAGACCGAATCGCTGAGACGATACGGCNCAAGCGAGCCGATTACGATATCATTGCAGATTGGGCCAGNAATACCAAACCCGTCGATCAGTACCGCTGGCAGTTACTGCCTGAAATGGACTATCTGAATAAATAGGTCAGCAGTGAGNAAATCGGATCCCCAGTGGATGATTGCAACCCGATAATCTACCACCNATACCGGGAGTTTTTATGAGTGATCAACGTCCGAATATCCTCTGGCTCTGTACTGACCAGCAGCGCTACGATACNATCCATGCCCTTAATAATGATTACATTCGCACCCCGAATATCGATCGGTTGGTAGCTGAAGGGGTCGCCTTCTCCCATGCTCACTGCCAATCGCCGATTTGCACGCCCAGTCGGGCCAGTTTTCTGACCGGCATGTATCCGTCAACTGTTCACGGGTGCATCAACGGCAACCAAATCTGGGCTGATGCCNCCCCTCTCGTCACCAGGACATTAGCCNATGCTGGCTACGATTGTGGACTGGCGGGAAAGTTTCACCTCTCAGGAGCGCAGGGGCGGATTGAGCCGCGCGTTGATGACGGATATCGTGTCTTTGACTGGTCGCACCATCCAGCAGACGACTGGCCGGAAAGNCACGCCTACATCGACTGGCTAAAAGGGGAAGGCCATGACTATCGGCAATTGATGGCTGAATACGGCTATATTCCCAAAGAACTGCATCAAACTACCTGGTGCGCCGAACGCGCCATCGGCTTTATGAGCCAGAAGCGGGATGGCCCCTGGTTGTTCAGTTTCAACTGCTTCGACCCTCATGCTCCCTTTGACGCCCCACGAGAGTTTGTCGATCGTTTTGATGTGGATAAACTGCCCGGACCACTGTTTCGCCCCTCAGATATAGAGGCACAACAGCGACTCTCCGCCATCAATTTCCAGACCCAATCGACAGATCCACAGGAGTTTAATGGAAAACTTTACCAGGCTCAGTATTGGGCCATGGTCGAGTTGATCGACGAAAACGTGGGACAAATGATGACGGCTCTGGAGGCTACAGGTCAGAGAGAAAATACGATTGTAATTTTCACGTCTGATCACGGTGACATGACCGGTGACCACGGTCTGCGCTTAAAAGGCTGTCGTTTTTACGAAGCCCTGGTCCGGGTCCCCTTAATCATCTCCTGGCCGGAAAAGTTTCAATCCGGGTTGCGAACAGAGGCTCTGGTTGAACTGACAGACCTAGCACCCACGCTGTTGGAAGCCACTGATCAGACCATTTCAGACCGAATCCAGGGACGGTCCCTGTGGCCAATACTGACGGGAGAAAAGGATCCAAACTACCATCACGATTTTGTCCGTTCTGAGTACTACCAGGCTTTACCGAAAACCCCCTCCTATGCTACCATGATTCGGGATCGACGCTACAAATTGGTTAACTATCACGGTCACCAATTGGGTGAATTGTTTGATCTGGAGAGGGACCCGCACGAATTTGACAACTGCTGGGATGATCCCAATTATGCCGATATCCGTTTTCATTTGATGAAACAGAACTTCGACGCACTAGCAGCGGCTGTCGATATCGGCACACTAAGGCTGTCGGGTTTTTAGGCCAGGTACAGAGTTAGACTTATCCTTTAAATAGAGGAGGTCGGCTGGAAGTAGGACTTATGCATATTCGCGCACGCGTCGAGGTTGAAGAGGATATTTACAGTTTTACAACGGCCAATAATGGGGCCGGACCTTTATGGTGCCACGGTTCAACGATTGTAGCACGATGGGAAGATTTCGTCTACGTGACGGGACTTGAAACCCTACCAGAACATGAGCCGCTTCATAACTGTCGTTGGCTGTTGTTCCAGAAAAAAGCGGAATCTTGGCGTATGGTCCACCGCGATGAAACGGGTCGGACACGGGAACCGTCGCCAGTGGCTTTACTCGGGAATGGAGATCTGCTGGTCTCGGCCAACCCAACCTTGACTGAGGCTGGCCGTTATAGTGGTCCCGCTGAGCCAACGGTTTTTCGCTTTCCACTCGGTCAACCACCTCCGGATCGGGAACTGCCCCAATGGCAAGCAGATCCCCAGGTGAATCCGTTTACTGAACACTCTTACCGGACTTTTGTGACCGATGCGGAAAATAACCAGGCCCTCTATATCCAGAATACAGGGATGGAAACAGCACAGTTATCTTTTCTGGACCGGGATAGTAGCTGGCGGGATGTCGGTCAACTTCAGTGGCCTTGGGAGCATAAGCGGTACGAAAGTGTGCTCCGTCTCTGCTATCCGAACGTATTTCTGAAAGACCGTTCGGTCCATTTTCTGGGAACCGCTGATATTGTCGAGCCATTTGAGGCCTGGCGAACCGAAAAACACAAAATTACCGGTAGAAATTGGGATTACGTTTTTCGTCGACTGTTTTACGCCTTCACTAATGATATAATGGAAGAGCCGTTTGGGCAGTGGATTGAAGTCACGGACTTGGAGTTCTATGCCGGACATGTTAGTAATCAGGATATCTGGATTGATCAAAGTGGGTTAGCCCATCTATTGTGGAAAGAATCCGCTATCGACCTGCGGTTACGGGAGTCATTTTTCCCGGAACAAAAGCAGTCCCACCGACTCATTTACGCTACTATTAACAACGGCAAAATAGAACAGAAGCAGGTGCTAATCGAAACGGTTGAGGAAAAATACGGCTGGAATCCTATCTGTGCTCGATTCCATCAACTCCCAACGGGTGAGTTGTTAGTCATCTCATCTCTGACACCAAACGTAAGTGTATCCGGCTTACCTAACTGTATTTTCCAGTTCTCAGTAGTAAAAGAATTCGAGTGGTTCGAAGTCCCAATCATCGAACCGATCGCCGGTATATTTTTGACCAATACAGTTCGCGGTGGATCAAAACCTTCCGGTATTCTGGATCTGGTTGGTATGTCCCCAAGGGAACCAAATACCTTGGCCTACATTCAGATTCGTTTTGACAATTAACCGGTTTGGCACCTTACTATCCGAAAAATTAACCGAGTTGGAGCCTTATACTAAAATGAGTCAACAGCAACATCCCAACGTCGTTTTTGTGATTACCGATGATCAGGGCTATGGTGATCTGGCCTGCCATGGTAATCCAATTATTAACACCCAGCATTTGGACCAACTTCACAGCCAAAGTACCCGTTTAACCAATTTACATGTCGGTCCGACCTGTGCCCCGACGCGGGCGGGCATTATGACAGGTCGCTACTGTAACTGCACAGGAGTCTGGCATACCATCGGAGGTCGGTCGCTGTTGCGTAGTGATGAGACCACCATGGCCGATATTTTCCGGGCCAACGGCTATCGAACAGGTATGTTTGGCAAATGGCATCTAGGCGATAACTATCCTTTTCGACCACATAACCGTGGGTTTGAAGAGGCGCTCTATCACGGTGGCGGGGGTATCAGTCAAACGCCTGATTACTGGGGCAACGACTACTTCGACGACACCTACTGGCGGAATGGAATGGAAGAGTCGTTTGAGGGTTATTGTACCGATGTCTGGTTCGAGGAAGCAACCAGGTTTATTGAGCGGCACAAAGATCAGCCCTTTTTCTGCTATATTCCGACTAATGCGCCACATGGGCCATTTCGCGTTCCCGATGTGTACGCCCAGCCTTACCGGGGACAAATGTCCGACTCCCGTGCTAATTTTTACGGGATGATTACTAACATCGACGAAAATGTGGGTCGGCTGCGTCAATCGCTGGATCAACTCGGTATTGCAGAGAATACCATCTTTATCTTCATGACGGATAATGGGTCGGCCGAAGGGTGTCGACTGGACCAAGACCAGTATCTAGCTGACGGCTTTAATGCAGGTCTGCGCGGCAGGAAAGGATCTGAGTACGAAGGTGGGCATCGCGTTCCGTTCTTTTTGTACTGGCCTGACGGTGGGCATACAGAAGGTTGCGACATAAGCGAACTGACCGCCAATATAGATCTACTGCCAACGTTGATCGATTTATGTGGGATTGAGGCGCCTAGCGCTGCCGATTTTCACGGTATCAGCCTGGTACCGTTGCTAGACAGCCAGATGGAGAAGATGCCCGACCTACGGTCGCAACCTGCGGTCGGTAACCATCGGGTAGTTGTCACCGATTCGCAGCGGGTTGAGTATCCGATTAAATGGAAACAGAGCGCTACCATGACACAGCGGTGGCGGCTAATCAACGGTCGAGAGCTATACGATATTTTAGCCGATCGAGAGCAACGCCAGGACATTGCGGATCAACATCCTGAGGTGGTCGCCGATTTGAGACAGCATTACGAAGCTTGGTGGGATCTGGTTTCAGCTCGCTTCGACGAAGATTGTCCGATTGTTATCGGAAGCGACCAGGAGAATGTCTCTTTGCTGACCACCCACGATTGGCACGGTGAGCAGCATGCCTGGAACCAGGGCCAAGTACGCAACGGCCTGGAGTGTAATGGCTACTGGTCGGTAGATTTTGCTCAGGAGGGTGCGTATCAGTTTGAACTGCGCCGCTGGCCAAAAGAGGAAAATCGCGGTCTGACGGAAGGCATTCCAGGCGAAGTCATCAACTTTTACAACGGTGGTAAAGCGCTGGACATACAAACGGCCACAATTAAAATCGGTGACCAGGAGCAGACGCAAATGGTGACCAAAGATGGAAAAGGTGTAACCTTTACTTTCAGGTTGAAGGCAGGTGAGACCCGTCTTCAGACCTACCTTACCAATGAAGACGGGTTTGAGGTAGGTGCATACTATATCTACGCCAACCGTATCTGAAAAAGCAAGCCAAAACAGGAGTAATTTAACATGTCTATTCAGATCTTGCCTAACTATATCGGCAAACAGTGGGTTCATCCAACCGCTGTCGATCAAGTGGATGTAATTAACCCCGCTACAACCGAAGTCATCAATCGGATCCCGCTTTCGTCCGAGTCAGACGTAGACCGGGCAGTTCAGTCTGCAGCGCAAGCTTTTCAAAGTTGGCGTGAAACTCCTGCCACGGATCGGATTCAGTATCTGTTTGCCTTAAAACAGTTATTGGAAGAACATCTGGATCAAATTGCACAGACTATAACCATTGAGTGCGGTAAAACGTTAACCGAATCTAAGGGGGAATTGCGTCGTGCCATCGAAAACGTAGAGGTGGCATGTGGTATTCCAATCTTGATGCAGGGTTACAATTCAGAGGACATTGCCAGCGGCATCGACGAAACTATGATTCGCCAACCCGTCGGCGTTTGCGCGGCTATCACCCCCTTCAATTTCCCGGCTATGATTGCCTTTTGGTTTATGCCCTATGCTATCGCCTGTGGCAACACCTTCGTCATCAAGCCATCAGAGAAAGTACCCCAGACCACGCAACAGATCATTCAACTGCTCGACCAAACAGAATTACCTGAAGGGGTAGTCAACCTGGTTCACGGCGGGCAGAAAGCGGCTGAAGCGCTCATCGACCATCCGCAGATCAAAGCCATCAGCTTTGTTGGCTCTACTGAGGTAGCCAGACAGGTTTATGCCAGATCTACGGCGAATGGTAAGCGGGCACAGTGTCAGGGTGGAGCCAAGAATCCGATCATTGTTTTACCCGACGCGGACCTGGAGATGACCAGCCAGATCACCGCAGACAGTGCTTTCGGTTGTGCAGGGCAACGTTGCTTAGCTGCTTCTATTGTGGTTACCGTAGCCGATGCAAAGAGACCGTTTACAGAGGCCATTGCCGAGCAGGCGGTTTCCAGAGTGGTCGGTTCCGGGTTGAATGAGTCGGTACAGATGGGGCCTGTTATTACCGCAGAAAGCAAAATGCGCATTGAGAACCTAGTTCAGTCTGGTGTGTCGGCAGGGGCAGATCTGCTGGTCGATGGGCGCCAGGCTCAAATCGATGGCTTTGAGGACGGTTATTTTATTCGTCCAACCATCCTGGAAAATGTAGATCCGGGTGATGAAATTGTCGGCACCGAAATCTTTGGCCCGGTATTGAGCTTAATACATGTCGAAACAGTAGACGATGCTATCCAACTGGTCAATAGCGGCCGCTATGGCAATATGGCCTGTCTCTTTACCAGCAATGGTGCCGCCGCCCGCCAGTTCCGCTACCAGGCACAGGTGGGTAATATTGGTATTAATTTAGGGGTAGCCGCGCCAATGGCCTTTTTCCCTTTTAGTGGTTGGAGAGACAGTTTCTTTGGTGATATGCATGGACAAGGTCGAGACGCTGTCGAATTCTTCACCCAGAAGAAGGTAGTGGTGGAACGCTGGTTTTCAGGTTGGTCTCGAAAGTTTTAATCGGTCTATAAAGTTAGATTGAAACTGGATATCGGCCGTGCTAAAATTACCCCTTTGTTTTAGCCCCCATTAAGAGAGGTGAGGTGTAATTCGTTAATGGAACAATCGTTGAAGAGTTTTGATCCGGAGGTGTTTGAAATTGCGGTTGGTGATCTGGCACGACAGCAAAACTGCTTGACACTGATTCCGTCAGAAAATTATGCCAGCCGCGCTGTGATGCAGGCGCAGAGCACGGTTCTGGCCAACAAGTACGCTGAAGGCTACCCGGAAACGAGATACTACAACGGCTGTCATTATAGCGATCAAATCGAACAGTTAGCCATCGATCGTGCCAAAGAATTATTTGGCGCTGATCATGTGAATGTTCAACCACATTCAGGTTCCCAAGCCAATATCGCTGTCTTTCACGCTTTGCTTTCGCCTGGTGATACCATCCTGAGTATGAAGTTGGATCACGGCGGACACCTGTCACACGGCTTACCTCAAAACTTCTCGGGCAAATACTATAATATTGTTCATTATGGCCTGGATCCGGAAACCGAACGGATCAATCTGGAGACTGTTGCTAACCTGACAGACCAACATCGGCCCCGGCTAATTATTGTGGGAGCCAGCGCTTATCCTTGCCAGATTGACTTTGCCGAATGGCGCAAAATTGCAGATTCTGTCGACGCCTACCTGCTTGGAGATGTGGCTCACGTTGCCGGCCTTATCGTCGGCAAAGTACATCCTGATCCAGTTCCCTATTGCGATGTTGTCACCACAACCACCCACAAAACCTTGCGAGGCCCGCGTGGAGCTATCATTCTGTGCCGTCAAGAACTTGCAGATTCCATCGATAAGTCAGTTTTCCCTGGTTTGCAGGGAGGTCCCTTTATGCATGCCATCGCCGCCAGAGCAGTAGCATTCAAGGAAGCGGCTCAACCGGAATTCACCAGTTATCAAAAACAGATTGTCTCCAACGCCCGGGTGATGGCAAATCGTTTGATGCAGAACGAATTCCGATTGGTGACAGGGGGAACAGAGAACCATCTGATGCTGATAGACCTGACCTCCATTTCCACTAAGTTGAGCGGTCGGCAGACCGCTAACTATTTGGAGGAAGCAGGCATCATCGTCAATAAAAACACTATTCCCTTCGATACGCGTTCGCCTAACACAACCAGTGGTATTCGAATTGGTACACCAATGGTGACAACTCGTGGAATGAAAGAGGATCAGATGACGCAAGTGGCGGATCTAATCACTGAGGTAATTCAGTACCGTCGTCAAGCCTCCAAGCGCCAAAAAATCAAAACCA
>PACG01000043.1 GCA_002699335.1 Candidatus Poribacteria bacterium
TAGTCCACGTCGGAGCCGGCATCGCGGATGAAGCCCTTGCCGTACCCGGCGGTGTCCTGCTCCTTCTTCTGCTTGAGGTAGACAGACCTGGCCCTGTCCACCTTACAATTCCTGCTGACGTTTTGAGTGCTAAAGTTGACGAATCTCAAATAAAATCCCCCCGTTTCCGCCTTGGGCGAAGTAAAGAACATCGCGGCTGGTGATGCAACTCTTGTATGTGATGCCGCGCAAATGTTGTCCTCTGCTTTGCGGCTATCTGTTGCGATGCTGGTTTGACAGCCTTTCACGCAGTCGACCGTTCACACTCAAGGTAGGCGAAACAGTACTAATCATTGGCATCGGTGGTGTCGGCTCGGTTGCGGTCCAAGGTTGCCAAGGCCGCTGGTGTATGCGTATTCGCGGTTGAAGTCTCTGCGGCGAAAGAGGCCTGGGCGTGTGAAATGGGGGCGGATGAAACGCTCAATCCAAGCCGGGTTGATATTCCCGCGACCGTCCGCGAATTAACCAATGGTTCCGGTGTCGGTTGTGTAATTAATATTGTGTGTCAGAGTGCAATAAACAATAGGAGATGGGATCAACGTGTTACGCCACGGTGGCCGCCTGTTCCTGGTTAGGTATACGCCCGATTCCTATGCCCTGGAAGGGAAATACTTGGCTCAGAATGAACTAGAGAAGCAATCGGCACCAGAGCCGGGGCGCAAACAGGATCTGATCAACGCAGCTTCTTTTATGGCTAGTGATAAGTCGAAATCGATTGTGACTCAGACGTTTCCTATGGAAGATGCCAACGAGGCATTGGCTACCCTATGGTATGGTGAGGTGTGGCCGGATCGTGCTGTTAACGTACGTTTTCCCTTGACCTACTGGATAACCTAACCATGATTATCCAACTTCTAGTTGGTGCACTTATTTTCATCCTCGACCTGGCAGGTGTATCTGTTCTGGGCCGAAGGTGCTAACCTCTGGTCAGGGGGCGCTCTTGTGAATGCGTCCGGTAGCAAAATAGATTTTATCGTTCGGAGAGCAAGATCCGTTTCCCTTGTTGCCGGGTTTTTAATAGAGACTTGAGCCGATCAAACTGGTCAGCAGGTATCAATGTCTGATTCAGTTTGAGTACAGACTCGATGGTCGCTCGATGCCTTGAACTGCTTGAGGTAAGTTGGCCCCTCCCAATCTGATGTTGTAACTCTAGGTTTTCTGGGATTTGATCGATTAACAAAGACTTATCTATGTTGATTTTGAAAGATTGGTCGATGGTCATCGTAGTAGGCAGGGAAACCGGAGAAACTCGCTGGTCGTCTTTCAGTAATTGATCATACTTCAAAGGTAGCAGAGGTAACTCTAACAATAACTGATGTCCCAGAGAAATCAGATAATCTGGGCTTTGCCAATCAATAACCAAGCGGCTTTGAAATAGGTTTAGCCGGGTAAAGCTCAATTTGTCTACCTCGACAGATTCGTCTAGTTCCAGTAGATCTATAAAGAAGGATCTAGTTTCTGGCCCATTTTCATCTGGTGCATGTCTGTAGGCAAGCCTATTGAAATAACCAGAAAATTGGATTTCCTGACTAACCACTACGGTTTTTGTCTCCAATATCTGAATTGAGGTAGTAGCTCTCTGTTCATTGTTGTGCTGAATTGGAGTCTTAGCAAATTGATACAACGGTTGTTGATGGACGGTGGGTTCAAATAGATCCGGGTTCAGAATCATCGCCCATCGGTTTTGATTTGAGATCGGTAATTGATTAAAGGGTTGACCGTTAGCCGTTGGATCTAGATACAAGAAAGTGCCATCATTTTCCACTACTGCCAAGATCATATGATTAAAGTACGCGAGAGATGGCACCTGACGATTAACGTATTTCGACTCTCCTGCCGCAATCAAAACCGGATATGAATCTACACCGATTTCAGATAACATCGTATGGAGTAGTGTCGATTTATCTTTGCAATCGCCATACCCTTCCTGAAAAATTTGTGGAGCCGCATGGGGCTTGATAGCCCAAATACCGAGCTCGATACCGACATAGTCAATTTGGTTGGTGACGAAGTCGTATAAACGATGAATTTTGTCCTGACGGGTAAAGGCACCCGCCGTGAGTCCTTTTACTTTCTCGGCGATTTCGCCGCTGATTCGGTCCTGTTCTCGAATCAGCGTAGTGTACCATTCGATCAGTGGTCGCCAGGACGGAATGGTCGAAACCGCAATTGAATAGGCCAGATCCTTTTCAGTTGGCATAAAAGGCTCGTCCGCCAGGGCAGGAACATCTTCGATGACAAACTGGTAAGTGGTCGTGTAACTTGACGATTTAATTTCGGGTGAAACAGATAAGGTGGGTATACCTTCAAGTCCTTGATGTAATTGATAGTGAAGTTGCTTTTGCCGGGGAAGATTAATCGCTAATTTGTATCGTTCGATCCTGGCACTTTCCTGGATGTGAATCTGTTGCCAAAATTCCCCAGTCAAAAGATGGCCCCGGTTTTTAGATATATAAGCATAGTCGATGACGCATTTATTTCCCATCCGTGGTAATTCAAACTGCATCAGCCGGGCATCTACAAACATACCTGCCTCAATCGTGCCCGGCGGCATCAGATCCCTTTTGATTTCTGATTGATCCAGGTTAAAGATGTCTCCGTTGGGTAAAATCGTGCGTGCGTAGGGAATTTCTATTTCATCGTTGCCCCGGGTATATGGAATCAAAATCCGACCGAATTTACGGCCGTCGTCATCAACGATTTGTACCGTCCGGCGGACAGTGTGCGTATAGCTGGAGTCTTCGTTAACGTCGAAAATATCTTCTCTCCACAAAACAGTTGTTGACCGATAGCCGTCATCATTGCCAATCGCTATTCTCTCGACAAGTTCAAATTGACTAAAAGGAGATACTATGCCTTCATCCCGTTGATTAGATTGAACCGGTTGGCCTAGATGGGCTTGGTCTGCCTGCTGTCCAAATATTTGTGGATGCTCAGCTTGAACGGCCCCGTCTTCCTGGTACCATTGGGCGACCCCGGCCTTTGTCATCGAGAAGGTGTCAGCCAGGGATTGGGCTGGGTTCTGTTTGAGTTGCTCGGTCATAATTGAGCCGAAACCGGATCTGGCATGTCTCTCGTTGGCAGAACAGGAAGTTATAATTATCGTCTCGGGATGAGATAGCAACGGTATCATCTGTCCACTGAATGGAAAATCGAAAAACAGAATCTTGGACTGAGTTGGGATCTGTAGAATCGTGTTGGCATATTCGGCAGCAAACAGATCTCTCCCCGGCAGGTTGAACTTCAATTTTCGACCCGATTTGCTGGCATGACCAGACATGAGCAAAATAAACCGATCCTGAGGGTTGGCTGATATGGAGATAGTGTGAAAGGCGGATACTACATTCGGAATTGTCGATTTATCTGTAACTGCCGCGAGAGACGAATCTTCAAAAAGAAAGGCAACTTGGTTCGGATCAAAGCCGTAGGTCTTAGTCAGCAGTTGGTAGAATTGCGAAGTAGTGTTCCAAAATCGATCGTAATACGACTTTTCCCCAGCAATTCCACCGATGATCAGAACATAATCTTTCCCGTGGGCGTAGGAAAGAACAAGAAACAGAACAACAACAAGACGCCAACGTTTCACCGAATTGTGCCTGTCTTAACTTGGATGATTCGCGTCGTCCTGATTATGTCCCAATCCATAACCCGTCAAGACATGTGTGCCAACTGTACCATCAGTGATCTGAAAAATAGATGGGAATTGTTCCGACCAACCACCATTGGCAGAGGGACAAAACTGACGGGAATTCCCTTCAATGGCCGTGATACCTTTAACGCGGGCGGCAATACCAGCAGAATGCAGAAAAGAGGCACCGGGGCATGTTAAATCCTGAACAGCCAAGAACATGCCGTATTCCTGTGCAACTGCTCCCATCAATAGGGCCTGTGACTGACCTTTACAGGCTTTCAGCGCTACGCCTGAGTAACCCTGCTCGTGTGCCAGCAGAAATGTTTCCAGATCGGTCAATGATTCGTCGATAACCACGGGTTTAATTTCAGCCGCCTCGTGCATCTTATTTTCGGGATGAGATTTAAGATCGCGATCCGTCGGTTGTTCGATGTAGGCCAGTCGCTCAAAGGCATCTCCCTGGCCTGACCGGATTTTCTCCAGAAAGGCCAACAGATATTCTACGTCATCACAGGTTTCATTGAAATCCGCCGAATAATACCAGTGATCAACACCTCGTTTAGCCTGGGTTTCCGCTGTTACTGCTTCAATGGAAAGAACCCGGTCTACATCCCAATCTAGATCTTGGCCATTGAGCTTGATTTTGAGGTGCGTGAGCCCATCGGCCTGAATCCATTCCGGCAGTGTTTCCGGTAAACCGTCGTTCAGTTGTTCCGAGATATCCTCATCGGTCAATGGGTCTAAGGCACCAATCAGGTGGTAGAGGGGCATCCGGGGTTGAGGTGTAGTCAAAACATATTGATCTAGATACTTGCCCCTAAACATCTGGGCCTGGAACTGATCCGCAGCAGTACCAGCTTGACTGGAGTTGAGATAATGAGATAGGTCATGGTTCATAAATTCGGCCGACAAACCGTGGTAGCTATTGATACCGTTAGCGTGTCCAAACGCGTCGTGGATGGCGGCGTCAATTGGGCTGGTAGTAACAGCAGTACATAGTTTTGGGATCGGAACCGACAAATTCATCTGAGACGAAATCTCGGTGGCCAACTGGAGAAAGATGGGCTCCAGCACTTCAGTGTGGTCGATAGGATGAGCCATTAGTTGATGGTCTGCCAGTTTAGCGACAGCTTTCGCTGCAAGTATCTTCATTGCTGCTAGGCTTTGATCGAAAGGGACGTGACGCGGTGGAAAAGCCCAAACGTTTCCGAGTGGCATAGATCCAAACCCGTGGCCGATTTTGCGGTCGCGTGTCTCGACTGTCATTCGAACATTAAACAAGATACAGTGATCGGTCGGAACACCACCAAACTTTAAAGGGGTTCGGTACTGGTGTTGCTCGAAATCGTAGCTGACTTCCCTGATACGAATATCCGTGGCTTTAGCCATAAGAGATCCTCCCTGATTACTTCACTATTGATGATAACGCGGATTTACATCCAACCTTTGCTATCAGCCATGTCGCGCTGGTATGTAGCCGGAGCCTTCATTCATACTCCAACCCTCTATTCTCCAGAAGTTCGGCAATGTCAACGGTCCTTTTCTCTTTTTCCCTCTGGATATCAGCAAAGACAATGGCTAACGATTTTAGGTTATCTTAGCGCTACACTCCGGTTCTAGAACTTCTTGTAGTGCCGAAACAAATTCAACCAGGATCACGTCCTGTCTGCTTAAAGCTAGATTGTCGTGTGCCAGTTCCTCCAATCCGCCAATCTCCATTCCACGGTAGGTTCTCGATCCAAGACATATCGTAGCAGGTCGAAATGGTGAATCTCTATATCCACGAATCAACGGGTAAGGCATAATGTATAGTGGTAGGTGCCAGGTACCACGACCCAGGATTAGCAGAACCAACACTAACTTGAAAAAAGGGCAACCCGATGACGCTGTCATGTGTACCTGGTCTGTTGAGGCTTCAAAACGTCACTCAGCGATTTCTCATCGATCAGGTGCCTGCTCCAAATGCTTCCATAGCAACAGCTTCGTGGGATTTAGATGGGGTGACGTCTAAAGAAAAATCCTCCTCTATTGCGAGAATAGCAGTGGTAATAGATTCAAAACTGGTGCAGATGGCAGTTGATATTAGTCTGCTGCCTGCTCTCCGGGTTCTGCCAACGGATCTACATAACCGACTAGACCCATGCCTTGATTCCGTTGGCAGATGTCAATACGGCTTCTGGCCCGTCTACCTAAACCGACTAAAATACCTCGCAATAAGTGAGCCTCTCTAACAGAAAGCCATTAAATTATACTGGCATGGATTGAAAAATCAAGGTTAGCCAGGCTAACGCCAAAACAGGAGTTTTAAACCTGTCAGTACCACAATCAACAAAATAATGGTTGAAAAGGCGGAACTGGAGACACGTCGATTCAGGTAGACTCCAAGACCTGTACCCAAGAGAAGAACAGGGAATAGAGGTAATAAACGCCTGAGAACCGATACATCTAAAACTTGAAGTTTAAAATAGACTGGGATTTTACAGGAGTTGATCAGAAAATAAAATGCAGTTGTCGTGGCCACAAATGTCCGGTTGGCCAGTCGTTGAGGCAGCAGATACATGGTGGTGATAGTGCCACCGATATGGGCCAAGGTAGAGACAAAACCCGTGATAAAACCGGCAATTGATCCATGCCACCTTCTTGGTTGGAAGCGACTCTCAGATTGGCCAAACTGGGTACGATAGATCTGAAAAAGGGCGAACCCGATGGCGGCTATGCCGATACTACTTTTCAGATGCTCGTCGGAAACAGAATCCAGCAAAAAGTAGCCGATGCCAATTCCAACCACTGCACCTGGAAATAGGACAATCAAGTTGCGTGTATCCCATTTACGCCAGTAGAAGAAGAGTGAAGCGATATCACAGGCAAATAGCAATGGTAACATCATCCCGATTGTCTCTTTAGCCGGGAAAACCTGAAGTAAGATCGGTCCAACCGCGAGACCGCTTCCGCCACCGAAACCGGCTTTGGTCAGCCCAACCAGTAAGGCTGAGAGGTTGAGGAGAAGGGACTTGATCATTTGATGAGTATATATTATGCTCAGGCGACCGGATAAAAAATTCGGTATAAATTCATACTCACGACCTGCTTATTGTAAAGGTGTGACTAACTTTTATCAGGTCGAAGCAATTTCAGCGAGGACTCCGCGCAATTGACCAACTTACTAACCAATACCGGCAAAGGTTAATCGTCCTACATTACTTTGAGGCGATCAGCTTTTGTCTGTAACCAGCCATTCCTTATAGCTTGGTAATCTGAAGATCTAGATTAGGCGACAACTTAGATCTTATTCTGTTGTTTAGCCGTTTATGAGCTTGCAACTTAGGTTATATTAACATACGATTCATTATAAAAAGAGGAATACTGTCAATTTGACAATATCATATTTTGTTAAGTGAGGGAACATTCTCTATTTTTCTGTCTGATACGAATTCTTCTAGAATAAGTTCTGTTGAGGCAAAGCCAACCCATTTATTTAGCAGTTTTTTCAGCAGAAGATTGCGTAAAGCCATCACTGCTCGTAAGAGCAGACGAGTATTGAATATCGGGCGGTTTGGTCAGACATCAACTTGCAATTGTTGAAGTGAATTTGGGGCACGGCGAATCTGACATCCACTGTGGCTTAAGTTTGAGCGATGAAGCATGCAGCCATGGTGGTAAGAGACGGTGATGATCCCAAGCGCGATACCTCGGTGCCTGAAACTCGTCTCATCCGATTTCGGGCTTGGCATCTTGATTGGCTCTCTCCACAAAAGTAATAGCAAACAAGTTGATGGTAAGTGCAATAAAAATATGGTACAAAAAACAATAACCTACTAGATGTCGAGAGCGCGGGAGTATCAATATTGTTAAAAGGTAAAACGACCTACATGGAAGGTTGATAGAACACATTACGTCAGAGCTTGTTGTCTTAAACTTATTCGCAAGACATTGTTTTTCTCCAGACCAGATGTATACCATACCTTGGAGTTTGTCATTGAATACAATTTGGGCATTCCACTTACGAATTAACTCCTACCCGTAACTATTTACCTTCCGGGTTCGTTTCCTGATGTGAATCTGATTCCCATTTTCCTCTTTTCCGGGTTGGGTTAAGCCTATTGAAAACAGGCTACCTACCAAATGAGCAGATGGTATGGGTATTAACTAAAGTTGGGCCAACAAAAGTTTTAGTGCTACAGGAGTGTATATCGCACATCACCCCTGTGGCCTTGTCAGCGAAGCGATATTTTCGACTAAGTACTACGCGCCAAAACTAAAGATCCAATCGACCATGATCCAAGCCTACAACGTCAGCATGTATTACAAGGAGGACATCCAGGTTCTCCACGACGTTAGTTTTCAAGTCCAAAAAGGTGAGTTTACCTTTTTAGTCGGTGAAAGCGGGGCTGGTAAGACGACTATTCTGCGCTTGCTATATCGTGGCCTGGTCCCAACCAATGGTGAATTGGTTGTGGCTGGACGNAACCTCTCAACCCTTTCTAAGTCCGAGATTCCCCACTTTCGTCGTCAAATTGGTGTAGTTTTCCAGGATTTTAAATTATTGTCCAACAAAACCGTACAGGAAAACATCGCCATCTCGATGAAAGTAACGGGGATTAGAAGATCGGAGATCCGCAACAACGTTAACCAGCTACTGCATCAGATGAGTTTAGTTCATCGGCGAGATGCTTATCCAGAGGAAATTTCGGGTGGTGAACAACAGCGAGTAGCGATTGCCCGTGCCATGGCTAACAATCCGACCATCTTGCTGGCTGACGAACCAACGGGAAATCTGGATCCCAAACTATCACTTGAAATTATGCGTCTGTTTGAAAACTTCAATTTCCGGGGGACCACCGTTTTAGTGGCTACACATGACATTACCTTGGTTCGCCAATTAGGTAGGCGGGTTATTCGCATTCAAGAGGGACGGTCCATCGAGGTTTAGATTCGTTAAATTGACAACCTATTTATTGGAAGAGACAATCTCAAATATCAGGCACGGTGGCGTAGTCAGTATCTTGAGTCTAGTCACCATTATGTTAACCGCCATCATTGTCAGTGTGCTGGTGTTACTGCACAATGCGATTCGAACCGAGGTCACCGCCATTAAAGATGCTACAGCCATCATTGTCTTTTTGCATGATAGTATCAGCGAGATCGAGCAGCAACGATTGCAATTCGATATTGAGGATCTGGAAATGGTCGAACGGGTAGTTTACGTTTCTAAAAAGCAGGCGTTGGCACGAGGCCGGCAGATCTTTGATGAATTCGCTAGTATTGTGCAAGGCTTTGAACTGGTTAATCCATTACCGGCCTCGTTTGAGGTTCACCTAAAAGATGAAGCGTTAGAACAGCAGATCTTACGCAAAACAGCCAGTTATATTCGTGTGATGTCGGAAAAGATCGACGAGGTGACTTACGAGCAATTTACCTCGACCTTTATTCGTCGAGCCGAGTTCGGCGTCCTTGGGTTGGGTAGCATCATGGGAGTCGCGTCGATTATCATCGTCGCTTTTTCGGTGGTGTTGACCGTCTATTTCCGGCGAGAGGAGATCGAAATTCTACGCCTGGTTGGAGCGAGCTCCTGGTATATCGGTTTCCCACTGATCATACAAGGTGGNATTTTGGGTGGTTTCGGCAGTCTGTTGGGCGTAACAATTACATTTGCGCTCTTTCGAGCCTTCACTACCCAATTTCGAACACTTTCATTCATTCCATTCCATCAAACGGCTCTGATTGTACTGGTTAGCATAGTCTTCGGCTTACTAGCGAGTATTTTCCCTACACTAAAATATGCTGACGTTTAAGTCATTCAGACCGGCACTTTACTGCGGTAATAGGTCTAAATTAAACTTCTGGTCGCTAATTTCAACCCCTATTTTGGGATTAATGGTTTTAATTGTTACCACTGTGTCATCTCCAGGTCGTTCAATCACGATTCGATAGGGCCGTAAAATACCATCTACCTCCCGGTAATCCGAAAACTTAGTCTCCTGAATCAGCATACCGTCTAGATCTATAACCTTCCACGACCGGACTATCGGCTGATCGGTAAAGTTGAAAATCGAGATCTCCTCGACGTGATCGGCAGTGGAATATCGAATCCGTAGCTTAGNGCCTATCTGCGAAACANCAAACGAGGGGNCTTCTTTTGCTGAAGGTTGTACCAGATCTAGAAAAGGATTGGCGAAAATGGCCGATTTAACATCCGAAATCCGAAGATCTACACCAAAGATTTCTTGCAAAACTGCATCCTTAAGTGGAACNCGAACNGATTCCTGTTCATTGATCAAGTAGAGCANAAATTCACCTTTAGCTGCGATCATCACGGCACGCGGTTGATTATAAATCCCGATCGCTTGCACGTGGAGTTGATCTCCTCCCATTTCCGATCTCTTATACCATAAGATCTCTCTAATCTCCTCACGCTTTCNCCTCTCCTTAATTGTAACTTTCATCTGTGTGTAGAGGGTCATTGTCAAATCGTAGCGGAGTCGAAGTTCCGCCAAGACGGAATCCAGTATCCGCTGGTTATCTACAGTCAGGTTAGGTACAGATGTTTTTTTTGCAGTGCCCGCACAACCATTTATTAAGAATNGACTTGTGCTTAATAGGCAAAAAAGAGATAGGAGGGAAGAACTAAAACTGGGGAAAAACGAACATGGAGATAGATTTGAATCTTTGGTAGCCGAAATCACAAAATTCTTCTGACTTGCTAGCCNAGCAACAGCNNGTCATCTACAAGNTAGGNTCATGAAAGCGATTTCTTTTCCAGTCCGTAGATCTCGACTTCTAGCAACCGAACTGTTCCCGTAAGATATTCACTTCGGGTTCGCCCCTGCTTACGACGTTTGCTGTCGTTGGTCAGACGGATAATAATACGGATCTTGGTGGTTTCGACAGGGCGAAAACGAACTGTCACTTTGCCTTTGGTATTGTTGCGGATACTATCGTGTTGATCACCAACCTTCTTGCCCATTCGATCTATATTCTGCCAACCCTTTGCCTGCAAAGTCCAGTACTGAACGATGAAGTCACTAACACCATACTTTTTGGCCGGATATTTGGCGGAGTTGATAGTGTGAAGGATCACACGATTGACCAACCGTTTCTCTGGAATTTCAAATACCATCCAGGCCATAGCCGAAGCGGTATTGCCACCATAGGTGTCAATNCCCATCAAGCCGCGGGTTTTATAGTCGCTNTCCTCAAATTGTTTGGGGTCTACTTGATAATCATCCTGGTTGACTCGCCTTCCTTGAAGCATATCTCGTCGACCTTGTTCCCGTAGAGCTTGGCCGGCCATCCAGGAGCGCTCGCCGTAGCCGGTATACTGACCATAGCTGTAACGGCCACTGAACTCGACTTCCCAACCTTCCCCCTGATCCCATAAATTGGAATCGGTGACACCATTGACCAACGCACTGGCTGGATGACTGGTGTTATCCTTAGAAACCGTCATAACTGCACCACTCTCTGGTCGGGCGTAATTAACCAGTATTTTGTCGATTTCTGAAGATTCGGAGAACAGCAGTTTGAACAAAGATTGAGTACTGCTCCCTTCTAGCGTCGAAAAATTACAACCGCCGATCAGTAACAGCACCATACCGGTAATGAGCAAAGAGAGACAAGCGGAAATGAAACCTATCACCTGTCGTGGTCGGCAACTTTCAGAAGACAATGCAGCTGAGTTCACTGGAAGGCAGCCAGCGATAGGTAGACAAACGGCTTTAGGTATGTACGCCTCCACTTGAGGATAAGTCGAAGAAAGTGATCGGTTATAACCCGACATCGGCCATAGATTTTTCAAGAATTTGGTNAGCTTCATCGACATGCTCCTTTGTGATATTGAGTGGCGGCAAAAATCTCAGGACATAGTCATTGGTACAGATGGTAATCAAGCCATTTTCGGTACATTTAGCGGCCAACGGTTTGACATCCACGGAAAAAACCAAACCTCGCAATAGGCCTTGCCCTCGAATGTCAATCAAGGGATAGCGGTCCTTGAAGGTTAAGAACTTTTTGACTATATAATCGCCTACTTGCCTAGCGTTGGCACATAGATCCAGCTCTAAAACCGTTTCTAAGGTGGCCACAGCGGCGGCTGTTACCAGCGGGTTGCCGCCGAAAGTGGCGGCATGTGTGCCAGGGACAAAACTATCAGCGACTGCCTGTTTGGCCATCATGGCTCCAATCGGTGTACCACCACCGAGTGCTTTGGCCATAGTAATAACATCAGGGGTAACGTCGTAACTTTGGTAACCAAAGAAGGTTCCCAGTCGAGCGGGTGAAGTTTGAACTTCATCGAAAATTAAGACCAGATCGTTAGCGTCACACAGATCTCGAAGCCCTTGCAGATAGTCCTCACCGGGCACATTAACGCCGCCTTCAGATTGGATCGGTTCGACCAAAATAGCACACGTTTTCTCGCTGATTGTGTCTGCTACTGCCCCTAAATCATTGAAGGGGACATAGACAAACCCTGGTAACATCGGTTCAAATCCCTGGTGGTACTTGGGTTGTGCTGTAGCAGTAATGGTTGCTATCGTTCGCCCATGAAAAGATTGCTCCATAGTAATGATTTCAAAGGCGTCAGGTCGCCCCGAATCTTTGACAAACTTACGTGCGATTTTGATGGCAGCTTCATTAGCTTCAGCTCCGCTATTACAGAAAAAGCACTGATCCAATTCTCCGTTTTCAACCAGTATTTTTGCTAGCTTGGCCTGGGGTTGAATGTAATAGAGGTTGGAAATATGCAATAGGGTTTCGGCTTGGTTTCGGATCGCTTCGACCACTCTCGGNTGACAATGGCCAAGTCCATTGACGGCGATCCCACTTAGAAAGTCGAGGTATTTTTTGCCCTCTGCATCCCATACATATGCGCCTTCACCTTTGATAAAAGCAAGTTGGCGATCACCGTAGGTGTTCATAATATATTGGGTCGCCATAGCTTTAATTTCAGCAGTTGTCATGATAGAAACCTGTACCTTTGTCTAGTAGTTCCCCTCATTCAGAGTTAATGTGTATCTCCACTGGCACCAATTCAAGAGCGATAGGATGTAGAGATATTACNTCGCCAAGCACATTATATCTGCAAATTATGTCGGTTGCAAGTAAAGCAAGAAACAACCGATTTTGGAAGGCGTTGCGGCTAAATCCAGATCGGTTAATTTGTTCTTACAATTAGCCAAAAAGAACTCGAATGATGGNAATTTGTAAGTTATAAACAAGTTGTGGTATACTGCC
The DNA here is from genome assembly GCA_002699335.1 of Candidatus Poribacteria bacterium. The sequence goes on from PACG01000043.1 coordinate 12,902, forward strand.
AGGCAATTCAGCAAGTGAATCTTAAGCCAACAGGATGCGCCGAGAAGCTACATTTAGGTTGACCAACCTAATCTACTTCTGTTGCCTACTCCCGGCTGGAGCCGGTCTCGACTTGACGATTCTACAGCCCGGCTCTAATTTTGTTACCAGCAATCAGATTTTGCATCTTCAGGCCGAGATTGTTTCAACCACGCCGTCACCTATTATTGTTTCGGTCAATACGCCGGCTGGCGTTCAGTCATTAGCCGAGCTCGAGTACTCAATCCACGCTGTTCAAGTTGATTTAGGACAGCTTCTAAAAATCAAGGGGCTACTAATTCGCCCCTTACCGCAGCCACACTATCCGCTGGGGCCAAGAACCGTCACCGTCGCTTTTTCAAACAATGGGCAAACGTTCTCAACTCCGCTAACCTTATCAGCTCCCTCTAGTCTTTCACCCGAATTGCGTCGAATTCTGATAGATCTACCTGAACCGATTACGACTCGCTATATCCGGTTGGAGATGGTCGAAGGCTGGCAAAGCGATCGAATTGCAATCCAAGCCTTTGAATTACTAGACGAAGAAAAGCGAATTGTTCAGGCTAACCTGCAACTACTATCTCTGCAGTTAGAAACATCTAAGCCCTTAGACCTAGAACAGCCCAATAAACTGCCCCGTGTTATTTTCGACCTCAATTTAATTCTTCAGAATGGGGAAAACCGAATTACTGTAGCTGCTCAAATTCCAAACCTAAATCAGCTGGATCAACCGTTCACTGGGGGCTTATCNACGAATAAGTTAAACCAGCGCGATAGTGTGGTCTATAGCGAAGAGACCATTCTGCTCTATTATCTAGCCGAATTGAACACAGCTGCTACGGAGAATGGATATTTTACCCTCAGCGACGGGGCACAGGCGCAGATCCGTATACCAGAAAATGCGTTCGACTTGGCTGATGTATACGCCCATACATCAGCGATTAGAAAGTTGCAGTTCACTCCGGTGAAGGCCGATCAGATCTCCAGGCTTTCCTATTTAACGAATCCCAGAATTGCAGAAGGGACGTCACCAGTTGTCGTTTACCGATTTGAGGCCCTCCGCCAGGAATCTTTTATGGCTGAAGCTAGTAGTGAGTTGCCTTATCAACCTGCGACCTTAGCTGTGGATGGCATTCGCCATCCACCTTCCACCTGGATGACTCGGCTGACCCCACTTCCCATCTCGTTGACTGTCAATTTGGTAAAACAAAGGTCTATTGGTCAAGTGGTAGTTTATGCCCATATGGCTGGTGAGAAATCGTTTGGACCGAAAAGTGGAACCATTCACATCTCGGACGATAATATCAAGTTTGTTGAGGTTTTAACCTTTGATCAGTTTGAAGACCGACGAACTGTCATCGACCTGCCAACACGTCCCAAAGCTCAATTTGTACAATTAGAGGTCACCGAGAGCCAGCAGGTCAATAACGTCCAAATCGACGAAATTGAGTTCTTTGATCCGTCTGGCACACCGATTACCACATTCACCACCTTTGACCATCTACTCCTTCATCAGCCAGCGCAACTTCAACTCAGCTACCGACCTACAGATCTCTTACGAGCGGGGGTAAGACAGGAAGAGAACCTTCGTCTCTTTACCTGGGAGGATTCAGCACAAGAGTGGCAAATTGTCGGTGGTATTGTTGATACCACTGCTCGAACTGTTCAAATCCAGCTCAACTATATTGCCACCTTTGCAGTCTTTGAAACAACTCTGATTCAGCCTCGATTTTCTTGGAGCTTTAACCCATTTTCACCAGATAATAATGGTGTAGCAGATACCACCCGGCTAATGTTGACCATACCTGGTACTGGCCCCCCGATCGGGGATTCGGTTGAGGGTGAACTCGACCTAACTGGTATATCAGCGCCTGAGTTAGTGGTTGGAATTTTTGATATTAACAACAAACTAATTCGTATGCTTATCGATCGGACAACTATCAATACACGCGCCGTCAGTATCGAGTGGGATGGTAAGGATCGTACCGGCGCCACCGTCGATATCGGTGTTTATATTTATCAAATCAGGTTAGGCGAATACCGCGATAATGGTATTATCGTAGTTGGTCGATGATAGCCGAAAACAGATACACTATCCTGGCGGTTGACGATGATCCTGTTGTGATCAAATTGCTAAACCAGATTTTAATCCAGGAACAATTTGAGGTTTTGGCTGTACAAACAGCCAATCAGGCATTGGATATCCTAACCCGACCAAACAGCACAAACGAATTCGATCTGGCTATTGTCGATCTAATGCTACCTGAAATCGATGGATTGGAACTATGTCGACGGATTCGCCTAATATCCCAAATCCCGATCATTATCTTGTCGGCCAAAGACACTGATGTGGACAAGATCGTCGGCTTGTCTATCGGTGCTGACGACTATCTCACCAAGCCCTTTAATCCGCAAGAACTTGTGGCGCGTATTCGAGCCTTACTCCGACGAACTCATCGGTATGATACTGCTAGTTCAGACTTAAGCCTTCTCACGTATAATGGAATCGAGATTAACCGTGAACTGTATCAAGTCAGGTTGAGCGGTGAGCCTATTGAACTGAGTCCTCGTCTGTATAATCTGCTATGTTATTTTATGCAAAATGTAGGACGTACTTTGACACGGCAAGGCATATTTGAGTCCTTGTGGTCAGTAGAGCAGAAGACCTTGTCAACGATTAGAGGGGAAAATACTATTAGCCCACGCACCATTGATGTCCACATTCGACATCTACGAGAACTGATAGAACCCAACCCCGCCAAACCAATCTACATCAAAACGATCTGGGGCGTAGGTTACAAGTTTGGAGTCGAGACAGCGTAACCCCTTGTCGATTGGGCATCATTGTGTCACATACCAATGGTTGACCTGGGCCTTGATGCTAACAGTTGGTCTGGCTGAGGCAGCCTTCATCGATCAATTTTCGGGAGCCAGAGCCCTGGGGATGAGCGGGGCTATCTCCGCAGTTGCCAATCGAGCTGATGGTGTGATGGTCAATCCCGCTACCCTGATCAACATCCAATCCCGCCAATTGACGGCAACCACGGCTCGACTTCATGCCGGATTACAAGATCAGAGTCAACTCTCACAACATTTGTTGGGATTTGGCTATAATGTTGAAGGTCAGGCACAAAAACAAACGACGGTTCAAGAGTGTCTTGGCATCCTTTTGAAGCGTTTTTCTGCCACCACTGCCAATCGCTTGTTGTACAGTGAAAACTATCTTGTAATTAGTGGGGCCAGAGATTTCCGCTGGGGGCAGAAGGAAACCGCCCAGAAAGGAGCGGGAGATAAGCATCTGGCACTAGGACTATCGGTCAAGATCTTGAATTGGGATACGGCCCCCACCATCGGGGCTAACGAAACCATTATTGAAGATCTGGCAGGTCGCACCCAACTTAGTTTTGATGTCGGTGGATTGTTCTTCCCCTCACCCAATGTGCCAATTGCCCTCTCTGTGCAAAATCTCAACCGTCCGAATATCGCAAGCCATCGAACCGCCAACGAAAATCTTGACAGTGCCAGTAGGCCATCATACCTAACTAGAATTTTAACTTTAGGGATCGGTGTTGTGGGGCAACGGACGATTTGGGATATGGATCTCGTTTTTCGCCCCAAAGAGGTTGATGTTCGTGTCGGATTGGAGTACCAGGCTAAGGATCAGAAAACGGCGATACGTGGGGGCTTCCGTTTAGAAAACTTAGCTTGGGGAACCAATTTCACCCTAGGTGGAAGTTACCGTCCAACCGAGCAATTCACCCTAGACTACGCCTTTATTTACCCCATCTCCGGGATTTCTCAAACCTACGGTAGTCACCGATTCAGCCTCGTCTATGACTACTAAACCAGGGCGGGTTCTTTTTTTATCGGTTACAATTCTGCTTTGGACAGCGGCTAGCTGGGCCCAACGAATGGACCCGCTCGGCAATCCAGTTTTCGATAAAAGTGGAAAGGAACTTTACCGAATGCAAGCGACCTTTGGTATCCTGGAAGGGAGTTCCATCCTCAGACGAGATAAGGAGTTCAAAAAGAAGACCGGCAATCGCAATTTCTTTACATTTAACGTCGAATCCCCAGAAGATCAAGGGCTAGGTTTACGACATCAACTAACTGTCGGCAACTTTCCCACCAAATTTTCCAGTTTTACGCTTGATAAAGAACTCTTCGATGCCGCCCGTTGGAATATTACTGTTCCAATTGCGCAAGGACGGGTCTCTATGTTTGCTGGCCGCGTGACCAACAACACCTTCTCTATCTCCGGGGAGCGATCACAACCGATTGAAGATAAAGAGATCTCCAGCGGTAACGATTGGTTCATGGCTGGGGTTCGAGCCGAAGCCAGTCTGGGGGCCTATGGAATACGAGTCGGTAATCTACCGGAAGTGATTTTGCCTCTGCCTCGAATAGGCCTCAGTTACGTCAACCGGTTCTTCACTAACTATGACCTGGCACGAAGTGACAACCCGTTGCACGGTGTTACCATTAACAACCCGCCGGCTGAGATCTATCTCCGATTTGGCGATGCTTCGCCGGAAGATGGTTCAGGGGCTAAAGTGTTTAAGGTTCGCATGTTAGTCGATGGAACTGAAGAGTACGACGTCAAGGGAGGTGCAGAGCCTCCAGGAATATTGATATTACCCCATAACAGTAACCGTGATGCGGATTCTCGTTCGGTGGGCAGGGATGGATATTTTATCTACCGCTTTCCGATCTTTGGTTCACAGGATTTGGGTAGTATCAAGTTTGAGATCGATATTGCCAACGACTACCTGGTTGAGCTCTCGACGGACAATAAAAATTACCTGGTGGAATTAAGCGCGCCGGGTAACGTCAAGGATTCTACTAATCGAAGCCGTCATACCTTTTACTACGGAGAATTAACCGACGAATCGACAATGGGAGTAGATCTGCAGACAACGCTCTTTGGCTTCTCCATTTCTGGTGAACGGGCCTGGTATAGCCGGACCAAACAGTACCCAACGTTAGAAGGGCGACGGATTTCAACCAACAAAGGGGCTTGGTTCTTAGATCTGAATCGCAATTTTGGCCCCTTAACACTCAGCGCAGAATATACACGAATAGATCCCTTCTATTCCGCAGCCAACTTTATTGACGACAACGATGACGATAATCCTTATGCCGATTCAAGAGAACCAGAGATTCTGATCGTTGGTAATACCAAAGACGATATTGACGGCGATCGAATCAAAGACTGGAATGACGATTTTTTGCTGTTTTTTGCTGACCCCCCCAAATTTCGTTTGGGCTTGAACCGGGAGTCAATCGACTTTAATAACAACGGCGAACCTGACAACCTGGAAGACGACGACAAGCCAAACTATCGTCGGGACTACGATGAAGGCTCTTTTGGTCATCACATCTACATGAAATTAGATCTGCCAATTGTAGATGGTCTGTCAATAATTCCCGGTCGTTATCAAAAACAGATGATCTTACAGAAACAGCGAGCCAAGGGCTGGTATAATGTTTTCTCTTACATTCCAGACCGGATCCCCAACTTTGGAACCATTTTTTTCCGGCATACGGTTCGTCGAGCCAAAGATAATATTCCTGACGATGTGATCATCCGCTCAACGGGTCAGCGAATTAAAGATGATCTAGTCCTACAAAACTACTTGGGCAATATTTTCACTATGATTGTTGACTACCAACATGTCGAGAATCTAACTATTCGAAGTAAGTTCAAATACCAGCGTGACAACCTCTTCAACAGCCGGGAACGGTTGATCGACACTGCACTGATCAACCAAATCCGCTACGACTACAAAGTCAGTGATGACCTGACAATCGCACCGGCATTTCGTAATGACAGAACCATCGGTTATATTGTTCCTTTCGACAATAACCAGGCCGTGGATGTGAATCGAAACGCTTACATGATCAGCTTGACTCATCGGGTGGCGGCGCAACTTCAACTCAGTGCTGGTGCACAATTTCTAACCTGGCGAGACCTGCATCTTCCCGATAATAATTACAACCGGACAGTCGGTTTTTTTGAACTGGTGCTTCAAGGACAAACATTTGGACAAACTGTTGGACTGCTGATTACGGCCGACTACATTATCCAAAACTACTTACAACCCATCGGTGGTGGCGAACGCCGAACTAATGTTTCAATTTCGCTCTTTTTGTTATAGATGGCCTCTTGTACAAACAGTAAAATCCGCTACAGTTGTGGCTGGGAGACAACTAAGTTCTTTGGTATAGATAAAATAAAAAGCTCCGAACTCCTGTTTCTCGAACTTATGCAAGAGGTTTAATCCAACTAAATGTAGGATTACTGAATTATAATGGGTTGTGCGAAGTGTTTCTAGAGCCTTTTGCGTTGTCGCTGTGTGGTTCTCCTGCAGAGCTTAGATCAACTCAGTAGCTACTATATGTTCCTTACTGAAGTTTGTCCTGCAAAAGAGAGTATTAACCAGGTAACAACATCAGCCTTTCAATGCTCCCATTAAGCCCGTAGTACACCAAAGGGGAACAGCTGATATCCACCATCTCGACCGAGCGTGAAATAATTACCGTTTCGTCGCTTGTCTCGGTCCCACCAATGACGCTGGTCTCCGCTATTCCGCTCGATGGCAGTAGTGTACGACTTAGCTACGGCATGCTTTTCCGGCACGATCTCGATTCCGTATGCTTGCCGGTTATTCGTATAATTAATTTCTCTTTTCCTGCGGCCAAGGCGGCCCGTCAGGCATCTGGAAGTAACCAGATCATGCCCCCGGGCCTTGGATCACGATAAGCAAGCTTTCCAGACCTAGAGTTTGCGCTTTTTTTCGATGAGATGCTACCTTTGTCCAATTCAGCGACCGTCACCTTATCTGGAACCAGCTCGGGCCAATGTTCTTAGGCATGATCCACTTCAACACGGCAAGTATGCTTACTCCGCTCCATTTGGCCATGCATCCATCCATCAAGACTCCATGCAGGTACGGGGAAACCACCAACAGCTTTGCCGTTAGTAATTGACAAGATGTCGTATATAATTCGTCACCTTGATACTAAGATCGCATAAAAAGTGTGAGTTTATAAAAACGAAAGGATTCTAATGAGAAGGAGTATCTAATGGACCAAGTTAACCGCTACATGATTGCTTCAGCCATCCTTTTAGGGCTACTGACCTCTTTCCTTTGAGGCCGGTAAAGTGCTTCTGATCGGTTCAGGCGCTCCGGACGCCAAAGACACGCCACTAATCGACAAGCTGAAAGAATGGTGACTACGATTTTGTCTTTATTTCTGAATCTACTGGGAGTGTAAATATTCTTGGTGCCTATACAAATTCCAAGATTCCGGTTGTCAACGCCGAGACCTGGACCTATAGCAACATGGGATTTGCAACCGACGGTAGTTTCAATTCTGACCCGGGTGATGAACTGAAGATTGTCAAAAAAGATCATCCCATCACGGAAGAATTAAAAGAAAAGGTAAAGATTCATAAACCCTTGGCCCAATTGATGACTTGTAATGGATTCCAGGGAGACGCTGACATAATAGCGATAAGGGCCGACAATGAAAAATTGGTCGCCATGTCGGTCTATGAGGGGGGCCAAATTAATAAAAGGGGCCACCAGACGCGTCATGTCAATATCTGGTCACACTCAACCGGATGGGAAATGATTACCGACGAGGGTTGGAAACTGATCGAGCATTCTGTCCTCTATGCTTTAGGACGCATCCCTCAGGCCGTCATCCAGAAGATGCTTTAGCGGTGACCTGGGGAGTACATAAAGACCAAAGTGAAATCCGATTTCCACTGACAGAGGATCTATTGTATGGTTTCGAAGGTAGTACGTAGGTCTTGAGCCGTGCCCATTTCAGCCGATCGATAGCCGGCATCGAAAATCTCAATCACATGCCGGGCGTGTTCGGCACTGACCAGGGTAGACATGTCCAGTCGAATCCAATCTACCAACTGCATAATATCCTCGTAGACATGAGCCTCCTGAATCTGACGGTGAGCATCGACCACATGTGGGAGTGAGGCGTTACCACCGTTTTCCGCCTCCAGCTGACTTTCCGGGTAGTCGATCGGTTGACCGTTTAGTTTACCTGAACGAATGGAACCGTTGAGGCCAAAAATGGCGAAGCGTCCAATGTCGGGTAAACCTCCAGCAGCCGTTCCGTAGACAAACCCAAATAGTGACTGGCCAAAATCGAGCGTCAGGAGTGTGTTATCGTCCATATCACAAGGGAGCATCTCTCCACGAAATTCCCGTTCTTTAATTCGCACACCAGAGAAGGCGGTTACTCGCTGGGCCGGTCCCAGGACACCGGTCAGGGCGTGAAGACCGTAAACTGTCATATCGTACAAAGGTCCACCTCCCGGACGACGGAAGTACCAGGCCGGGTTGATGTTGGAGAGAACACCCTCACCCTGTCGAATCGATTCTCGTTCGTGGTATTGACCAAAAGCTGCGCCTGTCACGGCCCAGACTAGCTTTCCCAATACACCTTCCAGTATCAATTCTCGTATACGGCGATTCAACGGTCGGAGCATCTCACCTGGTGAAGCGACTAGTTTGAGACCACGCTGACGCGCCGACTCAATCAGATCATCAGCTTCCTCAACAGTGGTAGTCATAGATTTGTTGAAATGAGCATGAACACCAGCATCAATCGCCATCTTGCCCTGCTCATAATGCAAGCCAATGGGAGAAGCAATCGTAACAGCGTCTACCGATTTAGAATCGAGTAGATCTTCATAACTTTCAAAGGCTCGCGGAATGTTAAACCGCTCAGCGGCAGCCTTTGCTCGTCCTGGAACAGGATCGCAGACCGCTGTCATCTGTACCCGATCGTGCACATCGTCTTGCGCCAGGTGCGGCATAATCCCACGCACCGAAATGCTCCCGGCGCCAACCACGCCTATTCTTACAATGTCATTCATTTGAGATGACTCCTCCAACTAGTTTGATGTTTCCAACCAACTGCCCGTTCTAACTTTTGACAGTCGAGGAAAGATTGATGGCCAACTATATTTCTAGCTTGATCGGCTAACTCCGGCTTGAATTTCTTCACCAGTTCCGCTGAGGGTTCCAGCGCACTCGTGTCCGCGGCGTTGAGAAAGTAGACATCGTGTTGGGGGATTGAACGATCGAGTTTCCCCATAGAGGCCTCCATAACGAGACGGTGAGCCGTAGCCACGTCTTCGCTACCTACCCAACACCACAACCATGGATTCCAGCCCGTAGCCGGTTTAACATTCTCGGCCATCGACTGCCGACGCTCTGGTGGTGTGATCCCCGCGGGACGGGTCATGTAGGTGCGAACACCGTAGGCCCGCGTATAACTGGCTAATAGCTCTTCGCCTGCTCGCTTAGAGAAACTGTAGGAATCCTCTGGGAGGCAGGGATGCGTCTCGTCAATCGGCAGTTTCTGGATTGGAAACGGTGTTTCGCTGATCCGAAAACCGTGTCCCAGAGCGCAGTTACTCCCCGCCATAACGACGATCTTTNCCTTAGTTTTGACTGCTGCCTGCATCAGATAGTAGGTGCCCAGCATATTGGTCTTAAAGGTAGCGTCGAAAGGAATCTCATTTTCTTGCGCCTGTTGTCGGAGTTGGGGGTGATCGACCGGATTCGGTTGTGCGCCTAAGTGCTGGATGGCCTCAATTCCGTCTACTGCCTGCTGGCAGTCTGAGAAACTATTCAGATCGCCTTCGATCCAGGGCAGGTCGGAAAACTCGGCGTCGGGTTTGCGGCGTGATGTCAGCACCAATTGGTACTGATCTCTCAGTTCCCGGATGATGAAACCAGCCAGCTTCCCGCTGGCACCGGTAATTAAAACTCTCATAACTTGTTAGTGATTGCGTCCGCTGGTTGGTTTTAGCGAAGCGGCATCCTCTCTATTGTTAGGTTATATTTCGTATCATCTCAATCAATGAATATACGTCAGACNGATATTATAGCAACAAATCGCTATTAGGTCTAGTGGGGTGAGGCCAGGTTTCTCCGTCACTGTTGGTCGGAGAACGATCTTTTCAACTCCCGTTCTTTGCTGTACTATCACCCATACCATTTGGCACATCTAAGAAATTAGGTTGGACGTATTTAGTTTGACCATTAATCAAGGATAGACCAAATCTGACCAGGCACTCCTGATAGATTTCTAGCGCAAAAAGAGCTACCACTGAACCGGCTCATACCACCTCAGACGCTATGCCCGACATCGATGGAAAGCGAAACTTGCGTCTGGGCTGGTTCTGTGTGCATGCCCTGTTCGCCATGACGCTACTCACTTAGGTCCGCCTTGCCGCTTGTCACCGGTGGTTTGTGCTCCCTTTTCAACGTCGCCATGGTGGGGACACGTGATTGGCAGATTGAAAATATTCCATATTCTGCCCCAACGCTATTGTGACGGTGGTAAACGTTTAGCTGCCTTAGGCTTTATAATATGATCGCCGCAATCCACAACCTTGAACTTAGTGCTAATTCCTAACTTGTGCAAAATGTTTAAATTTAACCGTCTTTCTATTTTAATCCCTTGAGATTGTATTCCCCGTTGCTTGCAGCGTAAAATCCCCATGTGAACGAATATCTGCATAAAAGTAACAATGTGACTGGTTCTGATGTATTATCTTGATTGCTATCCCAACGGATGAGATTCTGTCTATCGGTCAAACCTTGTCACTGCCCCAAACCCTCCGTGGGTAAAACCCTTGTTTCAGATGAGATTCTATTGTAACATAATGAAATTTACTTCCCGACGGAGGAAGCGGTGGAACTACCAATCTATTTCGACCATCACGCTACTACACCAATTGCGCCCAGTGTGCTAGAGTCAATGATGCCGTACCTAACAAAGTCTTTTGGGAACGCCTCTAGTACAACTCATGCCTTCGGTCAACAAGCTCGACTTGCGGTGGAACAAGCTCGCAAACAAATTGCCGATCTAATTGGTGCCAGTCCAGAAGAAATTCTCTTTACAAGTGGTGCAACAGAGTCAGATAACCTGGCCATCAAAGGTGTGGCTGATGGCTATCGCCGCCGGGGCAACCATATTATTACTACCCAGATTGAGCATAGTGCTATTCTGGATACTTGCAAGGTACTAGAGGGGGTTGGCTTTGAGATCACCTATTTGCCGGTGGATAAATATGGTATGGTGGATCCACAGAAGGTCGCAGATGGAATCAGGGCTGAAACAATTTTGATTAGTGTTATTTATGCCAGCAACGAGGTCGGTACCATCAACCCACTATCGGCAATCGGGGAGATTGCTCGGCAACACGGCATTCTTTTTCATTCTGATGCGGTCCAAGGGATCGGGAAAATCGAGTCTAACGTCGACCGACTAAATGTAGATTTGATGTCTTTAACAGCCCATAAGATGTATGGTCCGAAAGGGATTGGAGTACTCTACGTCCGCCAGAAACGCCCCCGGATTCGACTTTCCCCTCAAAACTACGGAGGAGGACAGGAAGGTAAAATCCGCTCGGGCACGCTAAATGTGCCTGGCATTGTCGGCTTTGGTCAAGCTTGTCAACTCGCCCAAACTGAGATGCAGCATGAAGCAGAACGATTGACAAGTTTACGTGACCGATTGTACCAAGGATTAAAAAATCAGATAGATCTGCTTCACCTGAACGGCCACCCAGCACAGCGACTACCAGGCAATCTCAACGTGAGCATCGAATTCGTAGAAAGCCTAACGCTTCTAGAAAAACTAGAGAAAATTGCCCTTTCTACCGGGTCAGCCTGTTCTTCTAACTCAATGACACCATCGAGAGTTCTGACTGCAATGGGTATTGACGAGAGCCTGGCTCGGGCGCCAATACGGTTCGGTTTAGGTCGGGATAACACGGTGGCTGAAGTAGATTATGTTATTTTAAGGATGATCGAAGAGATAGCAAAACTGCGAAGATTATCACCCCTCTACCAGATGAGAATGGTTTCAGGATAAACAAATATCGTCTTAGTGGGATGACCCACCGATGTAATTGAAGGTATATGATGGTGTTGGCTTACGCTACCACTCACAACAATACCCGTCAGCAAGAAGTTAACTTCAGCCTTTTGAGGCCGGACGGAATAACGATTCTATTTAGCCTATCTTACAAAGATTAAAGAGACTATAATAATATTGAATCGGCCTAACAAATATAAACCTGAGCCATATTTCCTCAGCTTGACTAGGAAATGAAAAGTAGGAGCACAATGAAATTATTTGGCAAATCCAAAGATGCTAAAAATCCCGACGGACAACCTGTAACCGCAGATCGAGCCGCGGAAACCAAGACGACAGAAACAACCGATTCTTCTAAATCGCATCCTGAACTGAAACTTATCAGCGGTCAACAAATTTCACAAGCGTCGTCTACGCCCAACCAACAACCGGTAAAACCCGCTCCGAAACAGCCGTTAGTTCCAGATGTCAAATATGTCGTTGCTGTGGCCAGCGGGAAAGGTGGCGTGGGAAAATCGACAGTCTCCGCTAACTTGGCCGTCGCCTTGTCGCAAATGGGGCTGAAGGTTGGCTTAATGGACGCAGACGTCTACGGTCCCAGTATCCCAACCATGATGGGAATCAAACAACAACCCCAGGTGACGGAACAGCGACAGTTGCTTCCTATCAACCAACATGGCCTCTCGCTAATGTCGATCGGGTTTATGGTTCCGGACGAGCAAGCCATGATTTGGCGAGGACCAATGTTACACAGTGCGATGCAGCAATTTTTAGGCGATGTGATCTGGGGTGAACTCGATTATTTGCTTGTCGATATGCCCCCAGGTACAGGTGACGCTCAATTGTCGCTATCCCAAATCATCCCTTTGAGCGGAACCATTATCGTTACCACACCGCAAGATGTGGCCCTGGCCGATGTTCGACGATCCATTGCAATGGCCGATCGGATGGAGACACCGCTATTGGGGATCGTGGAAAATATGAGTTACTATATCAACCCAAGCAATAATGAAAAGGTTAACATTTTTGGATCCGGTGGTGGCGAGAAAATCTGTCAACAATTGGATGTGCCGCTGTTGGGTCAGATCCCAATCGATCCGAAAATTTGTGATTGTGGTGATCTTGGAACACCAATTGTATTGGCTTTTCCCGATTCCCCACAATCAATCTCTTTCAAACGGATGGCCAATCAACTTATTGTTCTAGTAGAACAGTTAGAGCAAGAAGACGAGTTGACGATTCAATAACCCCTGACTTTAGTCAGTGATTCCATATCGACTTTCCCCGGCCAGGGTTTTGAGATGCCGACCGAAGGTCGGACGCCTTATCTACACACTTTTTTATTTCGAATCGAAATGGCCTCGCTTAAAAGATTATCGTATAATTGCCTAATTGGAGTTAACCGAAATGTCGAAGCATACCAACTTGATCAATGGCCTATCGACCGCCATTGGATCGACCAATGTAATTGCCGATCCGATTTCTCTGTCTGTCTATGAGTGCGACGGTGCTACACTGTTCAAGGCACTTCCTGATGTGGTTGTTTTTCCTGACACAACGAAAGATGTATCAAAAATTGTCAAAATTGCGAACGAGTATCAAGTTCCGTTCGTTGCGCGTGGATCGGGAACCGGTTTGAGTGGTGGTGCTTTACCTATGAATGGCGGCGTGGTAATCGCCATGAATCGGATGAATCGGATTCTAGAGGTCGATTTCGAAAATCAACAGGCAACGATTGAAACCGGAGTGGTAAATCTCCTGTTATCACAGGCTACTCTCAACCAGGGGTACCACTATGCTCCCGACCCATCCAGCCAGCAAGCCTGCAGTATCGGTGGCAATATCGCTGAAAACTCTGGTGGCCCTCATACCTTGAAATACGGTGTTACCTCTAACCACATTCTTTGGTTGGAGGTGGTGTTACCAAATGGTGAGATTGTCGAGTTTGGTAGCCCAACTGAGGAAAGCATCGGCTATGATCTTCGAGGATTGATGGTAGGTTCAGAAGGAACGTTCGGTATCGCCACCAAAGCCGTGGTTCGGCTAACACGTAACCCGCAATCTTACTACACGATGCTGGGGATTTTTAACACGGTTGTTGATGCCACCAGTGCCGTTTCTCAGATTATTGCCGAAGGGATTGTTCCTGCGGCCCTCGAAGTTATGGATCACCTTGTCATTAAGGCAGTAGAAGAGGCTTTTCAGTGGGGACTTCCGCTGGATGCAGGCGCGGTCTTGATCGTAGAACTGGACGGTATCGAGGNNGGTATGCAGAGATCAAGCTGAACGNATCNTCGATATCCTCAATCGTAATCAGGCTCGAGGNGTNCAAACCGCNAAGGACGAAGCGGATCGAAAGCANCTCTGGACGGCTCGGAAGCGGGCCTTCGGTGCGCTAGGACGGCTCGCCCCGACCTATATCACTCAAGATGGGACGGTCCCTCGCTCACAGCTNCCAAAGATGATGGNTCTTGTNGGNGAAGTTTCCAAAAAGTACGACCTGGACATCGCTAATGTTTTTCATGCTGGTGATGGNAACCTGCATCCGATTGTCCTTTTCGACCAACGAGATCCGGATCAACTGGAGCGTGTTCATCTAGCCAACGCGGAGATCCTAAAAGCTTGTGTTGAGGNTGGTGGAACCATCTCTGGCGAACACGGGATCGGTGTAGAAAAGCAACAGTTCATGCCGCTGGTTTATTCTAGGGCTGACATGGAATTGATGGTCAAGATTCGTGAGGCCTTTAATCCGCATAGCCTATGCAATCCGGGTAAGATTTTCCCTATTGACCAATTTGGTGACGAAACCAGATGGCATCAAGAAACACATACCAACTGTTCGCCAGCCATCGAACAAAAGGAACGAATCGCCTCTTAAAGTGAGAAACGTGAGATAGATACTATCTCCCTGTTTCTCGCTTTATTTGAGACCACCCCTACCGATGATACCAGAAAGCCAATATNAAATTGACGGCATAATGCCAGACCGNATCGAACNCCCCNACACGGAATCAGATCTGCAACAAATTCTGTTTNCAGAAACNCCTCAGCAGTTGATACTAGCAGGCAACGGCAGTAAACTCGGTATGGGGAACCGACCAGAAAAAGTAGATCTACTCCTCTCAGTTGCCAGATTGAATGGAGTCATCGAGTATGTACCAGACGATCTGACGGTAACAGTCGAGGCCGGTATGATATTTTCAGATCTACAAAATCTGGTTGCAGAACAGGAGCAGTTTGTCCCGCTGGACCCACCCTATTCCAGGAATGCGACTGTAGGTGGGATAGTCGCTACAAACTCATCTGGCAGCCTTCGACATCAGTACGGTGCAACACGGGATTTGGTTTTGGGGCTGCGTGTTTTTCTGGCTGACGGAACGGCTATTAAATCTGGCGGTAAAGTCGTTAAGAATGTAGCCGGCTACGATCTCAATAAACTATTTGTCGGCTCATTCGGCACCTTGGGTGTAATCAGTCAAGTCTGTTTCAAGCTCTATCCTAAACCTGAAACTGAGCGAACTATGCTCCTGACCTTCGACTCAGCCAAAGATGCCGCCACCTTTGGTCGAGAGATTCACGCGACTCAACTTCTACCGGCATTTCTGAACCTGAGTCTGAATGGATTACCAACGACTGAAATCGATCAACCGTGCCTGTTGGTCGGAATTGACGGCGCGGCTGAAACGGTGAGTTGGCAGATCGACCAAATCTCTCAGATGGCGAAACATAAAACCACCGGTCTCGGCACCTACTCAGATGAGCAGAGCAAAAATTTACGCCTAGCAACGCGAGATTTCCCCGCCAACCCAAACCCATCCCTCAACCGTTTAGTTTGTCGTGTCAATCTCAGACCTTCGGATCTACCCAATTTCATTGATACGGTTCTCGAGTCGGTGGATGTTCTGCCTCAGATCATGGCGTTGGTTGGGAAGGGTGTGATTCATCTGGCTTTTTTGCATCCCAATGATCCCCCAACAGACCTGGTAAACACCATCCACAACTTGCGAACGCAGGCAGTTGCTAATCGTGGTAATTTGGTCATCGAATCAGCTCCTGTCGAAGTCAAGGAACAAATCGACGTCTGGGGGGAAGTTGGTGCGACGCTTGGGCTGATGAAACAGATTAAGTCGGAACTAGATCCCAATTACCGCCTCAACCCAAACCGTTTCGTAGGTCAAATATAAAGATTGGCAAACTACTCGACCTATGTTTGTCAATCAACAGGTTCCTCGGCTCGAGTACCGATACGGTGTACCACGAATTTTCAACACTGAATGGGAGATGCGAGAAAGGGAATTTAACCTGGTGCGAGCCAGTATGTTGTCCGGGCGGCAACACGATGTAACCCTACTCATCTTCCAGCAAAACCCCAATCAAGAGCGACAAATTGCCCCTGATGCTAAGCTGGCGGTGATTCGAAAGCCTTACTATTTGCCGAATGTCTATCGGCCACCGAGTGGTGGGATCAGCCCTGGTGAGGTGTTTGAACAGGGCGTAAAACGGGAAGCTAAAGAAGAAACTGGGCTAGAGATCAGATTACATCGTTACGTGTTACGGGCCTGCGTTCAGTTTAGCTATCACAGCCAGAAGATCGAGGCCGTCTACCGAATTAACTGGCAAACGCATGTTTTCACTGCATCTACAACGAGTCTAAATATACTCCCGACGGATACACAGGAAATTGCCGGTGCCAAATGGGCAACCTGGCATGAGTTGGGTACCAGCCTAATAAATGGCCTACAACATTCTGACGCTACTGGATTACAGTATCGGGCGAGCTTACAAGCAGAAATCCTAGAGTCATTTAATTCCATTTTTTAGTTAT
>PACG01000044.1 GCA_002699335.1 Candidatus Poribacteria bacterium
CTTGAATGAGATAAGTCTCTTAGATGGTAGTGCACCTATAGATTTGGGTAAATTCAGGGAGCTGTTGCAAGAAGAATTGGAAAATGAAGATTCCAGAAAAGCAGCACTGCAGGGTCTGATTGAGGAGATCGTTGCGCATCCAGACTACACTGGAAGTCAAATATCGAATAGGAAAAAACGATCCAGTAGAACCTACCTCTTACCCCCACGAGTCACGGTACGCCCACGGCGGTCCAAACCCCGGCAACTGCAGCTTACTCCTATACTTCAACATGGTAGTACCTTTCAGCTAGAGTCTAAAACCCAAGCTGCGCAACCCATCTATGCTGGTCTGGGCTAGACTTCAGGCTGGTGTGGGTGGGTTTATTTTACACTACAGCCTCAGACTACCCCACCGCTTTACTCCGAAACTGCAATCGTGGTAGAATGTCTAAGTTACTACCTTAAGAGTCGAATTCTCGCTAAGGATGTAGCGTTCGTTGAGCATCTTAATCTGTCGAGGGACAACCTAGGGATCCCCCCGCTTTTTCAGCGAGGGCAAACGATCTAATCAAGATTCCATTCACTCTGATAAGTTGCTAGGATAAACAATCGAAATTAACTGAACTTCAGTCAAAAAGAAGGAGAATTAACATGGTTCGAGACTCTATTGTATATGTCAGTGTCCTCCTTACAACGCTGATATTCATGATACAAAGTAACGCCAAAATTGACCCCAAATCCGCAGCGGGCGCCTGGCTCTTTGATGAAGAGTCAGGCAAGGTTGCTAAGGATAGTTCTGACAACGGTTATGATGGAATGTTCATGGGTGAGGGTAATCCGAAGTGGGTCGATGGGAAATTCGGCAAAGCGCTGGATTTCAACGGGGCGACAGATTATGTTGAGGTCGACAGTGAGCCGGGCTTGAACATCACAGGTGATATTACAATTATGGCGTGGTTTTTTAAAAGACCTGCCGGTCGTGGTACGATTCTCAGCAAATGGCGACAGGTTGGCGACGTTTGGTCATATGTCCTTTATGATAGGGGAGAACCTGGCGGTGGCTGGCGGTTGCGCTGGGATGATCAAAGCCAAACCAACTTGGAGGGTCCGTACACGTTCCCAGATAGGAGGTGGGTGCACAATGCGGCGACCTATGACGGTTCTGTGATGAAGGTTTTTGAAGATGGGAAAGAAATTGGAAAGGCTAAAGCGGATAAAAAGATCGATGTGACAGACAATCCGGTATGGATTGGCAATGATGGTTACCAACAGCATTTCAATGGTCTAATTGACGAGGTTGCCATCTTTAATGTGGCGCTTACGGTTGATGAGATTAAGCGCATCATAAAGCAGGGACTGTCTGAGGTGTTGGCGGTCTCTCCGCAAGGGAAAATTGCGCTCACATGGGGACGTATCAAAAACGACCGATAATTGCGCTTATCGGGTGCGCTCTGGAGTAAGCGTAAAAATACTGGACGTGAGGAAGCGCCGATGTTTATACGGCCTTTCCCTGTTGAATCACCGTAATACGACTCCACAGGTTCCGTCTTTACGCTGATGTAGCACAAGCCGTATCAAAGGGACAGCTGTAGGAGATGCCGATAAAGGCACGAGGATTGGCTGTATGAGTAGTCGGACGATGTTACTATCACAACATGGAAGTGGCCGGGCCTCAGCTTATGCCGAAGCAAACAAGATTGTCACCTTCCAACACAAGACGCATGTGGCTTGGCTTGACTCGGTGACCGACGGATTTTGCGTCCGGATTCGTACTCTGGATCGCCAGTCGAATCAGTGGTCGCAAATGTATACCATTGGTGTAGCATACGACAATCATGGAGGCCCCGCGTTAACTGTGGACGACCGGGGCTTTTTGCACGTTGTCTACTATCCGCACCACCACCCGTTCTGCTATCGAAAATCAAAGAGACCAAATGATGCCTCTGAGTGGGAAGAAGAAATCGAGTTCGGTGAGGAACTTACTTACCCTACTCTTGTTTGTGGGCCGAGCGATACGCTGTACCTGACAGCACGCCACCGCCGAAAGAATCAACCCTGGTCAGTCGAGCAATGGACCAAACGTGTTGGAGAAGACTGGCAAGGTCCGCTGAGGATCCTCCGCTCGTCAGCACGTGGCTACAGTCACTTCCAAGAGGCATTGGCGTGGAGCCCGGACCACCAGTCGCTACATCTTTCCTGTAGGTTGCATGCAGATCGAGGAACTCGCGAGACGGTTGCCTACATGTGTAGTGATGACTTCGGCAAAACCTGGCATCGTCGTGATGGGTCGGTCATAGAATTACCGGCCTCGCTCGGCATGATGGACGTTATTGCCACCGGAGGTCGAGCCAAAGGATTGCTAAGTTACAAATGTGGTAGCATTGCCGTCGATCCCTGTGGAGTTCCACACATCTTGTACTCGGCCGGAAACGGATCGACGGCTGAGATGCTCATTGCTGCGCCCGACGACCGTGTTGGTTGGAAACGAAGGCCTCTGGCCAGCCAGTGGTCTGGCTGGCAGATCGGACCTGCTGCTGGGATGGCTTTCAACAAGCAAGGTACGATGTTCGTCACCGCCACCTTGAATTGTGAGAACAAGAGCAACATCGTCTTGCTGGTATCGCGCGACGGCGGCGACAACTTCTCGATGGAATATCTTAGCAGCGACCTTCCACGCAATCGTAAATGGTGGCCAAATCTGGAACGCCCCACGGGTCATAATGTAATCGTCAAGCATCCTAGTGTGCTTTTTACCGCCGGTACCCGTGGAGAAGGCAATGATGACATCCTGTCGAATGATGTATATTGGGTTGGTTGATGGTAGTGAAGGTTACTAAACAAGTGTTATTTCGTGGAACGAATCGCTCACTGTGAATACCAGAAGTTGGCTAAATAGCCACGGTGGTCCAAACCTGGCATCTGCAGTTTACTCCTATAGCCAAACATGGCAATACTCTCCCGCTAGAGTCTAAAACCAAAGCTGCACAACCCATCCACGCAGGTCTGAACTAGACTTCAAACCGGTGTGGGTGGGTTTATTTTGCCTGTGCTACAGTCTTAGGTCGACCTGCCTCTTTACCCAATGTTGTGATCATGTTAATATATTTTAATCNATGCTGACGGTTTTCCTTCAATATAATGTAGAGGCAAAACCCAATAGTCCATTTAGGTAANTAATTGTTTGGAGATGAACTTAATGAAGCTTCTTTATCTTGTACTTCCTCTTCTGTCAGTGTTAATATCAACTGTATCTGCAGAAAAAGTATCCGATTCATCAGGCAAAAAAATCATGCTTAGTCTTAAAAAAACAACTAAAGATTACCCATTAAAAGTAATGAGTTTTAATATCCGTTTTAACAATCCCCAAGATGGGTTTAACGCTTGGCCCCATAGGAAAAAAATGGCACAAAGTATGATTCTTTTCCACCAAGCTGATCTCATCGGTGTTCAAGAGTCACTCGATGAGCAAATGGACGATTTGTCTACTCTGCTTTCTGGCTATCGTTCAGTTGGTGTTGGACGTGACGATGGTGCAAAAAAAGGCGAGTATTGTGGCATTTTCTACAATCTTAATCGTTTAAATCTGTTAGAACATAACACAATATGGTTATCCGAAACACCAGAGAAACCAGGCCCAGGTTGGGACGCAAGTTTGAATCGGATAGTAACTTGGGCTAAATTTCAAGACATATATACCGATCAAATTTTTTTTCATTTCAATACTCACTTTGATCACAGAGGGGAAACAGCTCGTCAAAAGAGTGCAGAATTAATTCTTTCGACCATTACAAAGCTGAATACAGAAAGAAAACCTGTTTTGGTAACAGGAGATTTTAATGCACGACCAGATTCTATACCCTACCAGATTATGACAAGAAGTGAAGACTTTGAGCCTGTTAAAGATGCAAAGTCGTTATCAATGCAATCACCTCACGGGCCTGAAGGAACATGGAGTGGATTTAGCTTTCCAGGAGAACCTGAAAAAAGAATCGATTATATTTTTATTAAACATAATATTCGTGTGTTACGCTTTGGGACATTAAGCGAATCTTGGGCAGGTCGATTTCCTTCAGACCATTTACCTGTCTTTGCTGAAATAGTTCTTAATTCGATTTCTAGTGAATGAGGATATCCACAATCACTACAAGAATCACCGTGATAGCAGTAAAAACGTGTAAGCACTAGAAAACCCATAGGCCACCGTCTACGAGTTCGACAAGGGAATTGTAGGGGTTTCTCCTACACAATTTCGATAGGTAAACGGTCAAATCAAGGTTGCTGGGACCACCGATAATGGCACGAGGATTGGGTGCGTGAAGAAGTTTTGGCAGGAGATATATGTTGGGTTTCTATTTGGAGGGTTCTTTGGGGCTGTAGTTGGTGGGTTCTTGGAGTGGTTCAATTCAAATAAAAGAATAGAATAAGACAATGAAGAAGTTTGATGCAGTCCTGCTGTTGGTGATGGTTGTATCGGCAGGTTTTGTTCGTGCTGAGAATGCCAAGGAAGTGGTTGTTGCAAGTGCTGAGGAACTGAAAGGTATCAAGACTAAGAAGATCACTTGAAAGAAGGACGATGCTAAGATGATGCTAATTCCGTCAACAGCAACTTTTGAACAGAAAGAGACTTTTGACCGTCTGGGTAAACCTGTTACTAAGACTATCAAAGTGTTGGATGGTCCAGATCCTGTTTCTTTTATATGGATGTCACTGAAGCTACCATTGGTCAGTTTAAGAAGTTCTTGTCTGAAGCTGATCATCCGACACTTTGATAGCCAATTATGGGGCAAGTTTTATAAATATTCGCCTACCGACAAGCACCCAATGATATATGTGACTTGGTTTGATGCCACTGCAATACGCTGAGTGGGCAGGTAAACAACTCCCTACGGAGGCAGAGTGGGAGTATGCAGCTAGAGGTGGACTAGAAGGTAAGAAATACCCTTGGGGAGATACTATTGATTCTAGCAAAGCTCTCTATCGTCAAGATTCCTCTACAGTCAAATCTGTATCAGTAGGCAGTTATTCATCTAATGGTTATGGTTTGTATTATATGGCGGGCAATGTCTGGGAATGGTGCGCTGATTGGTATGGTGAAGATTACTATAGTTACTCGCTCTCACGTAATCCCAAGGGCCGCGTTCAGGCAGTCCCCGTGTTGTGCGGGGCGGTTCTTGGAGCAACTTTACAAACCTCCTGTGTGTAGCTACCCGCTTCAACAACTCCCCTACGACACCTACGGTTTTCGTTGTGTGTCAGGATCAAAATAATATGAGCAATGGATTGGTAAAAGCATCAGCGGGTCCACAGAAAAAAGTTATAATTTCACGACAGGACTTCACCATGAAAGATGAAGGAAAAAGCAAATACGATGAATAATCAGATGAAATCGCGCGTCGCTACATTAGATGACACCCATGAGTTGGCACGCCTAAACGCTGTATTCAATGGGGTTCAGGTGGGACCTGAGCAGTTGAGTTCACGATTGGCAAATCCGTATCGCGTTGAAACGCCGATTGTTGCGGAGGTGGACAATTGCATTGTCGGCTTTGCGAGTCTGTGTTTAGTCCCGCGTGTGTTTTATGACACGCCTCATGCGGAATTGACTGAGTTATTTGTCCAAGAAGCTTACCGCCGTCGGGGTATTGGGCGTGCGCTGGTTGCCCACGCAGAGCGCTTGGCATGCGAAGGTGGTGCGACAGAATTGTTTGTTCTGACCGGTTTCACTAACCACGAGGCGCAGTCCCTATATCATGCGATGGGATACGAAGACGATCGCCTTGCGGTGTGCAAGACTCTATTGGGTGAATGACCAGTTGGCGGGTTGGGTTTGATGCGAAACCGACGAATGGAATTAAGGGTGTCACACAGCTTTGAGGTATTAATCGTTGCAGAAGAAGAGAAGCCGACCCGTTACGTTTCGGATTGACGAAGATAAATTCGACAAGTTGGAAGCATATGCTAAAAGTCGTAAGACGTCCATTTCAGAGGTTTTGCGGGAATGTGCCGATTGCGATACTAAATTTGACCTTTCCCAGGATATGAAGGAAAGGTTAACCAAAATCGCTGCGAGCANGAAACGATATACAGTGGGAAAATTGATCGAGAACGCGGTGAAACANGTCGAAGCCTGTAAGAAAAAATGGCGTTCAGGGTAGCGGGAAATAAGTTATCCAGAGACGCTCTTAAGCCGATTAATAGAGTTTTAAAAAGGCCCGTTTATAATCTTTTGGTACAGTTTAAATAGGGAGATTATATGTCAAAGCAAAAAAAAATTAAGGACTATCGCCAGCAATTTATTAATCAAGGGCACGCAATAGTTGAGAATGTTCTTACCATCAAAGAGGCAAAAAAAGGTGCGGCCATTCTGCTTGACAAAATTCGACCTGAGTCCCCAGAGTCTTATGCCCACATATGGGGAACACGGCGGCAACTTAAAACACCTCAACATAGTATTCCTGAAATTGCTCAATTTGCCACACATCCAAAGTTACTGGAAGTGATTTCGCACATGATTGATGGACCATTTCGACTGAATACTGAGCCAATTCCTATTGTTACCTTTTCCGGAAAAGTATGTGGATGTTTAAAAGACGGAAACTGGCGGGGTCATACTGATGGTTTTTCCGACTCACCTTTTCTTGAGAGAGAAGGGAGTTTTGCTAACGCCTGGCTAACTTTTGCTGATATTGAGCCTTCAGGTGGGGCCATGACGGTAATCCCAGGCAGTCACTATCTTATCGAAAGAGCCGCTGTCGATCCGCAATTCCGAGTGGAGAAAGAAGAGAATAATGTCTACACTGCTAAGGNAAATCTTGATGGGCTCGACTGGAATCCAGAGGAAGTTACCCTCAAAGNCGGAGGTGTTTTTTTTTATGATGGTCAGTTGGTACATAGTGCTTCGGATAATCTATTGCAACAACCCCGACTTGTTTGTGCATATACTTTCATTCAAAAAGGAGGTCAAGAAAAAGAATTAAACGCTCGTCGTGCCATTCATGAGCGTTTTNACCCTAATCATCTCAAAGTCATGGATGATCAGATGAAACAACTTGTTGGTTTGGTGTGATACATCTGTACTTTCATTTGGGTATGGCGTATTGCACTGATTATATATGCCAACATGTCAATTTCCGTTGTGTTGTATGCTTGATTTACCATNTACCTATTGGCTACGATGGTACATANAATACGTCGGATAATTTTTTAGCGCGAAAGGACTGCTTCTAAGACAGCCTAGAGCTGCATTCCTTCCAGTGATATCCCCAAGCCACAACCCATCCACCATGCTAGCTAAATCCACTTTTAAGCTTCATTCGTTAACCTCGCGCAGTGTGCTAATTGGTCTTTTGGGAGTCACAATACAGTGTTTGGTGACCCCTTACAACGATTTTCTCGTTGGTGGCACCTACCTCGCCGGAAACCATCTNCCAATTGCGGTTGTTTTTAGCCTCATAGTACTTATCCTTGTTATCAATGTATTACTAAAGAAAATTAAGTTAGGCCTGCAATTAAGTGCGGCAGAGCTTACCATTATCTGGGGGATGATGCTTGTGGCGTCGGGGATCCCATCTTCGGGACTTATGCGTTATCTCATTCCTTTGCTCGTGAGTCCATTCTATTTTGCCACGGCCGAAAACGAATGGGTAGACCTCTTCCATCAACACCTACCGAGTTGGATGGTAGTCAGCAATCCGAAGGCGGTATTGTACTTTTATGAAAAATTGCCCGATGGGGAAGCAATTCCATGGGAGGCTTGGTTGAAGCCGATGCTTGCGTGGAGTGGATTTTCCATTGTTTTCTTCTCTATGATTATTTGTTGGTGTGTCCTACTTCGCAANCAGTGGGTCGAACATGAACGGTTNAGTTTCCCGCTCGTGCAGTTACCAATGGATATGTTTCAATCCCCTGAAGGAAAAGATCTGATCAGCCNTTTCTTCAAAACTCATACGGTGTGGATTGGGTTTGCTATCCCTGTTGTCCTACATGGCCTAAGAGGGTTACATCTCTACTTTCCGNCCATCCCGAATCCACCCGTTTTTTTCGCAATTTCAAGATATTTTACTGAAAAGCCTTTTTCTGCATTAGCATGGTGGCCNTCCATCCAATTTTTTATCTATCCNTCTGTAATTGCGGTNGTATATCTGTTAACACTTGAGATTTCGTTCAGTTTCTGGTTTTTCTTTCTGCTGACAAAAATGGAGGTAGTCATAATTTATGCCACTGGGTTCAAAATAGACACTGGGATGTTCCAGCAGAATCAGCAGATGGGGGGATTTCTTGTGTTCATCGGATTCATCATCTGGCTTGGTAAGGAGCACTTCAAAAACACCTTCAGTGCATTGTTTGGGAAAAAAACCGCCGATGATCAGAATGAGCCACTCCCATATGCTTGGGCGGTGATAGGACTTATCTGTGGCCTTTTTCTACTTGCACTGATGTGTATGCTCGCTGGGATGAGTTTTTGGGTTGCAATATTTATCCTTGTACTTTTCTTAGGGTTATCGACGGTNATGACATGGATGGTTGCGAATGNTGGTCTGTTATTTGTGCTTTACTCTTTCCTTCCGGGAGATTATCTTATTACACTCTTTGGCAGCGCACGGGTAAATACTCCAAGCTGGACAATCGTTGTCTACGAACGGGTATTGATGTTTGATATGCGGGAGTCCATGATGCCGAGTGTGATGAACAACTTCAAGATCGCTGATCCTATTCGGGTAAAACAACGTTCCTTGCTGATCGTGATGGTTTTGGCAATGGTACTTGCTATAGGTGTTTCATACTATTCATCGTTAAATTTAATCTACAAACGGGGGGCGTTGAATTTACAGCATTGGACATATGTAAACTCCGCAATATCACCATTTACACGGCTTGCTAGTATTCTCCAGAACCCCACGGGAATTGAGGCTCATCGGATTACCTCATTGACCACAGGAGGACTNGCTGTTTTTGTTATGCTTTTAATGCGTCATCATTACCTCTGGTGGAAAATTCATCCGATTGGCTTTTTGATGACAACAAGTTATGCTACATATTGCTACTGGTTTTCGTTCTTCCTTGGTTGGCTTTGTAAATATATCATGCTCAAATTTGGAGGTTTTGCATACTACCGTAAGCTACGTCCGGTGTTTCTCGGAGTTATCTTAGGCGAATGCTTAATCGGTGGGATTTGGATTGTCGTTGGGCTTGTGACAGGGGTTGGGTATCGATTGCTCCCAGGATAGTGACATAGACCGCTGGTTTGAGGATCGATGGTAGTATGCTGATGGGTGTTGATTGTGCTAACGCGACTATCACTTCGCTGTATCATGCCACTGATGCGATCAACTAGAAACGAAGGTTCGATACGGAATTGGTTAGCTTTCTGTCGAATCTGACCAACCAAACGCAGAATATCGAAATCTCCTAATTCAATATCCAAGACACCGACTTTGCAACCGAAGCGACTGATTTGGTTAAGAATCAGATACTGGCCTAATTATAGTTATTGCTATGCGGGCTCAGGCCTCAGCTATATTGCAGAATATCCTGTCGCTCTTGAGATGAGCCTCCTACTAAGAATCTAGCTGATACGCCAAGCTCTCACCTTTGGGTACTATGCGCCCAATTGGCGTGAGCAATTCCTACTAATACCCCACCGCTTTACCCCGAAACTGCAATCGTAATAGAATGCCAAAAGCGGTCCCTTGAGAGTCGAATTCGCGTTAAAGATGTAAAGGGGCCTAGGGTCCTCCCCCACTTTTTCGGCGATGGCAGACGGTCAAATCAAAAGTGTAGGAAATGCTGGTAAAGACATGAGGATTGCGTATATGAAGAAGAAATTAGTTCTTCTGTGCTAATTTTTATTAGGTGGTTGTGGTGATGATGATCCTACTGACGAATGGGTTGGAATGTGGACGCTGAAAACAAGGAATAAAAAACGACACTAGGACGATTAATTCCCAGTGTCGCTAGTATTGAAAATGGCTAATTATTTTCAACAGAGATAGTNTAACTTACGGGTTGTACTTTTTACGACATTAAATACGATGATATGCAAAATTAAAAGGGTAGTACAATCACTTTTCGTATTGGTGGTGAGGTAGTTGAGAAGCTGGGCGAATGTCCAATAGCAATGCGTTAGATTATCTTGGAAATGGGTTCGTGCTGCCTTGTACCACGTTTATAATAGAGGCTAATAAAACCTGATCAGAAAGAGTGATCGCTGAGCGAGAATCTACATTAGATCTAAAAATATACTGGTCTCGGCGACCGAACCAAAAGTTACACAAGCTGTAGAGTGGAGGAGGACAACAATATGCTTAAAGGTTGTGATACGGTTGTCGCTTTATCTAATGCGACAACGGACAATCAGGTCATCTTCGGTAAGAACAGCGATCGACCCGCGATCGAATGTCAGCCGTTAGTTTTACGAGACCGAAAATCTCACTTCTTGGGTTCTATGACAAATTGCCAATTTATCCAACTTCCAGAAGTCAGAACGACGTATCGTCATATTGGATCTACCCCATACTGGTGCTGGGGAGATGAACATGGATTCAACGAACACCAAGTGGTAATTGGAAATGAAGGGCTGAAATCTAAGTACGAATTTGATTCTCCAAAACTGATTGGTATGGAGTTGGTTCGACTCGGTTTGGAGCGTGCCTCAACTGCCGCAGAAGCAGTTGAGGTGATGACGACCTTAATCACGAAATACGGGCAAGGGGAATTTAGCAACAAGGCAAATGTCCGTACATACGACAACGGTTATATTATTGCTGATCCGCATGAAGCGTATATCCTTGAAACAGCTGGTCATGAATGGGCAACTAAACGAATCGATAGTGTAGCTGGAATCAGCAACGTCTATTCAATCGAAGATGACTGGGATTGTTTATCTCCGACTGCGCTTGAACAAGCAATAGCCAACAACTGGTGGAGGGGAAAAGCAGAGCAACTCAATTTTTCTGAAGCCTACAGTCATCAAGTAGACCGCTCAGTTGGCAGTGGTGCGGTACGTCGAAGACGCTCTTGTACGTTGTTAAATCAGCATTTGGGAAATATCGATATTTCGACCATCATCGCCGTATTGAGTGACCATGGTGGAGATGATACCGATAGAACGTCCTTCGACACAGTGCTTAGGCAGGGTGGGATCTGTGTACATCACAATCAAGATGGTACAGGAGGGAACACAGCAGCAAGTCTTGTCGCTCACCTATGTGCTGATAATTCGCGATTGCCTGTTTATTGGAGCAGTCTCTACTCACCTTGTCTGGGTGTTTTTCTCCCTATGTTTATCGAAGGAGAACTGCCTTCCGTGCTTGCAATTGGCAGTAAGAAACCGTCAGAAGAAAGTCCTTGGTGGCTTTTCCGCCAATTGAGCCTGAAGAGTTATTCAGATGCAATTGAGTCGACCTCAGTAGTTCGAGAGAAATGGGGAACGTTCCAAAAGTGCCTGTTTGACAGTGCATATGAAATGGCTAAAGCAGGCAAGGAACTTATCGACGACCAACGCCAGGCTGAAGCTAAGCAACTGTTGACTGAATACATGACAAAAAATGTCGCATTGATGCTCAAAATTGTTCGAGGAATACTAGTAAACACAAGGACCTCAACCGTAAAAGGATAAGAGATGTTCCAAAAATTAACTGACCACCTTTTTTTTCTTGAAGACACCTGTAGCATCTATGCCATTTGCGTTAATGACAAGATTTTGTTGGTCGACTGCGGAACACACTTGAGGTCAGAAAATTTTGAAGGACTTTCTGGCAAAGATTGTTCAGTAGAACGAATTTTGTTAACCCACTTTCATCGAGATCAATGTGCGGCGGCAAATCGTTTCCAAGCAAGTGGTACTGAGATTTTTATTCCCTTTGTTGAAAGACGCTTCTTGGAAGAAACCGATTTGCTTAAAGCATCCTATGATACTTATGATAACTACACCTCGTATTATCCTGGGAGGGGTATGTTAACTGACATCCACTCCAATGGGTACGCGTATGATTATGAGTCGATAATGTGGTGTGGAATTCGGTTTTATGTCGTTCCATTGCCAGGACATACATTTGGTTCCGTAGGTTACCAGTTTGAAATCGATGGGAAACGGGTCTTGGCATGTGGTGATTTAATGAGTTCACCTGGAAAGGTTCAACAATATTTTTGGAGCCAATGGAGTTATATGTCGTTCCAAGGACACGTGAACCATCTGGAGAGTCTGCAGACGGTGGCGAACCTCGAACTTGACCTGATTCTTCCTGGACACGGTAAACCGTTTATCCCAACACCAGCGGCTTTTACCGAACTTCAGGAACCGATGGAAGAATTGTATGAACTGTTTCATGGGCATGCTTTTCAGTACTATCGACCTGAGTTTCGCCAATTAACGTCGCATGTCTATGAAGTTGTCAATTCAGTTGCCCGAACCTACATTGTCCGAGACGAATCCGGTCACGCGCTCTTGATTGACTGTGGATACACCTCCAATGCCCCAATTAGCGGCAATCCACATCGGTTCATTGACCATCTAACTCCCTATCTTAAAACCGAACTTGGTGTTGAAGTTGTTGAGTGGTTTCTGCCATCGCACTATCATGATGACCATCTGGCTGGCTATCCCGCATTAAAAGCTCAATATGATACTAAGCTCGCGTCATCACCAGAACTGAAAGACATTCTGGAGAGCCCAAAAAATTACGACATGCCATGTCTGATGCCTCAAGGAATTCAGGTTGACCAAGTGATCAAACGCGGTCAAGCTTTCCATTGGCGAGGGATCGATTTTTACATGGAACAACATCCCGGACAAACACTTTACCATCATCTAATCTGGTTTTCTGTGGACGACAGGAAATTCCTCTGTATCGGAGACAATATCTCAGGTGTTAGCTTCCATGAAAACCGCGACTATATACATTCATTCATCCCCAAGAATCGTACGCCAGTATCGAGTTACTCGGACATGCCAAAACAGATTTTGGATCACGCACCCGATTTCATCCTGACCGGTCATGGTGGTGCGGTGCCATTTGAGCAAACCAAGATCAGACGGTGGAAGGCATGGATGGAACGTTGGCAAACATTATTCACACAGACGATTGATCAACCGCATCCGAACATCGGGATGGATCCGCACTGGATCGAGTTCTATCCGTATAAAGTGCGCATCACCCCTGGTGAAACGCTGATATTCAAAGTAATAATCACCAACTATCAAGTCAAAACACAAATATACCAACTTCACTTCCGTTCTATTGAGGGCGTTAACCTTTGGCCAGAAAAGATGAAGGTTACAGTTCCCTCCAATGAAAAGCGTGTCTGCCAAATCCAAGCCAAATTCCCAGAGAAATTTGAGACGCACTCCTTGCCAATTGTAGTGGACGTAATATGGAACGGTAAGAGGTTGGGTGAAATTGCGGAAGCCATTGCTTACTGGTAAGCTGATGGTATATGTTAGTGGTACCTATTTCTATCAAATACAGGCTGGAGATTACACAGAAACCCGCAAGATGGTGATTCTGAAGTAGTCGTTTTACGTTACGAACCTACTCATTTAAACCCGCGCAATAGATAACTCGTGTACGGGGGATTCAGGCCATCTCATATGCAAGCTCTACCGTGGACGGTACTTGATCGATGCATCCAGCTTCCAGACACTTCGTACGAAGCGCTGAAATTCAGTCGGTGTCGGATCCTTACCAATGATGGGGAATTAACTCCTAATCAGTTAACATCCAGATCTAATATTCTCTGTTCCCTGACTCCGCTAACCCTATTGGTAGGAATATCAAGGGAGGTTTTCAATGTGCGTCAGGGTTGCATTAATTACCCTTGAACCCTTTCACAGGAGGGGGAGAACTATCCAGCGGGGTACTTTCCCTTACTCCACCCGTCGCGATACGCCACGGCGGTCTAGATAACACGTCAGATGATTTTCCCGCGCAAAAGACAAGCTTCTGAAACGGCGTAACGCCGCATTGTATCCTCT